>NZ_JCAXDX010000059.1:0-511 GCF_059758575.1 Sinorhizobium sp. GQ132 | reverse complement strand
GCGCCTCGCTATCGCCGAAACGCTCGCACCGGGCTCCATGCTCTCAGCTACCGCCTGAGCCTTGAACTCATCTGACCAGCGTCGAACCTCTCGCGGCGCGCCCTCCAGACGACCCGCAACGGCTTCGATCATATGGAACGTTCTATGTTCGGACATAGGTTCAGACATAGCAATTCATACCAAGCTCATTCCGTGAGCTCACACGAATAAGCTCGATAACCCGCTATCGCCAGACGGGGTCAATGCACCGCTTACTCTTCGTTCGTAGTTGTCATTTTTTGTCGATAGTTTGCGGCAGGCTTCGTGTCGGGCCGGACAGAGGATGGCCGCCGACGTACTCGGCACCGGCGCGACGCCCGCCTACAATTGACGATCCGGAAAGAAGCCTGAGTATTTGTTTGTTCACCCAAAGGTTGCTTTTTTCTTCATTTCAGACGCGTTGATTGCAAACATGCGCGCCAATCCGTGCGCTGAACTCCGTCGATTTAACCTAGGCTCACGACCCTCCCAG
>NZ_JCAXDX010000058.1:0-518 GCF_059758575.1 Sinorhizobium sp. GQ132 | reverse complement strand
CTGCCGGAGATCGCGCTCGCCAAGGTCAATCCGGACGCCCCCTTCGACAAGATCTGCTATATCGGCTGCGGCGTCACCACCGGCATCGGCGCAGTGATCAACACCGCCAAGGTCGAGATCGGCGCCACCGCCATCGTCTTCGGTCTCGGCGGCATCGGGCTCAACGTCATCCAGGGGCTTCGCCTTGCCGGCGCCGACATGATCATCGGCGTCGACCTCAACAACGACAAGAAGCCCTGGGGCGAAAAGTTCGGCATGACCCACTTCGTCAATCCGAAGGAGGTCGGCGACGACATCGTGCCCTATCTCGTCAACCTGACGAAGCGCGGTGCCGACCAGATCGGCGGCGCCGACTACACCTTCGACTGCACCGGCAACACCAAGGTCATGCGCCAGGCGCTCGAAGCCTCGCATCGCGGCTGGGGCAAGTCGGTGATCATCGGCGTCGCCGGCGCCGGCCAGGAGATTGCCACCAGGCCGTTCCAGCTCGTCACCGGCCGCACCTGGATGGGCACCGC
>NZ_JCAXDX010000057.1:0-522 GCF_059758575.1 Sinorhizobium sp. GQ132 | reverse complement strand
GGTGCGGCGGCAGAGGTGACTGTGGCGGCAGTCTTGCCGACGCCCCCGATGATGCTACTCAGTCCGCTGAAGGCGCCACCCACCAACGCGCCGACGGAGGTGGTAAGGAGATAAAGAACGATTAATGTCGTGACGGCCCAACTCGTCAGCCCATGGTAACTTCCCGTCGTTTTGCTAGGGCGGCCGGAAACCCTGCTGGCGATATATCCGCCGACGAAGGCCGCAACTATGCCAGAGACGACGAACCAGAGACCGCCGGCGATCGAAAAAGTGCTTGGGTTTGGGTTATCGTTCGTTGTCGGATCGATCACGGCGGCTCCGATGCCGACGCCCAAGAGGTTCAGCAGAAATTGGACCGCAAGCGCGAGCGCGACGCCCGCAAGCACCGCTCCCCAAGAGATTTCGTTGATGACGGAATGTGCCGAGAGATCAGGAGCGTAAACGGTCTCGCGGGTTTGATGAACGGCGACAGGATCGCTCATGATGGTGTTCCTCCCTTTTATGCAACTTGTCTAAACTAAG
>NZ_JCAXDX010000056.1:0-534 GCF_059758575.1 Sinorhizobium sp. GQ132 | reverse complement strand
CGTCCAGGCGGGGTCGCGCTCTGAGGGACTCAGCAATGCTCGGCAAAGAATGTTCGTCCTCACGAAGTCGGCTGCAAGGGCGAAGCTGATGGACTGCCCAGTGGCAATCGCCCGATCGACTTGAGTTGGGTCGCCGTCGCCGAGGAAGAGGCCGACCGTGACACTGTCGATGACGCGCGGCTTGCTGAAGATCAGCATCAGCTTCGCCTGATCGTCAATATCCGGAAAAAGTTCGACACGCTGGTCACGTTCGGTGTCGAGCAGCTTGTTAACCTCGAGGTTGGCGCGGTTGACGAAGTCGGTCACGGTTGACCCTACGCCATGGAGTGACAGGCTCTTCGGCTTAACGGCCAGAAGCGTGCCACTTTCGAACTCGAGCCCGACGTGGAGTTCGCCGCTCGTGAACGGCGTCTCCTCGGCATCGATTCGCACCACTCCTGCTTCCACTCCAAGCATCAGGACAGCCTGATTGGTACCAGGGTTCAGCATCAAGCGGACCGACTTGATGATGATGTCTACCGCGTCGGTGCGGAA
>NZ_JCAXDX010000055.1:0-534 GCF_059758575.1 Sinorhizobium sp. GQ132 | reverse complement strand
CTAGAGCAGATCCTGTTCAATCCGGGTCATACCCGGCAGCCCTGAAGTAGTTGGCACACTCGTCAGGAGTGAAGCGGGGTATCAAGGCGCCGACTGCGTCCCACAGGGCATCGATCTTTCGCTCCGCGCGGCCTCGCAGCATGGCTTTCAGTTTTGAGAATGCATTCTCGATGGGATTGAAGTCTGGGCTATAGGGCGGGAGGAACATAAGCTTGGCCCCGGCGCGCTCGATGGCATCCCGCACACCGGATGTCTTGTGTGCTGGCAAGTTGTCCATGACTACGACGTCCCCGGCCTGAAGGGTCGGCAGAAGTACCTGTTCGACATAGGCCAGGAAGACGTTGCCGTTCATCGCGCCGTCGTAGACAAACGGTGCGGTCATTCCGGTTAGGCGCAAGGCGCCAGTGAAGGTCGTTGTCTTCCAGTGCCCGTGCGGTACGCCGGCCCGGCAACGTTCGCCTCGCAGTGCACGCCCGCGCAGACGTGCCATCTTCGTGGAAAGGCCGGTTTCATCGATGAAGATCAGCTTCTCCG
>NZ_JCAXDX010000054.1:0-534 GCF_059758575.1 Sinorhizobium sp. GQ132 | reverse complement strand
GGTCCAGGCGGGGTCGCGCTCTGAGGGACTCAGCAATGCTCGGCAAAGAATGTTCGTCCTCACGAAGTCGGCTGCAAGGGCGAAGCTGATGGACCGCCCAGTGGCAATCGCCCGTTCGACTTGAGTTGGGTCGCCGTCGCCGAGGAAGAGGCCGACCGTGAGACTGTCGATGACGCGCGGCTTACTGAAGATCAGCATCAGCTTCGCCTGATCGTCAATCTCCGGAAAAAGTTCGACACGCTGGTCACGTTCGGTGTCGAGCAGCTTGTCAACCTCGAGGTTGGCGCGGTTGACGAAGTCGGTCGCGGTTGACCCTACGCCGTGGAGTGACAGGCTCTTCGGCTTAACGGCCAGAAGCGTGCCACTTTCGAACTCGAGCCCGACGTGGAGTTCGCCGCTCGTGAACCGCGTCTCCTCGGCATCGATTCGCACCACTCCTGCTTCCACTCCAAGCATCAGGACAGCCTGGTTGGTACCAGGGTTCAGCATCAAGCGGACCGACTTGATGATGATGTCTACCGCGTCGGTGCGGGG
>NZ_JCAXDX010000053.1:0-608 GCF_059758575.1 Sinorhizobium sp. GQ132 | reverse complement strand
CACTTTGTCGAACGCAAAGTGCCGATCAAAGAAATGGCGCGCGAACTTGGTCGTCATCGATCGACGATTTACCGTGAGATCAGGCGCAACACCTTCCACGATCGCGAGCTGCCCGACTATAGCGGTTACTTCCCGACCGTTGCTGACGATATCCGCAAAGAGCGGCGGCAGCGTTTGAGGAAGCTTGTGCGGCACCCGCAATTGCGCGAACTGGTGATCGAGCAGCTGAAGGCACTTTGGTCACCGGAACAGATTGCCGGTCGTCTGCTCGCCGATGGCGTGAGCGCCGTGCGGGTCTGCACCGAGACGATCTATCGCTTCATCTATGGCAAGGAAGATCAGGCGCTGGAACTCCATCAGCATCTGGCGGAAGGCCGCCGCAAACGCCGCCCCCGCGGCTCGAGGAAACCCCGCGACGGCACTTTTCCTGCTGCCTGCAGGATATCGCAACGTCCTGATTTCATTGGTAATCGTTCGCAGTTCGGTCACTGGGAAGGCGACTTGTTGATCTTCCAGCGTGACTTGGGCAACGCCAACGTCACGTCCTTGGTTGAACGCAAGAGCCGCTACACCGTCATGATCAAGAACCACAGCCGGCATTCACGACC
>NZ_JCAXDX010000052.1:0-623 GCF_059758575.1 Sinorhizobium sp. GQ132 | reverse complement strand
GCGCTTGAGGATTCGGACAAGAAGATCGGCGAAGACGCGATCCGCGAGCTGATGGCTGCGGTTGACGCCTACATCCCGACGCCTGAGCGTCCGATCGACCAGCCGTTCCTGATGCCGATCGAAGACGTGTTCTCGATCTCGGGCCGCGGTACGGTCGTGACCGGCCGCGTCGAGCGCGGCATCGTCAAGGTCGGTGAGGAAATCGAGATCGTCGGCATCCGTCCGACGACGAAGACGACCTGCACGGGCGTTGAAATGTTCCGCAAGCTGCTCGACCAGGGCCAGGCCGGCGACAACATCGGCGCGCTGCTTCGCGGTGTCGACCGCAACGGCGTCGAGCGCGGCCAGATTCTGTGCAAGCCGGGTTCGGTCAAGCCGCACCGCAAGTTCAAGGCCGAAGCCTACATCCTGACGAAGGAAGAGGGTGGCCGTCACACGCCGTTCTTCACCAACTACCGTCCGCAGTTCTACTTCCGCACGACGGACGTGACCGGCATCGTGACGCTTCCGGAAGGCACGGAAATGGTCATGCCGGGCGACAACGTCACGGTTGACGTCGAGCTGATCGTGCCGATCGCGATGGAAGAAAAGCTGCGCTTCGCTATCCGCGAAGGCGGCCGCAC
>NZ_JCAXDX010000051.1:0-641 GCF_059758575.1 Sinorhizobium sp. GQ132 | reverse complement strand
CCCTGGGCCTGGAAGGCCGAACGCGAGGCCATTGCACGTCAGGAGCGACGGGCGGCATGACACAGAACAGCCAGGGGACGACGACCGCACGACCGAAGCTTGATGATGAGGCGTTCGAGGCGTTTATCAGGGCACGCCGTCCAGCATCGCCAATCTGGTCAATGAGCGGTCTCGATGGTTATCTTACGGCTCTCATCATCGGACCGAAGTTCATCGACCCACGCAAATGGATCCCGGAACTGACCGGTCCGGATGCCCTGAACCTGCCGATGGAAACGACCGAGCATCGGGCCGTACAGACCATTGTTGCGGAATATAACCGCATCTCGGCTAGCCTTTCCGAAACACCGAAAGACCACCGGCCCCGGTTCACCCGGATCGATGATCAGACCTTTGATATCTTCGATTGGGACCTCTGCTTTTTGTTGGGAACAGGATACGCGCCGAGGCTTTGGCAGCCGGTTCTTCGTGGTCATGCCGTCACTGGGGATATCATCGCACCCATCCGCAAGCTCGGCGAGGCAAAACGGAAAGTGACAAGCCAGGATGCTGCTGACGTCGCCGAAGCACTCGTCAATATCCGAACCTACTTTATGCCGAAGCGGGCAAAGCAGAAGTTCTGACCGAGCGCCAGAAACCTA
>NZ_JCAXDX010000050.1:0-680 GCF_059758575.1 Sinorhizobium sp. GQ132 | reverse complement strand
AAGACGAGCGCCCTGACACGTATACGCGAGCGAGCGGCTGCCGGGTCGCTCGCGGCCAGGACGTCGTACGTGCCGCCATGCCCTCGTGAACTGAAGAAGCCGCCACTGGCGTGATCCCACTCGGCAAGCGCACGCTCCGATAGGAAGACACCGACTTCACTTAGCAGCCGGCTGGGATCCATCAGCAAGAGGCGGCCACCGTTTGGCCGCGCGGCGATGCGGCCGAGTAACTCTTTTTCATGGGTGGTCACGTCCTCATATGTCTCGACTCGAATTTCATGCTGCCGTTCCATAATGTCTGCCCCTGTTTCTCAAATCCTCAGGTGGTCTGTGACAAGCCTGATCGGCCTGGACGCGCATTCAAAAGAGCCTGAGTGGCTTTAGGCGGGCTTGGTCCGAAAGATCATCGGAGCGGTCTTTTTGGAATCGCAATGAAGCTACTGCGATGCCGATAACCTCTTTGGCCCTACCACCCTCATTGTAATACTTGCCGTCCAAAAGGCATAGCTAGCAAAAAGAAGTACCAGCAAAAGCTCATAACGTCGAAATACAGACGGCGATGAATCTCATCTCGCGCAGGCGTAAGAATTAATGTAACCTGGACTCCGATGTAGCTCTAATTTTCTCGGTTAGCCACGTGATCTGACTTCAGAGGTCAGCATCTGGCTTTCGCTCCTGGG
>NZ_JCAXDX010000005.1:0-472206 GCF_059758575.1 Sinorhizobium sp. GQ132 | reverse complement strand
GGGTTCTTCAAAAAAAATGACAGTTTTCTGACAATGCCCGGCAAAGCAGGGTTTTGCGGGGCGCAGATTCTTTTTGGAGCTCGTCCCTCGGGCTGTGGATACATAATTTCGCCCTTACTTCTTCACAATCGACCGATCTAACCCAGAACGTCGCCGCTTCGTTCCGGAGGCGCCGCGTCGGGGCCAGCCCTGCGCTGCGATTTGACTTCCGTAAACGGAAGATGCACATCTTCGCGCAACGTATCGACGATAAGCATACGGCAAGAGCATTTAGGGGGCCTCCAGCCTGCATGAGCAGCGATAAGAACATGCTTCGTTCGCTTGGCGACCACCCGCCGATCCTAGCGGACGGCCGTCGCGCACCGGACCGGCGCGAGATCTCGATGCGCTGGCTCTCGGGCACGTTCTTGACCGGCATTACCTCAAGTCTTCTTATGGGCGTGGCGCTCTTTGCGGCCCTCGACGGGCGGCAGCAACTGGCGATTCCGGCGGAAGCCTTTGCCGCGCTCGATCCGTCGGCGCCGGTCGGCGCCGCCAAACGGGGAGATCGCGTTCTTTCTCCCAACATCGTTGCCAAGCCAGCCGACAAGACCGTGATGGAAGTCTCGACCATGATCCATGACGGGGAGAAGGAGGTGGTGCGCCGCCAGCCCTTCGTGCATGTCAAGATGGCGCTTGCAGCCAACCACCAGACTTCCGAATCCTATCCCGACTTCGACCCGCTGGCGATCTTCTCCACGGATGAGGCGGACGCCGAAGCGCCGCCGGTGAAGACCGGAACGATCTACGGCTCCGACGTCGAGTCCGAGGTGGCATTGAAGACCGTGGATTTTCCGCTGAACGGCGGCGGCTTCGCACTCGGGCCCTCGATGTCGCTCGACGAGGTCGAGGAAAACGTCCGCACCAACGGCTCGGTGCTGACCGAAGGCAATACCCAGGTCGCCTCGCTCTTCTATGTCGACCCGCAACGCTTCGCTTCCGACGCCGACAACCTCGACCTGATGCAGGGCCTCGCCGCGCGCGTCGTCGAGGAGAACATGAGCGTTTCCTCCTATGAGAACATCACGAAGCAAAGCGTCGAATACGCCGACGACATCATACCGGTGCGCCGCGCCATACCCATTGCCACGGCGATGATCAATGCGGGATATGCCAAGGCCCAGGCCGAAGACGCGGCCGGCTATCTCGAAAAGGCGCTCGGCGCCAAGGAACTCGGCCCCGGCGACGTGCTGCGCATCGGCATTATTCAGAAGGGCGAAGAAGCAAAGATCGTCCGTGCCACGATCTATTCCCATAGCCGGCACGTGCTGACCATGGCAGTGGACGACCGCGGCCGTTTCATTCCCGGCGCCGAGCCGGCGAAGCTCGAAGCGGTAGCGGCTGCCTTCGACGACACCGGCAGGCCGGTGATTTCCAGCGGCCACGACCTGCCGAGGGTCTACGACGGCATCTACCGTGCGGCCCTTTCCTACGGCATGAACGCCGACATGATCGCGCTGGTCGTCAAGCTTTTGGCGAGCAATGTCGACTTCCAGGCTCAGCTGAAGCCGACGGATTCGCTCGAAGCCTTCTTCTCGGTCGCCGATGAAAGCGGCAGGGCAACGGAAGATTCGGAACTGCTCTACGTCAACGCCAAATTCGGCGACGCCGAGACGCGGTTCTACCGCTTCCAGGATCCGGACGACAACTCGATCGATTATTTCGACAAGGACGGCAAGAGCATCCGCCAGTTCCTGCTGCGCAATCCCGTTCCGAACGGCCATTTCCGCTCCGGCTTCGGCATGCGCCGCCACCCGATCCTCGGCTTCTCGCGCATGCACACCGGCGTCGACTGGTCCGCTCCGCGCGGCACTCCGATCATCGCGGCCGGAAACGGCGTTGTGCAGAAGGCCGGCTGGGACTCCGGCGGCTACGGCAACCAGACGCTGATCCGCCACGCCAACGGCTATGTGTCGTCCTACAATCACCAGAGCGCGATCGCCAAAAGCGTCAAGCCGGGAACGAAGGTCGTCCAGGGTCAGGTGATCGGCTGGGTCGGAACGACCGGCCTCTCCACCGGCCCGCACCTCCACTACGAACTGATCGTCAACGGCAACAAGGTGGATCCATTGCGTATCCGGCTGCCGGGAGGAAAATCGCTCGGGGGCGAGGCGCTGGCGAAGTTCGAGAAGGAACGCGAACGCATCGACGAGCTTCTCGGCGACGATGCGAAAGAGGTCGCAAGCAAGTAGCCGACCCATCGACGGTATCGCGAACTCGCAAAAAAGGCCGCCCGGAGGGCGGCCTTTTTGGCTGTCGGAATGCGAGGCTTACGCGGCTTCCTGGTTCGCCCCCGCCCCGCGCTTGAAGTTCAGACGGTCTGAACCGGCAACGACCTTGATAACCGAGCCATCCGGGAACTCGCCCTGCAGCACTTTTTCGGCCAGCGGATCCTGCACGTATTTCTGGATCGCCCGCTTCAGGGGGCGAGCGCCGTAGGCCGGATCGTAGCCCCTGTCCGCCAGGAAAACGCGTGCATCGTCCTCGAGCTCGAGCGTGATCTTGCGATCCGCGAGGAGCTTGCGCAGCCTTTCGAGCTGAATGTCGACGATCGCGCCCATTTCCGAACGGCGCAGCCGGTGGAACAGGATGATCTCGTCGACGCGGTTCAGGAATTCCGGACGGAAAGCGGCTCTCACCACTTCCATGACCTGATCGCGAACCGCATCGCTGTCCTCGTTTTCGCCGAGTGCGGTCAGGTATTCCGCACCGAGGTTCGAGGTCATGATGATCATCGTGTTCTTGAAGTCGACCGTGCGCCCCTGACCGTCGGTCAGACGCCCATCGTCAAGCACCTGCAGCAGAACGTTGAAGACATCCGGATGCGCTTTCTCGATCTCGTCGAACAGCACGACCTGATAGGGCCGGCGGCGGACCGATTCCGTCAGCGCCCCACCCTCCTCATAACCGACATAGCCGGGAGGCGCGCCGATCAGGCGGGCGACCGAATGCTTCTCCATATACTCGGACATGTCGATCCGCATCAGCGCGGTCTCGTCGTCGAAGAGGAAGCGGGCAAGCGCCTTGGTGAGCTCCGTCTTGCCGACCCCGGTCGGACCCAGGAAGATGAAGGAGCCGATCGGCCGGTTCGGATCCTGAAGCCCTGCGCGCGAACGGCGAACCGCCCGCGAGACGGCCTGCACGGCATCACCCTGACCGACGACCCATTTCGCCAGCTCGTCTTCCATCCTGAGCAGCTTGTCGCGCTCGCCTTCCAGCATCTTGTCGACCGGAATGCCGGTCCATCGAGACACGATGTGGGCGATGTTGTCGGGGGTCACGACTTCCTGGACCATCGGGTTGGCGCTGGCGCCATCCTGGCTTTCCGCCTCCGTCAGTTCCTTTTCGAGATTCGGGATCACGCCGTAGGCAAGCTCCCCTGCCCGCTGGAACTCGCCGTTGCGCTGCGCGATCTGCAGCTCGTTGCGCGCTTCGTCGAGCTGCTTCTTGAGATCGGCTGCCTGCCCGAGCTTCTGCTTCTCGGCCTGCCAGCGCGCCGTCAATGCGGCTGCCTCCTCTTCGAGCGAAGCCAGATCGAGTTCGAGCTTGGCAAGGCGATCCTTGGAAGAAACGTCGGTCTCCTTTTTCAAGGCTTCCCGTTCGATCTTCAGCTGAATGACGCGCCTGTCGAGTTCGTCGAGTTCCTCAGGCTTCGAATCGACCTGCATCCTGAGACGCGAGGCTGCCTCGTCCATGAGGTCGATCGCCTTGTCGGGAAGGAAACGATCGGTGATGTAGCGGTTGGAAAGGGCCGCGGCCGCAACCAGCGCGGAATCGGAGATCCGCACCTTGTGATGCTGCTCGTATTTTTCCTTCAGGCCGCGCAGGATCGAGATGGTATCTTCGACCGTCGGCTCCTCGACCATGACCGGCTGGAACCGGCGGGCAAGGGCCGCGTCCTTCTCGACGTGCTTGCGGTATTCGTCGAGCGTCGTCGCGCCGACGCAGTGCAGCTCGCCGCGGGCGAGTGCGGGCTTCAGGAGGTTCGAGGCATCCATAGCCCCGTCCGCCTTGCCTGCACCGACCAGCGTGTGCATTTCATCGATGAAGAGGATGATCTCGCCACCTTCCGAGCGCACTTCGTTCAGCACCGCCTTGAGCCGCTCTTCGAATTCACCGCGGAACTTCGCACCGGCGATCAACGCGCCCATGTCGAGCGCCATCAGGCGCTTGTCCTTCAGGCTTTCAGGCACATCGCCGTTGACGATTCTCAGCGCCAGGCCTTCCGCGATCGCGGTCTTGCCGACGCCCGGCTCGCCGATCAGCACGGGATTGTTCTTCGTCCGGCGCGAGAGCACCTGGATCGTTCGGCGGATCTCGTCGTCCCGGCCGATCACCGGATCGAGCTTGCCTTCCCTCGCCTCGGCGGTCAGATCTCGCGCATATTTCTTGAGCGAATCGAAGCCCTGTTCGGCATTGGCGCTGTCGGCGGTGCGGCCCTTGCGGATTTCGTTGATGACCTGGTTGAGCTTCGTCGGCGTGACGCCCGCCTTGGAGAGGATCGACGCCGTCGCGGCCGAGCTTTCGATCGCCAGTGCCAGAAGCAGGCGTTCCACGGTTACGAAGCTGTCGCCGGCCTTCTTGGCCGCCTCTTCCGCTGCGGTGAACACCTTGGCGAGCGGCTGCGACAGATAGACGGAGCCGTTGCCGCCGGTCACCTTGGGAAGCTTCGCCAAAGCTGCGGCCGTACCGACCTTGGCTTCGCGCGCATTGCCGCCGGCGCGCTCGATAAGCGAAGCCGCCATGCCCTGATCGTCGTCGAGCAATACTTTGAGGACGTGCTCCGGCGTGAATTGCTGGTGCCCTTCGGCCAGTGCATAGGTCTGCGCCGACTGCAGGAAACCGCGGACGCGTTCCGAATATTTTTCGATATCCATTCTCTACCTCCATAGCCCGGCGAGCCCATCATCGTGGCACTGGCCGGCGTTTCAGGATCAGGCTCCCGCATTCGGCAAGCCTTCGAAGCGAAATATGGTGCAGCGCTCTTCGGAATTAAAGAGCGGCAAATGGAGGCAGCAGAGACAATCGCGCGCGAATGCGCTCACGGTGGATGCGGCACGCGTCGAGATCTTGCGAAAGCAAAAAGCCCAGCCGTTACGGGCTGGGCCTTTAAGAGAATCGCTGCGGAAGGGTTATTCCGAGGCGGCGAGCGCCGGGGTGCTGCCGTCGGTTTCGGGCTGCGCATCGCCCCCTGCCTCTTCCTGCGCGCCGCGGCGCGGCTGCCGGCGAGGCCGGCTCGTGCTGCGGCGACGGGAAGCCGAGCGACCGGCCGATCCCTGTGCTTCCTCTTCCATGGCGACTTCGGCAGGCATGCCCTCGATCACCGGCTGAGGACCCGAACCGTCGATGACCGGCTGAGGCTCGTTGGCCGGAGCCGCTGCGGCCGACGGAGCGGCCGGCATTTCCTCTGCGTAGCCCTGATCCAGATCGTCCTGATCGCGATCGGAAGAGTCACGTTCCTGATAGTCCTGGCGTTCGTCGCGCTGGAACCGGTCCTGCATCTGAGCCTGCGCAGCCGCGATGATGCGGTTGTAATGCTCGGCATGCTGCAGATAGTTCTCAGCGATCACGCGGTCGCCGGAGCTCTGCGCGTCGCGAGCAAGGGCCGCATATTTTTCGGCGATGTGCTGTGCGGTACCACGAATCTTCACATCCGGGCCGGAGCTGTCGTAGGTCCGCGTCAAGGGATTGGATCCCTTGCGATTGTTGTTGTTGTTGTTTCCGCTGTTGTTGTTATTCCGCCCACGGCCGCGCTTGTTTTGCTGTCCTGGCCTCATAGTCCATTCACCTGAATTTTCTTGATAATGATGATCATGTGGTTCCGCTCTCGGTGCGGAAAGTCCGCACCTGAGAAAACATGCGCCATGACAGATCGCCTCTTCGCGATCTCGGCGCCGGTCAACGTTAAATTAACAGGTACCCGCACAAGGCACTGTCGAACCCTAGCAACTCTTTCTTGAGAGCAATCCCCGTGGCCAGGTCATACTGGAACGAATCCTTGGTCCATGACCTTCTGCCCAGTGCGCGGGGTGAAACTAGCCCGCTTCCTTCGGGATTCCAAGCCCTTTCTTTGCTCTTCCGGAAAAGAGAAGTGCGAGTGCAGCATTTTTTCAACGGTTATTGCTGCGCTCAATATCCTGCTGGAACATCAGGACCCGATCGTTGCCGCCGAGGTCCTTTGCGGCAGAGAGCAAACGAAAGCCCTGCGCTTCGAATAGCGCCGTTACCGCTCGTTTTTGATCGAAACCGATTTCCAAGCCTATTACGCCGTCTGTTTCGAGATGGCGACCAGCATGAGAAGCAATGGCACGATAGGCATCAAGCCCATCCTCTCCGCCATCAAGTGCGGCGACCGGATCGTGGGATCTCACTTCCGGTTCAAGCTCCGTTATTACATTGGACCGGATATAAGGCGGATTTGAGACGATGATATCGAACCGCCCATCCACCGCCTCGAACCAATTGCTTCGAACGGCTCCGAAGCGCGCCGCCAAGCCATTCCTGCGCGCATTTTCAAGTGCTGTCGCCAGAGCGTCTTCCGATATATCGGTACCGAGGCCGTGCGCGTCAAGTACCGCTGCGAGAAGAGCAAGACAAATCGCACCCGTGCCCGTTCCAAGGTCGACGATGCGACAACTCCCCTTGCTTGAAGCGATTCGCCGCGCATGGGGAACCAGGCAGTCGACCAGGGTCTCGGTGTCCGGACGCGGCTCCAGCGTCTCTTTCGAGAGCTTGAGCTTCATGCCGAAGAATTCCCGCTCGCCGAGGATCCGGTAGACCGGCTCATGCGCCGCGCGGCGCTCGACTGCGGCACGAATGCGAGCCGCATCCTCGTCGCTGACGAGCTCTCTTCCTCGCGTCAGGAGCGCGGCTAGCGCAAGGTCGAGCAGGCCGGAGATCAGGTGGCGTGCATCGAGCCCCGCCGATTCGAGGCCGGCGGCCTTGAGCCTGTCGCGGCTCTCGGCCAGGAGGCTGTCCAGGGTTTGGGCCATTGAAACTCAGTTCTGCCTTTCGCCGAGCAGCGCGAGCTGGCTTGCCTGATGGTCGGCGAGCAGCGCATCCACCACGTCGTCGATCTCACCTTCCATCATTCGGTCGAGCTTGTAGAGCGTGAGATTGATGCGGTGGTCGGTCAGGCGTCCCTGCGGAAAATTGTAGGTGCGTATGCGCTCGGAACGATCGCCGGAACCTACCTGGCTCCTGCGGTCGGCCGAGCGCTCGCTGTCGGCGCGCTGCCGTTCCATGTCATAGAGCCGGGAGCGCAGCACCTGCATCGCCTTGGCACGGTTCTGATGCTGCGACTTTTCCGAACTGGTGACGACGATGCCGGTCGGAATATGGGTTATGCGCACGGCCGAATCGGTCGTGTTGACGTGCTGTCCGCCTGCTCCCGAGGAACGCATCGTATCGACGCGGATATCCTCCGGGCGGACCTCGATGTCGATCTCTTCGGCCTCCGGCAACACCGCGACCGTCGCGGCCGATGTATGGATCCGGCCGCTCGCTTCCGTCTCCGGCACGCGCTGCACCCGGTGGACGCCGGACTCGAATTTCAACCGCGAGAAGACACCGCGTCCCGATACCGTTGCGATGATTTCCTTGTAGCCGCCGGCCTCGCCCTCGCTCGCGGACAGCACTTCGACGCGCCAGCCCTTGCCCGCCGCGTATCGCTCGTACATGCGGAAGAGATCGCCGGCAAAGAGGGCGGCTTCCGAGCCACCCGTACCGGCCCGGATTTCGAGGATCGCACTCTTTTCGTCGGCCGCATCCTTCGGCAGGAGCAGGATCTGGATTTCCTGCTCGAGCGCTTCGATCTTCTCTTCGACTTCGGGCTTTTCCATCTCCGCGAGGTCGCGCATCTCCTTGTCGGTCGCCCGGTCGGCAAGCATTGCTGCGATGTCGGCAAGCTCGGCAGTCGCCTTTTCATAGGCGCGAATCTTCGAGACGACCGGCTGCAGCTCGGAATATTCCGAGGCAAGCTTCACGTAAACGTCGGCCGACGGACCGGCGGACATGCGCGCCTCGATTTCGCCGAACCGCCGCTCCAGTTCGCGCATCTTTTCAACGGGAAGCTTTGCCAAATCTCACTCCAAATGCACTCGCCTCGCCCGGATCGCGTCCGGTCGGAGACGAGAGCCCTCTTGTTCAATCTAAACCGGTATGCCGTTCGCCGCAGCGAAATCGACCAGGAGCTGGCGGATCGACGTGTCGGACTTGACGTCGTCGAGCGCCGCCTCAAGGAGTTCGTTGAGCCTGCCGGCATCGAGCGCCAGGAGCATTGCCTTTACCGGCCCGACAGCCGTCGGCGACATCGAAACCGACCGGAAGCCGAGCCCGAGCAGCGCCATGGCCGAAAGCGGTTTGCTTGCCATCTCGCCGCAAAGCGTCACGGGCGTGTTGTTGCGCTCGCCGGCCCGCACGATCTCCCGGAGAATCCGCAGGAACGGCCGGCCGAGAATGTCGAAACGTTCGGAAACACGGGCATTACCGCGGTCGACCGCCATGGCGAACTGGAAGAGATCGTTCGAGCCGACCGAAACGAAATCGACTTCGGCCATCAGTTCGTCGAGCTGCCAAAGCAGCGCCGGCACTTCCAGCATCGCCCCGAACTGCAGCTTGCGCGGCAGTTGTTCGCCGAGCTTCGATTGGCGCTCGATCTCCTTCTGCAGGAGTTCTCGCGCGCTCTTCAGCTCCGCGACTTCCGTTACCATCGGCAGCATCATCTTGAGCTCGGCGCCGACCGTCGCTCTCAGCATTGCCCGGAACTGGGTACGCAGGAGACCCGGCCGATCGAGCGACAGCCTGATGGCGCGCCAGCCGAGCGCCGGGTTCTCCTCCTCCGCGGCACGGAAATAGGGAACGACCTTGTCGCCGCCGATATCCAGCGTCCGGAATGTGACCGGCTTCCCCGCCGTCTGCTTCATGACGTTGCGGTAGAAAGCTTCCTGCTCCTCGGCCTTGGGCATGGTCGAAGCGATCATGAATTGCAGTTCGGTCCGGAAGAGACCGATACCTTCGGCACCAGCCTCGTTCAGATGGGGCAAGTCGACCAGCAGCCCGGCATTCATCTGCAACGTAATGCGCTTGCCGTCCTTCGTCAGAGGCTCGACATCCCGGAGAGCGCGGAACTGCGCCTGCCTGCGCGCACGGAAGCGCACTTTCTCCTCGTAAGCGCGCTGCAGATCGGCCATCGGCCGCAGATGCACCTTCGCATCGTCGCCGTCGACGATGATCGCATCGCGGTTTTCGGCGAGCGCCACTGCCCCTGCCGCCTGGCCGACCACCGGAATGCCCATGGCGCGGGCGACGATGACCACATGGCTGGTGACCGCCCCCTCCTCCAGCACAAGGCCGCGCACGTTCTCGCGCGGATAGTCGAGCAACTCCGCAGCGCCCATGGCGCGCGCGACGACGATCGCGTCATTGGGGAAATCGGCAGCCGAAAGCTTGGCGCCATAACCCGAAAGCTGGCGCAACAGCCGGTTCGCAAGATCGTCGAAATCGTGCATCCGCTCGCGCAGATACGGATCGGTCAGCCGGATCATCCGCGCCTTGGTCTCGCTCTGCACCCGCTCCACCGCCGCTTCCGCCGTCAGGCCGTTGCGGATCGCCTCCTCGAGCTTTCTCACCCAGCCGCGGTCGTGGGCGAACATGCGGTAGGTCTCCAGCACCGCGCGGTGCTCGCCCTCCATCGAGACGTCGCGGCGCGACAGCATGTCGTCGATGGAGATGCGCAGCGACCCGAGCGCTTCCGCAAGCCGCTGCAGCTCCTGCTCCGTGTCCTCGTTGAGCAGATTGGTGACGACGATGCGAGGCTCATGCAGGACGACGTAACCGAGTCCTATGCCTTCGCCGTAGCTGTTGCCCTCGATCGTCACCGGGCGGGACAGATCGAGCTCGAGCCCGGGCTTGGTGATCTTCTTGAGCTCGCCGGTCGCAACCATCTCGGCGAGCACCATGGCGGTCGTTTCCAGCGCCTCGACCTCGTCCTCGCGATAGTTGCGCTGCGCCTTGTTCTGCACGACGAGGACGCCGAGCGCGCGGCCCGTGCGCAGGATCGGAACGCCGAGGAAAGAGTGATAGATCTCTTCGCCCGTCTCGGGCAGGTAGGTGAAGGCCGGGTGCGACTGGGCATCGGAGAGATTGAGCGGCCGCGCCGAAGCGGCGATCGTGCCGACGAGGCCCTGTCCCATCTTCAGTTGCGCCAGGTGCACCGCCGTCTTGTTCAGGCCTTCGGTCGCGTAAAGTTCGAGCACGCCATCGGAGCGCAGCACGTAAACCGAGCACACTTCCGCAACCATGTTCTGCGCTATCTGGCGCACGATCCGGTCAAGGCGCTCCTGCGGCTCGAGCGGTTCCGCCATGAGCTCGCGCAACCGCTTGAGGAGAACGCGCGGACCTGCGGAAAGGTCTCTCATCGCGTGGGGTCTCCTGAATAAGAATAAACGTCGGGCCCATGCGGGACGCCGCGGCCTCTGCATGCATCCTCGAAGCGAAATCGATCCGAGGACAAGTTCATGCAGCAGTTCCAATCACTAAAGCGACGTCTTCCGTGCCTTTTCAGACGCGCGGCGCCGGGTCGCGAATCCCAAATCAAATGCCTGCCGTTTAACTCTTATCCAGACCGTAGACGGAATGCAAAGTGCGAACGGCCAATTCGGCGTAAGGTCCGTCGATCAGGATGGAGATCTTGATTTCCGAGGTGGTGATCGCCTTGATGTTGATCCCCTTGTCGGCCAGTGCCCGGAACGCGGAAGCGGCGACGCCCGCATGGCTGCGCATGCCGATGCCGATCACCGAGACCTTGACGAGGCCCGACTCCGACTGAATGACGTCATAGCCGATCTTTTCCTTGTTATCCCCCAGAACCCTGAGGGCCTTGTCGACGTCGCCGGACGGTACGGTGAAGGTCATGTCGGTCTTCGAGCCGTCTTCCGAAATGTTCTGGACGATCATGTCGACATTGATATGGGCTTCCGCAAGCGGCCCGAAGATCGCGGCGGAAACGCCCGGCCGGTCGGCCAGGCGGCGCAGCGAGATCTGTGCTTCATCCTTGGCATAGGCGATGCCGGTTACGACTTCCTGTTCCACGATCTCATCCTCATCACAAATCAGCGTTCCGGGCGGGTTCATGAGATCACCCATGCCCGGCGCATCGGGGTCCTCGAAAGAAGAACGCACGAAGGTGCGTACCTTGTGCACCATGGCGAGCTCGACCGAGCGTACCTGCAGCACCTTGGCGCCGAGAGACGCCATTTCCAGCATTTCCTCAAAAGCGATCTTCTTCAAACGCCGGGCCTTCGGCTCGATGCGCGGGTCCGTCGTGTAGACGCCGTCGACGTCGGTGTAGATGTCGCAGCGATCGGCCTTGACGGCGGCTGCGATCGCGACGGCGGAGGTGTCCGAGCCGCCGCGGCCGAGCGTCGCCAGGCGGTTGTCCGGGCCGAGACCCTGGAAGCCGGCGACGACCGCCACCTGACCCTCGCCCATGCGTCGGATGACGTCGGCGCCGTCGATTTCGAGAATGCGGGCCGCACCATGGGCGTTGTCGGTCTTGATCGGCAACTGCCAGCCCTGCCACGAGCGGGCGTTGATGCCCATCGACTGCAGCGCGATCGCGAGCAGGCCGGAGGTCACCTGTTCGCCTGAGGCGACGACCGCGTCATATTCGCGCGCATCGTAGAACGGGGCGTTCGAGCCCGCGACCTTCGGCATGTTTTCGACCCAGCCGACCAGCTCGTTGGTCTTGCCGGACATGGCGGAAACCACGACAGCAACCTCGTGGCCGGCATCGACTTCGCGTTTCACATGGCGGGCGACATTGTGGATGCGGTTCAAATCTGCGACGGAGGTCCCGCCGAATTTCATCACGATGCGTGCCATTTCGCCTCTACCGTACCACCATGTTTGCGCGCCCAATGCGGCGACCTTGGAGCGTCCAAGAAGACGCGCGTCGCCGTAGACGCGACAGGAAAACGCCCCCGCCGGCGCCTGACGATCAAAAAGCTTGAAGGAGACTTCTCGGACATCGGCCAGTCACCGCCTCGGGGAGCGGAAAGTCGCGGCGTCTCTTAGCGGATCAGCGGGCTGCGTGCAATGGCCGTCAGCGCGGTGGCCAAGAGCGTAACTCTCGCTCAGGGAGAACCGATATCGATTCAAAACCGCTTGCATCTCGATACTGGTTCTGCCAATCTCACTTCAGACGCAGGGCGGTGGCCGCCCAATGGGAGGAAGGACAATGCGCAAAGTCATCATGTGGGACATGGTCAGTGTCGACGGGTTTTTCGAGGCGCCGGGGCATGACATCGGCTGGTTCGTTTTCGAAGACGAACTCGACGCCTATATCCGCGAAACGCAGTTCGAGGCCGGCACACTGCTCTTCGGCCGCACCACCTACGAACTCATGGCCGCCTATTGGCCCTCGTCGGAGGATCATATCGCCGCCTTCATGAACGGCGTCGAGAAATACGTCTTCTCCAGGACGCTCAGGAGCGCCGACTGGAACAACACGACCCTTGTTTCCGGCGATGCCGCCGACGAGGTCAGGCGCCTGAAAGAACGCGAAGGCGGCGCAATCTTCATCTTCGGCAGCGCCGATTTCGCTTCGACGCTGATCGCTCAAGGACTCGTCGATGAATACCGTCTCGGCATCAATCCGGTGCTGCTCGGCAAGGGCACACCCCTCTTTCAAAACGTTGCCGAGCGGACGAAGCTCGAGCTTACTCAGGTCCGTCCTCTGAAGTCCGGTGTCGTCATCCTGCATTACCGGCCGGAATTGGCGTGATCGGCGAAGGAGGAGGCTATGGAGAACCGTCTTTCCATCTATGCGCCGCAGGCGCTCGCCCTGCTCAGGATCGTGACCGCTCTGCTCTTCGTTCATGCCGGCATGGTGCTCCTCTTCCAGGTCCCGGCATCGACCCATCCGCTGCCGCCGCCGGAAATGAAGCCGATCCTCCTGGTGGCCGGCATCCTGGAACTCGCCGGCGGCGCTTTGGTGCTCGTCGGGCTCTTCACCCGCGCGGCGGCCTTCATCCTGTCGGGCATGATGGCCGTCGCCTATTGGGGCTTTCATGCACCGATGAACATGTGGCCCGCCAACAATATGGGCAGCGCCGCAATTCTCTTCAGCTTCATCTATCTCTATCTGGTTTTCGCCGGCGCGGGCGCCTGGAGCCTTGACGCTCGCCGGGTGCGAGCCTCAGGCCCTTGACATCCCCCGCCGATCGTCCGACTTCAGCATCGGATCGATGAGCTACAGCGAGCTTTGCGCGCCCGATGAGGACGCGCGGCACCGAAAGAACGAGGCAAGGAGGCTCTCATGAGCGAGACGGCGCGCACGACGATCGACCAGAGCGAGGTGGACCGCTTCTCGGCCATGGCGGCCGAATGGTGGGATCCGACCGGCAAGTTCCGCCCGCTGCACAAATTCAATCCCGTGCGCCTCGCCTATATACGTGGCAGGGTCTCGGAGCATTTCGGCCGCGATCCGAAAAGCCGGCAGCCGCTCGAAGGGCTGCGAGTCCTCGATATCGGCTGCGGCGGCGGGCTTCTTTCCGAGCCGATGGCCCGGATGGGAGCGGACGTCGTCGGGGCCGACGCCTCGGAAAAGAACATCGGCATCGCCAAAACGCATGCGGCCGGCAGCGGCGTCAGCGTCGATTATCGCGCCGTAACGGCCGAGGCCCTTGCCGAAGCCGGCGAGAGCTTCGACGTCGTTTTGAACATGGAGGTGGTCGAGCATGTCGCGGACGTCGAATTCTTCATGACCACCTGCGCGCATATGGTGCGCCCGGGCGGCCTGATGTTCGTCGCAACCATCAACCGCACGCTGAAAGCGGCAGCACTCGCGATCTTCGCGGCCGAAAACGTGTTGCGCTGGCTGCCGCGCGGTACCCACCAATATGAAAAGCTGGTGCGGCCGGAGGAGCTCGAAAAGCCTCTCGCCGCAAGCGGCATGGAGATTGCCGACCGCACCGGCGTCTTCTTCAATCCGCTGGCCAATCAGTGGAACCTGTCGAAGGATATGGACGTCAATTACATGATCGTGGCGAAACGGCCGATCTGAGCCCTGTTATCGTCAGTTGGTGTCGTCCGGCAGCACCGGCAGTGGGGCGATCTCGATTCCCTCCTCGATCAGGGCAATCGCCTCTTCCGCCGTCGCCTTGCCGATCAGCCCGCGCTGGTCGGCTTCGCCGTAATGAATCTTGCGCGCCTCGTCCGGGAAGCGCTCACCGACGTCTTCCGCGTTCTCGCGGATCGATTTCACCAGTTCCTTGAGCTTGGCGACCGCTTCCTTCTGCGCCTGATCCATCACCAGCTCGCGGCGCGCCTCCTTCTTGCGCGCCGTTGAGACGGCGGGCGCCATCAGTTTCTTGCTGACGGAAACGGAACCGCAACTGGGGCAGGCGACCAGGCGCCGCTCGACCTGCCGGTCGAAATCGTCGCTCGAGGAGAACCAGCCTTCGAAGTCGTGGCCCTCGTCACAGCCAAGATTGTAGTGGATCACGCTGCAGCGCCTCCTTTTCCCGCCGGAACCACCTCATCCAACACGAAGCTGCGCGCGTTCCTGAGGTTGGGAATCTTCTCGCGCGCCGCGTGCACCGCCGCCACATCGATCTCGGCGACGATGATTTCCTCGCCGGTCGGAGCGGCTTCGGCCAGCACCCTGCCCCAGGGATCGATGATCATCGAGTGGCCGAAGGTTTCCCGGCCATCCTCATGCGTGCCCGCTTGAGCGGCGGCAATAACGATGAGCCCGTTTTCGATGGCCCGAGCGCGTAACAGGATTTCCCAATGCGCTTCGCCGGTCTGGCGCGTGAACGCAGCCGGCACCGTCATGATCTCGGCTCCGGCCACGGCCTGCTGACGAAACAGCTCGGGGAAACGGACATCGTAGCAGATCGAAAAGCCGAGTTTGCCGAAGGGGAGATCCGCGATACGCGCGGTACTACCCGGATGGTAGGCGGCGCTCTCGCGCCAGCTCTCGCCATTCTCCAGATCCACGTCGAACATATGGATCTTGTCGTAGTCACAGATCTTCGCGCCGTCAGGCCCGAAGAGGAAGCCGCGATTGGCAATCTTTCCATCCGCGCGAGCGATCGGCGTCGAGCCGACATGCAGGTAGAGGCCGAGCTCGCGGGCAAGCCGGGATGCCTCGCGAATGACGACGTCGTTCTCCCCATCCTTCAACACCGACCGCAAACCCGTCCGGTCGCGCTGGACCGCTCCGGTCATCTCCGGCGTCTGGACATAGGTTGCACCCCGCGAAGCCGCTTCGCGAACCAGCTTCGCCATCGTCTCCGCATTTCGTGCGGGATCGACACCGGAGCACATCTGGACGGCGGCAGCCTTGAACGTCATCGCTTTCTTTCTCCCAAGCGGAACTCTGGATCAGAACGATCCGGCATCGCAGCACTCATCTCTTTTTCGGATGGGCAGGACAGTCGTGACATTCCACTTCAGGCCGCGAGCATATCGTCGAGCTTGCCGGCGCGATCGAGCGCATGCAGCTCGTCGCAGCCGCCGACGGGAACATCATTGATGATGATTTGCGGGAAGGTCCTGCCGCCCCTGGATTTTTCCATCATCTCCTGACGAAGTTCAGGCGCATAAGTGGCGTCATACTCGGTGAAGTCGACACCTTTGCTTTCCAGAAGTTTCTTCGCCCTCGTGCAATAGCCGCAGAACTGACGCGTATAAATGACGACCGAAGCCATGGTCTCCAACTGCTCCTTCACCGGCATCGATCGCCGGACATTTCTTGTCATATAGGACCGGACATGGCCCTTGCAAAGGTCAAAACCGTGACGTCTCCGGCGCCCGCACGCTTCAGCGCCCGTGTCGCAGCGGCAACGGTCGCGCCGGTCGTATAGACGTCGTCTACGAGAACGATGCGCTTGCCCGCGAGCTCCCGCTTCGCGCCTTCGGGGACTGCGAAGGCGCCGCGGACATTCTCCTCGCGTGCCCTGGCGCCAAGCCCGACCTGGCGGCTCGTGCGCTTGATGCGGCGAAGAACATCCGGTCGATAGGCTCTTGCGGAACGTTCGGCAATGACGCGTGCAAGCTCCGCCGCCTGATTGAACTTGCGCCTCCAGAGGCGGAGTGCATGGAGCGGAACCGGCACGACCATGTCCGCCGCTGCCACGGCACCGTCGCCGGCGCGGATCATCCACTCGGCCATCATGGGCGCAAGGTCGGTGCGATCACGGTATTTCAAGCCATGCACGAGATCGCGGACGATTCCTTCGTGAATGGCCACCGAGCGCAGCCTGTCGAAGACCGGAGGATTGGCGATGGCCTCGGGCGAAACCGCGCCCTCGCCAGGATCATAGGCGAAGGGCAAGCCCAGAACCTCGCAATAGGGCCGCTCGATGAGCGGCATGCCTGCCCAGCAGGAAGCGCAGACGGCATGGGCATGGCCGGTCAGCCGGCCGCATCCCGAGCAGACGGGCGGAAAGACGAGATCGACCGCCTGGGCCGCAATCCGGCGGAGCATGCCCGCCCAATCCACCGCCCGGTTTTCCTGCCCTTCCCGTTTCATGCGCTTGACTTGATTCGTGTTGCTGTCTGTCGCGTTAGACCCTAACTGAGCAGAGGA
Source organism: Sinorhizobium sp. GQ132 (assembly GCF_059758575.1). Taxonomy (NCBI): domain Bacteria; kingdom Pseudomonadati; phylum Pseudomonadota; class Alphaproteobacteria; order Hyphomicrobiales; family Rhizobiaceae; genus Sinorhizobium; species Sinorhizobium sp. GQ132. Next base: position 455,570 of record NZ_JCAXDX010000005.1, on the reverse strand, counting down.
CGAAGGGTGCAGCAAGTATTAAAGCGCTGCAGCGGCCTCTGCGCGTCCGACAAGACACGCGGCGCTGTAGGGTTTCTGTCGCACCCCGCGATTTCGGAGAGACTGTCGTGGAAATCATCTTTGACCAGAGCCTCGTCGAGGCACACCGCCGGCGCGCACTGCGCCAGGCCGACGAGAAGGCAGGCTTCCTGCTCGACATCGTCGCACAGGAACTTGCCGAGCGCGTAAGCGTCGTCGAACGGCAGTTCGAAACGGCCATGGAGCTGCACGGCTATACGGGTGCCGCCGCGCACAGCCTTTCCACGACCGGCAAGGTCGGCGCGATCGAGCGGGTGGAAACCGACAGCGCCTTCGGTTCGGCCGACGAGCCGGTGACGGAAGCACCTCTGGAGCGTATCCCGGCCGACCCGGCGTCGCTCAGTCTCCTCGTGTCGCCACTGTCGCTCCATCTTACCAATGATACGCCCGGCGTCTTCATCCAGGCGCGCCGCGTGCTGAAACCCGACGGGTTGTTCCTTGCCGCAATACCCGGCAGCGGCACGCTGCAGGAACTGCGCGAGGCGCTTCTCGCAGCCGAGGCGGAACTGACGGGCGGGGCAAGCCCACGGGTAATCCCCTTCGCCGACGTGCGCGACATGGGAGCCCTTCTGCAGCGGGCGGGCTTTGCCCTGCCGGTGGCGGATACCGAGACGTACACCGTCCGCTACGATTCGCTCTTCGGCCTCATCCGCGACTTGCGCGCAATGGGCATGACGAACCCGCTGGCTTCGCGCAACCGCAAGCCGATGCCGCGGCGCTTCTTTCTCAGAGCCGCAGAAATCTACGCGCAGCGTTTCTCCGATCCGGACGGGCGCATCCGCGCGACCTTCTCGATCATTTATCTTTCGGGCTGGGCGCCGCACGAGAGTCAGCAGAAGCCGCTCAAACCCGGCTCGGCGAAGCAGAGATTGTCCGACGCGCTTGGCGCGAGCGAGCACAAACTCAAGGATGACGGCGAGCCGTGATCTGAGCTCTTAGAGCACCTCCAGGAAAAGTGCGTAACGGTTTTCCGTCCGGAAGTACGTTAATCAAATGGTTGGAGCATTTCAGCGTTTCTATGAACACGTGAAATGCTTTAGGTCCAGGCCGCCTCGATCGTGTTGGTGACGAAGGTCAGCATGCCGAGCAGTGCGCCGGAGAAATTCTGCAGGCCGATGAGAAGGCCGACCGAGATCAGCGCGGCCAGGAGTCCGTATTCCACCGCCGTAGCGCCGTCGTGGTCTCGAAACAGGCGTCTCAGCGTCTCCATTGGTCCTCCAGCCGCTCAGAGCACTTGCCGGAAAAGCGTATAGCGGTTTCCGTCCGGAAGTGCGTCGTTTCAAAAGGTCGAGGCGTTTCGGCGCTTCAACGCAAGCACGCAACGTTTCAACGGCAAACGAGGCGTCGCCTCGTCACAGGCCAACCGCAAGCGGCGCCTTTCGGCGCTCCGCTGCGATCAGCATCCACTCCTGCTGCCATCGGCGTCGATGATGCAGACGGCACCCGGCATCTCCTGAAGCACGCTGCGCCGAACGGTGTAGCGCTTGGCCGTACCGCCCGAGGGTATGGAGCCCGTCGAGATGTTGTCGTAGTCGATCGGCGTGTTTGCAAGCATTCGCTTGTCGCTCTTGGACGACAGCATTGGCGTAAGGATGAGCGTCAGCGCGATGACCGCCGTGCCGAACAGCAGCGACAGATTGAGCACGCCCGTCCGGCGGGACTGGCTCGTCACCAGATCCTTGTCCTGAACCGTCCTCCAGAAATCCTCGTCCACCATCCCAGCCTCATGCAACACGTAAAGAGCGGCGGGCGAAGCACCCTTCCCAAAGCCTCGTCCTGACCACACCTGCCCGAAAACGGCGCCGTCGAAGTGACGCGCGCCGGAACTGACCCCATCTTGCCCCAAGGGTGATAAACGTTCGATTAACGAATTATCGAATTTCGCGGGATTGCGCACCAACAGCGCCGTTCTTGACGCTCCAACTTCGAAGCTACGCACGTCCGCACGGAAAGCCGTTACACACTGTTCCCGCAAGCGCTCTTAGAGCAAATCCATCAGGAACGGGATCAGCGGCTCGTCGGCGGGCGGCATGGCGTAGTCGCGCAACACCTTCGGGCGCACCCACTTGATAGCCTGGCCTTCGCGGCCTTCGGCAAACCCCTCGTAGCGACGGCAGATGTAAAGCGGCATCAGGAGGTGAAAGTCGTCGTAGCCATGGCTCGCGAATGTGAGCGGCGCCAGGCAGGCGACTTTGGTGCGGATGCCGAGCTCCTCTTCGAGCTCGCGGATCAACGTCTCCTCCGGGGTCTCGCCACTCTCGACCTTACCGCCCGGGAACTCCCACAGGCCCGCGAGAGGCTTGCCTTCCGGGCGTTGCGCCAGCAGAACGCGTCCATCGGAATCGACGAGCGCGCAGGCGGCAACGAGCACGATCTTCCTACCCTGCATGTCCGTCAGGCCTTCGGCGTTCGATAGAGATAGCGGTAGACCTCGGTGAAACCGGCCTTGCGATAGAGCTCGATCGCAGCCTGGTTGTCGGCCTCCACCTGCAACCAGGCCTTCTTTGCGCCCTTGAGACGCGCCCAACGGAGCGAGGCGTCGAGGAGAGCGCTGCCGACGCCGCGTCGGCGCACCGCTTCGGCAACCGCGAACTGCATGATCCCGGCAAGATCGTTGTCGTGGACGACGAGCGACACCGCCGTCGGCCCGGTCTTACGGTCCTCGAACAGGAACAGGCCGCACTCGGGCTTGATGGCGTTGATGATCCCGGTCAGCGCCTGCTTGGCTTCCGGAGGATCCCCGCCGATCAGGATGCGGGCGTCCACGAAACGGCCGATATCCTTGATCGGAAGATGGTCGATGCCTTCGCTGAAATCGCGATCCACCAGGTCGAGCGTCAGGACCAGGCTGTGCGCGAACGACGTCCAGCCCTCGCCATCCATATGGTCGATCATCTTCGGCGGCGTCAGCGGCGTCTGACGAACCGTAAGGGTGCGGCCGGATTGCGCAAAAAGCCGGCGCGCCTTCTCCAGGCGGATGGCTATATCGCGATAGTCGGACGGATCCAGCGGGTTGACGGAATTCAGGCGCTTGGAAGGGTGCCCCGCCGTCAGACGGATAAGCCAGCTGCCGTCATATTGCACCGACGAGGCCGGCCAGGCGCGAAAACCGACCGCCTCCAGCCGCCGCACGCTCGGTAAATCGACCGCGACCGTTTCCCCGTTCCCCGCCCCGTTGCCGGGCGGCTCTCTGCCGTTCGTTGTCATGTCCATAGCCTTGAATGCTGCGGGGCCGGGAAGAGCGCGCGGCCGTCCGGCCGCAACCGCTCTCAACGCCTCAACCGTGTCAGCTTCTGTAATCGCCGTTGATTTCGACATATTCCTTGGTCAGGTCGCAGGTATAGACCGTGGCGCGGCCCGAACCCAGACCGATATCGACGCGGATCGGAATGGTCTCGCCCTGCATGACCGCAGTCGCGGCCGCTTCCGAATAGGCCGGATCGCGCTCGCCCTCGACTGCGACGCGGATATCGCCGAACCAGATCGCCAGCCGGTCGCGCTCGGCCATCTCTCCCGACTTGCCGACCGCCATGACGACGCGTCCCCAATTGGCATCCTCGCCCGCAACCGCCGTTTTGACGAGCGGCGAATTGGCTATCGAAAGCGCGATGCGTTTGGCGGCGGCATCGTTTTCCGCGCCCTCGACCGTCACCTCGACCATCTTGCGCGCGCCCTCGCCGTCGCGCACGACCTGCAACGCCAGATCACGCAGCAGATCGCCGAGCGCGGCACGGAACCCGTCGAGACGCGGGTCGGCCGCGTCCTCGACCTTAGCCTGGCCGTCGTCCGCCGCCGCACCGGTCGCAAACAGCATCAGCGTGTCGGAGGTGGACGTGTCGCTGTCGACCGTCACCGAATTGAAGGTGGGTTCGACGCCTGCCTGAAGCAGTGCCTGAAGCGCCGCCGGGTCAATGTCCGCATCGGTGACGACGAAGGAGAGCATGGTCGCCATGTCGGGCGCGATCATCCCGGCGCCCTTGGCGATCCCGTTGATCGTGACCCTGACACCGCCGATCTCGGCGCTGCGGGTGGCAACCTTCGGATAGGTATCGGTCGTCATGATCGCTTTGGCCGCTTCGAACCAGAAGTCCTGGGTAGCGGACGCGGCAAGCTTATCGAGAACACCGGCGAACTTGGTGGCGTCGAGCGGCTCGCCGATGACGCCCGTCGACGCCAGGAAGACCTCCGCCTCGCTGCAGCCGACGGCCTTTGCCGCGGCCTCGGCCGTGAGCCTGGTCGCCTCCCGGCCCTTCTTGCCGGTGAACGCGTTGGCATTGCCGGAGTTGACGACGACGGCGCGCGCAATGCCGCCCGGCAGGTTCTGCCGGCAATGGTCGACCGGAGCTGAGGGGCACTTCGACCGCGTGAACACGCCCGCCACGGATGCCGGCCGGTCGAAGAGCATCATCAGCACGTCGGTCCGGTTCTTGTACTTGATCCCTGCGGCAGCGGTCGCCATGCGTACGCCGCGAAGGGCCGGCATTTCGGCAAAGGTTTTCGGAGCAAGCGGAGAGACGGAACCGGACATGGATTGAACCTGCTTTTCAGAAGCCTCGAACGTTGTGCGAAATGCCCGAACGGCATTCAGCCGTCGGGCATCCGGATCTTTGAAGGCGGAGCGGAGCAAATGCGAGCGACCTCCGCTCGGGGGCCGCCTCCCTAAGAGGCCGCCCGGCCGTAATTACTTGGTTTCCTGCGGCTTGCCGGCCTCGTCATAGGCCTTCTTGAGCGCCGGATCGGAGATTTCGACGGCAGTGCTCTCCTTGGCGGAATTCAGAAGCTCGAGGTACTTGTCGCGCATGACGAGCTGGCGAACCTGCGGCTCGACCTGTTCGAGTGTCGGCGGAGCCTGGGGACGCTTGTCCTCGAGGAGGATCACATGGAAGCCGAACTGCGTCTTGACCGGTGTCTTCGTATAGGCGCCCTTTTCGAGCGCAAAGGCGGCCGTCTCGAATTCAGGTACCATGCGGCCCTTGGTGAAGTAGCCGAGATCGCCGCCCTCTTCCTTGTTCGGGTCGGTGGACTTGGCCTTGGCAAGGTCGGCGAAGTTCTTGCCCGCGTCGAGTTCCTTGATGACGTCCTTCGCCTCGTCTTCGGTCTTGACGAGGATATGGCGGGCCTTGACCTCTTCCTGCGGCGGAATCGCTGCGACTTCCTTGTCGTAGCGCGCCTTCACTTCTTCCGCCGTTACGGCATCGACCACGTGCTTCTTGAAGAAGGCGTTGTGCAACTCGCGTTCGGTCAGGAACGCGACGCGCTGCTTGAACGCCTCGTCGTTCTGAAGCCCTTCCTTCTCGGCGTCCTTCAAAAGAAGCTTCACGTCGATGACGGCCGAAAGTGCTGCTGCGCGCTTCTGCTCGTCGGGCATCCGCTGGAGCTGCGGATCGAGGCTCATGATTGCGAGATCAAGTTCCGACTGGTGGATTTCCTGGTCCCCGACTTTGGCAATGACCGGGTCGGTCCCTTCGGCGCGGGCGACACCCGCCGCGATCACCGCGACCAGTGCCGCGGCCGCAAGGGTCTTGTATCTAGACATGTTTCTAACCTTTCACCATTGGCCGCCAGCGCGATTGGCTCCGGCCCCAGGGGCTGCACAACAACCAGAATGTGGCGGTTCTGTAGCCGTCCGGCCGTGCAAGTGCGTTGACATAATCCGACCCCCCTCTTATCTGTCACGCAACCTCGCGTCCAGAACAGTTTCCGGGCGTTTCGCGGCGTGACGCGGTTTTTCGACCGCTCGCCTGAAACCCCAGGCGACAAATAAGGAAAGGACCATTTGCATGGTCAGTCTCGGCGGCTTTGCCCGCAAGTTGTTTGGTTCCGCCAACGATCGCCGCGTCCGCGGCTACAAGGGCCGGGTGGACGCCATCAATGCTCTCGAAGCCGAAATGAAGGCGCTGAGCGACGAGGCCCTGGCGGCGAAGACGGCGGAATTTCGCAGTGAGCTCGCCGGCGGCAAGACCCTGGACGACATTCTCGTGCCGGCCTTTGCGGTCGTGCGCGAGGCTGCGCTCCGCGTTCTCGGGCTGCGCCCCTTCGACGTCCAGCTGATCGGCGGCATGATCCTGCATGAGCGGGCCATCGCGGAAATGAAGACCGGCGAAGGCAAGACGCTCGTCGCCACCCTGCCGGTCTATCTCAACGCGCTCGCCGGCAAGGGCGTGCATGTGGTCACCGTCAACGATTACCTCGCCCAGCGCGATGCGGGCATGATGGGCCGCATCTACGGCTTCCTCGGCATGACCACCGGCGTCATCGTCCACGGTCTCTCCGACGAACAGCGCCGCGACGCCTATGCCTGCGACGTCACCTATGCGACGAACAACGAGCTCGGCTTCGACTATCTGCGCGACAACATGAAGTACGAGCGCTCCCAGATGGTGCAGCGCGGCCACTTCTTCGCCATCGTCGACGAGGTCGACTCGATCCTGGTGGACGAGGCGCGCACCCCGCTGATCATCTCCGGCCCGCTCGACGACCGCTCCGATCTCTACAACACCATCAATGAGTTCATTCCGCGCCTGTCGCCGGAAGACTATGAAATCGACGAGAAGCAGCGCTCGGCCAATTTTTCGGAAGAAGGCACCGAGAAGCTCGAGAACATGCTGCGCGAGGCCGGCCTGCTGAAGGGCGAGTCGCTCTACGACATCGAGAACGTGGCGATCGTTCACCACGTCAACAACGCGCTCAAGGCCCACAAGCTCTTCACCCGCGACAAGGATTACATCGTACGCAACGGCGAGATCGTCATCATCGACGAGTTTACCGGCCGCATGATGCCCGGCCGCCGCTACTCCGAAGGCCAGCACCAGGCGCTCGAAGCCAAGGAAAAGGTGCAGATCCAGCCCGAAAACCAGACGCTCGCCTCGATCACCTTCCAGAACTATTTCCGCATGTACGACAAGCTTGCCGGCATGACCGGTACGGCTGCGACGGAAGCGGAGGAATTCGGCAACATCTACGGCCTCGAAGTTCTCGAGGTGCCGACCAACCTGCCGATCAAGCGCGTCGACGAGGACGATGAGGTCTATCGCACCGTCGGCGAAAAATTCAAGGCGATCATCGACGAGATCAAATCTGCACATGAGCGCGGCCAGCCGATGCTCGTCGGCACCACCTCCATCGAGAAATCCGAACTTCTCGCCGATATGCTGAAGAAGAGCGGCTTCTCCAAGTTCCAGGTGCTGAACGCCCGCTACCACGAGCAGGAAGCCTATATCGTCGCGCAGGCCGGCGTCCCCGGCGCGGTCACGATCGCCACCAACATGGCCGGCCGCGGCACCGACATCCAGCTCGGCGGCAACCCCGACATGCGCATCCAGCAGGAGCTGGCCGATGTCGAGCCCGGCCCGGAGCGCGAAGCGCGCGAAAAGGCGATCCGGGAAGAGGTTCAGAAGCTCAAGGAAAAGGCGCTCGCCGCCGGCGGGCTCTACGTTCTTGCCACCGAACGGCACGAAAGCCGCCGCATCGACAACCAGTTGCGTGGCCGCTCGGGCCGCCAGGGCGACCCGGGCCGCTCCAAGTTCTACCTGTCGCTTCAGGACGATCTGATGCGCATCTTCGGATCCGACCGCATGGACGGAATGCTGCAGAAGCTCGGCCTGAAGGAAGGCGAGGCAATCGTCCATCCCTGGATCAACAAGGCGCTCGAACGCGCCCAGAAGAAGGTCGAGGCGCGCAACTTCGACATCCGCAAGAATCTCCTGAAATACGACGATGTGCTCAACGACCAGCGCAAGGTCATTTTCGAGCAGCGCATCGAACTGATGGACGCGGAGAGCGTCACCGATACGGTGACCGACATGCGCAACGAAGTGATCGAGGAAATCGTCGCCAAACGCATTCCGGAGCGGGCCTATGCCGAAAAATGGGATGCCGAGGGGCTGAAGGCCGACGTCCAGCAGTATTTCAATCTCGACCTGCCGATCGCCGAATGGGTCGCCGAAGAAGGCATCGCCGAGGACGATATCCGCGAGCGCATCACTGCCGCAGTGGACAAGGCGGCTGCCGAGCGCGCCGAGCGTTTCGGCCCCGAAATCATGCAATATGTCGAGCGCTCCGTCGTCCTCCAGACGCTCGATCATCTCTGGCGCGAGCATATCGTCAACCTCGACCACCTGCGGTCGGTCATCGGCTTCCGCGGCTACGCCCAACGCGATCCGCTGCAGGAATACAAGTCCGAGGCTTTCGAGCTGTTCCAAGCCCTGCTCGGCAATCTGCGTCAGGCGGTCACGGCACAGCTGATGCGCGTCGAGCTGGTCCGCGAGGCGCCCGAGGAACCGCAGCCGCTGCCACCGATGCAGGCGCACCACATCGATCCGCTGACCGGCGAGGACGACTTCGCGCAGGCCGGGGAGACGCTGCTGGCGGTCGCCCCTGCGAACCGCGATCCGGCCGACCCTTCAACCTGGGGCAAAGTCGCACGCAACGAAGCCTGCCCGTGCGGCTCGGGCAAGAAATACAAGCATTGCCACGGCATTTACGAAGCCTGACCGCGCGGTGCTGCGCGTCCGGTCGGGCGCGCGAACGATTGTCTGCCTGCCACTGACATGGCAGGCAACTTACCTCACCTCAAGATGCGCATGGAGCCGTAGCATGGGAGCTCAAAAGTCCTCGGACAAGTAAGCCGCAACAACGCTTTTTCCTTGTTGTTGCGGCGTCTGTCGAGCCGACCCCCGTGCCGAAGGCAGACCGCCGCCGAATGTTCCTCATTTGAGCGGATGTCTTTCCATGCCTACAAAACCTCATGTCTGGCGCTATTCGCTGCCGGCAGCGCTGCTGCTGATGGCGCCCTTCGATATCCTCGCCTCCCTGGCCATGGATATCTATCTCCCGATCGTTCCGGCGATGCCCGGTATTCTCGGGACCAGTCCTGCCGTGGTCCAGCTCACGCTGAGCCTCTATATGGTGATGCTCGGCCTCGGCCAGATCGTCTTCGGGCCCGTCTCCGATCGCATCGGACGGCGGCCTGTCCTGATCGGCGGAGCGATGCTGTTCGCCGCGGCGTCGTTCTGCCTTGCGGCATCCTCCAGCGCCATACCATTCGTCGCCTTCCGCTTCCTGCAGGCGGTTGGCGCATCTGCGGCCCTGGTGGCCACCTTTGCGACGATCCGGGACGTCTATGCCGACCGCCCGGAAAGCGCGGTTATCTACAGCCTGTTCAGTTCCATTCTGGCATTCGTTCCCGCTCTGGGACCGATAGGCGGCGCCATGCTGGCGGAGAGGTTCGGATGGCGCTCGATCTTCGTTACGCTCGGTGCATTTGCCGTAATCGCGCTGGTGCAGGCACTGCCTCGCTGGCATGAAACCCGCCCTTCGGCGGCAGCGCTGCCGCGGCGCGCATTCGGGCCTCTTTTCCGCAGCCTCGCCTTCTGGACCTATACCCTCGGCTTCAGCGCCGCCATGGGCACGTTTTTCGTGTTCTTTTCCACCTCTCCGCGCGTTCTGATCGACAGGGCAGGATATTCGGAGCTGCAGTTCAGCCTCGCCTTTGCAACTGTAGCAATCGTGATGATCATCACGGCGCGCTTTGCCAGGCGGTTCGTCTCCCGATGGGGAACTTCGGGCAGCCTCCTGCGGGGCATGTGCATGTTGCTTCTCGGGGCGGCGCTCCTGGCCGCCGGGCAGAGCTTCGGCACCCCTTCGTCCTGGACGTTCGTCGCGTCGATGTGGGTCATGGCGGTCGGCATCGTCTTCACCGGATCGGTAACTGCAAACGGCGCGCTCGAAGGGTTCGCATACATGGCGGGTTCGGCGGTCGCAGTCTATTTCTGCGTCCAAAGCCTCATCGTCGGGACGGCGGGAACACTGCTCGTGATCGGACTGCCCGGCGACAGCGCGTGGCCGCTCGTGGTCTATGCCTCGACAATGGCCGGTGTCGTGCTGATCGCGCGCCGGCAGTTGCAGTCCAGAAGGCACGCCCAGGCATGATTGAAGAGGAAGTCGGGCAAAAGCCCGGCTTCCACGCCCTCAAGCGAGGGTGCTGAACCCTTTGTTAACGCTGATCTGACAGAAGTGAAGCCCAGTATTGCGTAATGTCAGGGTGTCCTCGTGTTCATGGCGGTATGTCAATCGGCCGGACGAATGCTGCCGTCGGCGCTGAGATATCGCCTGCCTCTTCTTTTGCACGGCCTCGCGTCGCTTCTTGCAGGGGACGATCCCAGGAACCGTGCACAGCGCGTGGCGCTCATCGCCTTTCTGATCCGTATCGTCAGCGCAGCCATCGCCTTCGTCTCGCAAATCGTCCTTGCGCGCCTCGTCGGCGAGTTCGAATACGGCATCTTCATTTTCGTCTGGGTGCTGGTCGTCCTCTTCGGAAACCTGTCCTGCCTCGGTTTCCATGCGACCGTGATCCGCTTTCTGCCGGAATACCATACGACCGCGGCGCTTGCGAATATCCGCGGTTTGACCACGACGGCGCGGGTCTTTTCGATGCTTTCCGCGACCGTTCTCGCCGCAGTCGGCGGAGCCGGCCTCTGGCTCTTCGGCTCCGCCATCGAAAGTTACTATGTGATTCCCCTCTATCTCGGCCTGTTCACTCTGCCGATGATCGCGCTCGGCGACGTACTGGACGGCACCGCGCGGGCGCATAGCTGGCCCATCGTCGCGATGAGCCCGACCTATCTCGTGCGGCCGCTGCTGATCCTCGGTTTCATGGTCATCGCGATCGCCGCCGGGCTTCCGCGCGATGCGACGACAGCCATGGGCGCTGCGCTGGGGGCGGCCTATGTCACCACGCTCGGACAATTCGTGACGATGGCATGGCGGCTCCGCCGCCATTACGTGCGCGGGCCGATGAAGATCGAGCTCGGGCGGTGGCTCAGCGTCTCCCTTCCCATTTTTCTGGTCGACGGTTTCGGTTTCCTGCTCACCAATTCCGACGTCGTCATCGTGGGCCTCTATCTCAATCCCGACGATGTGGCGGTTTATTTTGCGGCGGCCAAGACCATGGCGCTCGTCCATTTCGTGATGTTCGCCGTCAAGGCGGCAGCAGGTCCGCGTTTCTCTGCGGCAATGGCCGCGGGCGATCGCAGGCAGCTGGCTGAAATCGCCGTCGAAAGCGCGCGCTGGTCCTTCTGGCCGTCCCTGGCGATCGGCGGCTGCGTACTCGCAGCCGGCAACACCCTGCTTTCGCTGTTTGGCCCGGCGTTCACGGCGGGCGCCCCCTTGATGGCGATCCTGCTGACGGGAATTCTCGCCAAGGCCTTTGTCGGACCCGCCGAAACGCTGCTCACGATGGCGGGGCGGCAAAAGCTCTGCGTCCTGCTCTATGCGGCCGCGCTCGGAGTCAACATCGCCTTGAACGTGACACTCATCCCGGTCTTCGGCCTGACGGGCGCAGCGGCCGCCACTGCCGGCGCGATGTTCGTGGAGGCAGCCATCCTGCATTTCGCCGTAAGGCGCACTTTCGGCTTTCCCCTGCTGGCCGTTGCCGGCGCGGGGAGCGTGAACAACAAGAACGAGGCGATTTGAGCCATGATCGGCAATGTCCTTCCCGCAGACGTGAACGGCAGCGCCAACCGCCTGCTTGGCAGCCTCGCGCAATCGGGTTCCGATACGTTGCAGTCCGAGCGGACATTGATGGTCGGAAGGCCCGGACGGCACCTCGCGGTCTATCCGGCGAGAGCGGGATACGACCTGCAGCGGGAGCTCGACTTTCTCTCCAATCGCGCCATCGAGCAGAACGTCTTCTTTACCGGGCGCTTTCTCGCGCCGGCCATGCCGCGCCTCGAGGACCGGGTAATCCGGCTTGCGGTCATCCGCGACCAAAGCGAGCAGAGAAGCCGCATCCGCTTTCTCATGCCGTTCTCGATAGAGAAGCCGGGTTTTTCGATCGGCGCGACCATTATTCGCGCCTGGTCCAATCCATTCGGGCCGCTGGGCACGCCCCTCCTCGATGCCGAAGACGCGGCCGAGACGATCAGCAATCTTTACGAAGCGCTGGCCGCGCCTTCCGCCGGCCTGCCGCCGGTGCTCGTGCTTCCGGACATCAGGTTGAACGGCAAATTTGCGCAGCTTGCCCGTGCCGTCGCGATCGGCGAAAACCTGCCGCTGACGGTGACGGATACATTCAGCCGGCCGATGCTCGAAAGCCTGCTGGACGGCCCCACCTATTTGCGCGAGGCCGCGGGCCCCCAGCGCCTGAGGGAGCTGAAGCGGCAGTGGAACAATCTCGCGAAGCAGGGATCGCTGGCCTACAATGTCGCGCGCCAACCCGATGAGATCCGCCTGCGCATGGAGGAGTTCCTGGTCCTCGAAGCGTCCGGCTGGAAAGGCCGCGAACGCAGCGCCATGATCATGGACCGGTTCCGCGCCGCTTTCGCGAGGGAAGCGGTAAACAATCTGGCCGAGGCCGACAGCGTCCGCATTCACACGCTCGATCTTGACGGCAAGGCGATCGCGACCATCGTCGTTCTGCTGATGGCCGGCGAAGCCTATGCCTGGAAGACCGCCTATGACGAGCGCTATGCGAAATACTCTCCGGGCAAGCTCCTTGTCGCGGAGCTCACGGAGTGGCATCTCGACGATGCCAATATCATCCGCTCCGACTCCTGCGCCGTGCCCGATCATCCGGTGATGAGCCGCCTGTGGCAGGAGCGAGAGGAAATGGGCACGCTCGTGATCGGGCTGGCACAGAACCGCGACCGCGACGTGCGTCAGGTCGCCGCGCAGCTCCACCTTTATCGCAATACCCGAAATATGGCCCGGCTGCTGCGTGAAAAGATCCGGGCGTTGGCAGGCCGCTGATCTTTCAACCGAACATCAGCCGCCGGACGCGGCGCGCGCCTCTGCCGCCGCCTTCTCCCGCAGAAGCCGGCGGATCACCTTGCCCGAGGTGGTCAAAGGCAGGCTGTCGACGAAAGCGATCTCGCGCGGATATTCATGCATCGACAGCCTGTTCTTCACCCAGTCGCGGATCCCTGCCGCGGTCTCGTCGCCGGCAGAGACGCCGGGTTTCAGCACGACATAGGCCTTGACGATCTCGGTCCGGAGCGGGTCCGGTTTGCCGACGGCCGCGGCGAGCTGCACGTCCGGATGCCCGGCGAGACAATCCTCGATCTCGCCCGGGCCGATGCGATAGCCTGACGACGTGATGACGTCGTCGTCACGTCCGAAAAAGGTGAAATAGCCCTCTTCGTCCATCGCGCCCTGGTCCCCGGTTGTCATCCAGTCGCCGATGAACTTGGACTCGGTCGCCTCTTCGTTGCGCCAGTAGCCGAGGAACATCACCGGATCGGGACGCCTGATCGCCACCTGCCCGACCGCGCCGGGCGGCAGAACCCGCCCCTCGCCGTCGATGATCGCGACCTGATGACCCGGTGCCGACTTGCCCATGGAGCCGGGCTTCGCCACGCCGAGATCGGTCGCAGAGGAGATGACGATATTGCATTCCGTCTGGCCGTAGAATTCGCTCACCTCGACGCCGAGCGCCGCCCTCGCCCATTCGAAGGTCTCCCGCCCGAGCGCCTCTCCGGCCGAACCGACGGTGCGCAGCTTGAGCGCGTAGCGATCGCGCGGCCGCTCGACGGATTTGAGGAGCCTGAGCGCCGTCGGCGGGATGAAGGCGTTGCGCACATCCATTTCCTCCATGATCCGGAACGCGGTATGCGCATCGAATTTCTGCGCCGGCGAGGATACCACTGGCACGCCGAAGAAAAGCGACGGCAGCAGAGCGTTCAGGAGACCGCCCGCCCAGGCCCAGTCGGCAGGCGTCCACATCCGGTCGCCAGGCTGCGGCAGGAAGTGGTGATGGAACTGGAACCCCGGCAAATGGCCGAGCAGCACGCGATGGCCGTGCAGAGCTCCCTTCGGCGGCCCGGTGGTCCCCGAAGTGTAGATCATCAGAGCGGGATCGTCCGGCTTCGTTTCCGCGGGATCGAATCGGCCCTCCCGGGCCACGAGTTCACCGAACCGCACGGTGCCGGATTCGTGCTGTTCTTCGGAAAGCACCACCAGGCGCAAATCCGGCAGCTCTTCCCGGATCGCCGTTAGCCGCTCAAGGCCGAAGCGATTGGTGACGATCGCTGCCGCACCCGCATCCTTCAGCCGGTAGGCAAGCGCCTCGGCGCCGAAAAGCAGAGCCAGCGGCAGCGCGATACCACCCAGCTTGTAGATTGCCGCATGGGCTATCGCCGGTTCGAACCCCTGCGGCAGCAGGATGGCAACGCGATCGCCGGGCTTCACCCCATGCGCGGCAAGTCCGCCGGCAAAAGCGGACGAACGGGCGGCAAAGGCGCCATAGGTCAACGCAAGATGCGCGCCGTCCGAGCTGAAATGCTGGAGACAGACGCGCTCCGGCTCCCGCGCACCCCAGGCGTCGCTGACGGCTACGCCGATGTTGAAGGTATCGGGTATCCGCCAGCGGAATTCGCCGTAGAGTTCGTCATAGTCTTCGATCTTCGGTAGCATGAGCTTGCTGCAGCTGGGTTTTGCTGCAATGCAGCTAGCATTTGAGCGCGGGGGAATTCAATGGCGGTGCCGACCGTGGGCGCGGATTTCGGGGAGAGGCGAACGCACCGGGGTCGGTGCGTTCTTTCCGGTTCGATCGGCCATCGACGTTATTGCTCGATGCCGCGGTCTTTGAACGATTGATCGATTGCCTTATCCACTTTGGCCCGCGGCGCAGCTATTGGTCGCGCCGAGAACCGAGGAATATTCCAGCAGAATAGACGGAAAACAGATCAGAATAAGATGAAGGTTTTGCGAATGGCGCGAGGACTATCAGACGCCAGAAGAAAAAAGCGCAATGAAACCAACACGATAAGGTAGTTGTGGTGCCCCATGCCGGAGTCGAACCAGCACTCCTTTCGGAACTCGATTTTGAGTCGAGCGCGTCTACCAATTCCGCCAATGGGGCTAGAGGCATGCGTGATATCAGCGCTTGCGATTTACACGATCGATTTCGGGCCGGTCAACCGCGAAGTTGCGAATTTCGCCGATCGTGTGAATTTGGCCGAGTGCTCCCACGAAAAGGGCCGCCGGCTGCTCCATACGATCACAAAAGCGTGCAGGCGGCCGAACATGCGACCCGATTTACAGAGCCGGCGATCCTGCCTAAGAAGGCGGCGTTCGATTTCACTGGCGCCCGGGCGGCATGTTCGCCGCTCCGCGCGCCGAGGGGTGTGCATGTTTGCAGTTTCGTTCGCTCAGCGCCGGCAACTCATTTGTGCCGTACTCGTCACCATCGGCATGGCGGCGACCGTCGGCGGTGCGCTCGGCTTCGAGCATATCGGCGGCTATATCCCCTGCGCGCTGTGCCTGCTTCAGCGCGATCCCTATTATTACGGCATTCCGCTCGGAGTTCTCGCCATCGCAACCAGCGTGCTGAAGCTGCCCGGCTGGACCACCCGCACGCTGCTCCTCGGCGTCGGCATACTGATGCTGGTGGGTGCGGGCCTCGGTGTGTACCATGCAGGCGCCGAGTGGCACTTCTGGGAAGGCCCCTCGACCTGCGCCACCACGGCGCAAGGCATTTCTTCCGATGTCGGCGACCTGCTCGGTGATCTGGATGCGAAGCACGCGCCCTCCTGCACGGATGCGGCGCTGCGCGTGCTCGGGCTTTCTTTCGCAGGCTGGAACGTCATTGCGAGCCTGATCCTCGCGGGGATCGCTCTGCGTGGTGCCTTGAAGGCATCAGCTCAGGGTCGGGCGTCTTAACCTTACGGCTGCAGCTCGACATCCCAGTAGAGATAATCCATCCAGCTGTCATGCAGGTGGTTGGGCGGGAAAAGGCGGCCGTTATTGTGCAGATCCTGAACCGTCGGGTGATAGGGCTTCTGGTGCGGGAACATGCCGGCCTGCTTCGGCAGCTTGCTGCCCTTGCGCAGGTTGCAGGGAGAACAGGCGGCGACGACGTTTTCCCAGGTGGTCTGGCCGCCATGCGCACGCGGGACCACGTGGTCGAAGGTCAGGTCGTCCGGCGAGCCGCAATACTGGCACTCGAATTTGTCCCGCAGGAATACGTTGAACCGGGTGAAGGCCGGGTGGCGTGACGGCTGGACATAGCTCTTCAGACAGACGACGCTCGGCAGCCGCATCGAGAAACTCGGCGACGAGACGGAGTGTTCGTATTCGGCGAGGATAGTCACACGGTCGAGAAAGACCGCCTTGATCGCGTCCTGCCAGGACCAGAGCGACAAGGGATAATAACTCAGCGGCCTATAGTCGGCGTTCAACACGAGCGCCGGCAGGGCCTGAGGTGAGACTGCAATCGTCAAGCGTATTCTCCTGAGCGATTCGGCATCTGCCTCTTCTATATTAGGCGCGTTGCGACAGGATTGTGAAGCCACAAAGAAAAGGGAGCAAAGGATCCGCTTTTTTCTTCAAGGCGTCACGGGAAGCGCATCGCGGCGCATCTCCTGCGCATAATAGGCCCAAAAAAGCCGCGCGGCGACACTGCGCCATGGCGACCAGCCGCCCGCGAGCGAGTCGACCTCGCTTGCCGTCGGTCGCAGTTCGAGCCCAAGCGCATGGCCGATGGCATTCTGCAGGGCGACATCGCCGGCCGGGAACACATCCGGATGGCCGGCGCAGAAGAGCAGATAGACCTCGGCGGTCCAACGGCCGATGCCCTTGATCGCCGTCAGTTCGTGAATTGCCTTGACCGCTTCGGCATTGCAGATGGCATCGAGATCGATCTCGCCCGCAATTGCGGCAGCGGCGACCCTTCTCAGCGTATCGGCCTTGGCCCGGGACAAGCCGAAGCGTCGGCAATCTTCGTCGTCGAGCGCAAGCACCGCGTCTGCGCTGATCTCGCCGAGCGAGGCCTCCATCCGGTTCCAGATCGCCGCCGCGCTCGCCTTCGAGACCATCTGGGAGACGATTATGTTGGCGAGGCCGCGGTAACCGGGGTCGGTGCGCCTCAACGGTACCGGCCCCGCCTTGTCGATGACGTGTTCGAGCCGGGCATCGAGCATCACCAGACCGGCAAGACCGGCCTCTATATCCTCGTGTGTCCGGATGATCCGCATGCATCCTCCCACTGCACGTGTCCGGGATCGTCGCCGATTTACGGACGAAGCATGCAGGAATTCAAAGTGCTACAGAGCCCTTGGTGCGCAGGAAGACGCACGGCCCTGTAGAAAGCGGGTGATCTTTACAACGCTTCCATGGCAAAGGAAAAGAATGCCGATTTCACGACCAGAACAACCGGTTTTTCGTTTCGCGCCGAGTCCGAACGGTCTCCTGCATCTCGGCCACGCCCTGTCGGCGATCCTCAATCACGACATGGCGACAGCCATGGGCGGCCGTTTCCTGCTGAGGATCGAAGATATCGACCGGACGCGCTGCCGGCCGGAATTCGAGGCGGCGATCTTCGAGGACCTCGCCTGGCTCGGTCTCGATTGGGAAGAGCCGGTGCGGCGCCAATCCGAACATCTCGGCGTCTATGCCGCTGCGCTCGAGCGCTTGAACGCGATGGGCCTCGTCTATCCCGCCGTGATGACGCGCGGTGAAATAAGGGCGGCGGTGGCCGCGGCAGAGGCGAAGGGGCAAGCGTGGCCGCGCGATCCGGACGGGACACCCCTATATCCCGGCCGCGAGCGCGGCTTCACGCCGGACGAGCAGGCGGCTCTCCTGGCGAGCGGCCGCCCCTATGCCTGGCGTCTCGACATGGGAGAGGCCCTGCGGCGGGCCGGCGGGCCACTCACCTGGCGAGAAACGGGATCGAGCCAATCGGGCGAAGCCCAATCGGGCGAAGCGGCCTCGGTCGTCGCCGATCCGGCCGCCTGGGGTGATGTCATCCTGTCGCGTTCGGATGCGCCGTCGAGCTATCATCTCTCGGTCGTGGTCGACGATGCCCTGCAGGGGATCACCCATGTCGTGCGCGGCCGCGACCTCTACCACGCGACTTCGGTGCATCGCCTGCTGCAAAGACTTCTCGGCCTGCCGCAGCCGGTCTATCACCATCATCGCCTCGTTCTCGGGCCGGACGGACGGAAACTGTCGAAGAGCAACAGCGACACCGGCATCGCCTCCTTCAGGGCTTCGGGGCACAGGCCTGCGGATGTCAGGTCCATGATTCTCGGCGAGCGATGAGAAGAGAAATCCGCGGCCTTACTCTCCTCGGCCCCCCTGGAAACTGCGCCTGACCATGAGCTTCACCTTGTATTTCAGGATGGCAGCGTTGATTTCCGCGCCGATGATGAAGATCGCGCCAAGCATGTAGAGGAAGACCAGGACGATCATGATGGAAGCGAGCCCGGCATAGGTCGTCACGTAGTTGGAAAAATTGGCGATGTAGGAGGCGAAGGCGTAGCCGCCGACGGACCACAGCACCAGCGTGAGGAAGATGCCGGGCAGGACGTCGACGACGTTGCGGTGGCCGGCCGGCAGCCACAGATGCGCGACGAGCAAGCCTGCCGTCAGCATGGTCAGTGTCAGGGGCAAGCCCCAATCGTCCACCGCCGCCATCAGCGTATCCAGCCAGGGGAACCACTGATCCGCATTGCGGACCGCCAGAGGAACCGCGACCAGAAGAAGGCTGAGGGCGGCCAGAATGAGCACGGCGCCGAGCACGAAGCCGAGGCTCGCAAGCCGCGTCACATACCAGTAGCGGCTTTCGGCAACCCTATAGGCGCGATTGAGCGCGATCCTCAATGCTTCGACGCCGTTCGACGCGAAATAGGCTGCAGCAAGAACGGAGATCGTAAGCAGGCTGCCGCGCGGGATGGTCAATACGCGCACGACTTCATCGGCGACCGGCTTGGCGATCGATTCCGGCCAGGTGTCGAAGATCAGATGGACTGCCGTCTGCGCGAACTGATCGGCGCCCAGAAAACTGGCAAGCGCGGTGCCGAAGATCAGAAAGGGAAAGACGGCCATAAGGGAAGAAAGCGCCACGTGACTGGCCATCGCCCAGCCATCGTCCTCGCTGAAATGCCAGAGCGCATCAAACACGACCTTCCAGATGATGCGAACGAATGCCGGCATTCCGTCTCCCACTCTTTCACCAATCCCGCTCCTGATGAGGACCAGCCGGCGCAGTACCTGCGAACGGCCTTGACGTCACGTTCCGGTCCCAGCCATCGCCTTTGCAATTCAATTGTATCCCAACGATGAATATGGGAAATGGGGCTTGGATTTCTACAGGAATCGCGTGGATGCCGGATCGCCCCACAATCATCGTCACCGGTTGCTCGTCAGGCATCGGGGCCTATTGCGCCCGGGCGCTGCAGCGGGACGGCTGGCGGGTCTTCGCGACCGTGCGCCGGCCGGAGGATCAGGCGCCGCTGGAGGCCGAAGGCATCGAGACCTTCATCATGGACTATACCCGGCCGGAGACGATTGCCGCGCTGGTGGAAGCCGTGATGGCGCTGAGCGGCGGACGAATCGATGCGCTTTTCAACAATGGCGCCTACGGCCAGGCCGGCGCGGTGGAGGATCTGCCGACGGAGGCCTTGCGGCTCCAGCTCGAAACCAACGTCATCGGCTGGCACGACCTGACGCGGCGCGTCATCCCGGCGATGCGCGCCCGCGGGCATGGTCGCATCGTCCAGTGCTCGTCCATTCTCGGCCTCGTGCCCTATCGCTGGCGCGGCGCCTACAATGCCTCGAAGTTCGCACTCGAGGCGCTTTCGCTCACATTGAGGATGGAGCTCGCCGGCAGCGGCATCGGCGTGAGCCTGATCGAGCCCGGCCCGATCGCCTCGAAATTCACGACCAATGCGATCGCCTATATCGAGCGGTTCATCGATCTTGAGAATTCCGTCCATCGAGCGGAATACGAGCGGCAGATGCGGCGCCTGCGCGGCGAGAGCAAACCGGCAGCCGGCAAGCTCGGGCCCGACGCCGTTTATGCCGTACTGAAACACGCTTTGACGGCACGCCGTCCGAGGCCGCATTATATAGTGACAAGGCCGGCCAGGCAGGGAGCGCTTCTCAAAAAGCTCCTGCCGGCGGCACTGTTCTACCGCATCATCGGTCGTCTCGGCTGACCGAACCACAAGGATTTACGCCATGAACAGCTTCCTTACCGGTCTGACCCTGCTCGTCATGGGCCTGGTAGCGATCGTGCTGATCCGCGGCCTGCTCAACATGGCCAGGGGCGGCAGCGGCAACACCTCCAACAAACTCATGCAGGCCCGCGTGCTGTTCCAGGCCATCGCCATCGTGCTGATCATGCTGACGCTCTGGGTGACCGGCGGCGGCCGTCCGAGCTGAGGTAAAGCGACAGCATCATGGTGAAATTGAACAAGATCTACACCCGGACAGGCGACAACGGCACCACCGGCCTCGTCTCCGGCCCGCGCCGCCTGAAAAGCGACCTCAGGGTCGAGGCCTATGGCGCCATTGACGAGACGAATGCCTTTGTCGGCCTCGCCCGCCAGCACACGCATGCGATTCCGGATCTCGACGCGATGCTCATGCGCGTCCAGAACGATCTCTTCGATCTTGGCGCCGATCTCGCCACACCGGATACGGGCGAGAAGCCCGAATACGAGCCGCTTCGCATCGTCGCTGCCCAGGTCGAGCGCCTCGAACGGGAGATCGACCGGCTGAATGCCGACCTCGAACCGCTGCGCTCCTTCGTCCTGCCGGCCGGCAGCGCCGCTTCGGCCGCGCTCCATGTTGCCCGTACGGTAGCGCGGCGCGGCGAGAGGCAAATGGTCGCACTCGCATCGATGGAAGGCGAGGCCGTCAGCGCGGAGGCGATTGCCTATGTCAACCGCCTTTCGGATTTCCTGTTCGTCGCGGCCCGCTGGGCGAATGACAAGGGGCGCGCCGATGTCCTTTGGGTCCCCGGCAACAACAGATAACGTATTTTTGTTTCGGCGCGGGTCGTCTCGGGGATCGCATGTTCATACCGCTGCATGACAGGAACGAGCTGAAACACATAAGGGTGCAGTATGTGACGATCACGCTGATCGTCATCAATTTCGTTGCCTGGCTCGCTACCGGACCCGTCGCAAGCGAGGATTTCGCCAATGCTGCGATCCTCGGGCTAGGCTATATCCCCGCGATCATCTTCGAGTATGCCGCCCTCGATCCCTCGCTGGTGATCGTTCCGGACGAATTCACCTTCGTCACCTACTCGTTTCTGCATGGCGACTTCATGCATCTCGCCATGAACATGCTTTTCCTCTGGGTCTTCGGCGACAATGTCGAGGACGCGCTCGGGCATTTCCGATTTCTCGTTTTCTATCTTCTGTGCGCGGCGGCCGGAGCGCTGGCCCATGGGCTCCTCGATCCGGCCTCGGAGGCGCCGCTGATCGGCGCCTCCGGCGCCATATCCGGCGTCGTTGCCGCCTATTTCCTCCTGCACCCCAAGGTGCGGGTCTGGGTGCTCGTGCTCTTCCGCATCCCGCTGCCGCTCCCCGCCGCCATTCCGCTCGCCTTCTGGATCGGCCAGCAATTCTTCATGTTCGTGGCCGATCCCGCCGGCGGCGTTTCCTGGAGTGCGCATGTCGGCGGCATCGTCGCGGGTCTCCTGCTCGTTGTCGTTTTGCGACGCCGCGGTGTGCCGCTGTTCGATCGGACCATCGTCACTCCACGCGCCGTGGAGCACAGGACGAGAGCGCCCGATGAAACGTTGCCGGCAGCCGCCGGCGCTTCGAAGCCCGCTCCGCAATGGGGCCGGCCGGGTTGATTTTCGAGGGGAGCCCGAGAAATAAAGGTCGAGTTTTCAAGGGATTGCATGCCCTGCGTTGGGGGTCATGCCCGATAGAAGCCGGCCTTACGCCTCCGCTTGCCAGCGGATTTTTTTACCTGTACGTAAACGTAAGTATGAATAAGCCTGGTCATATCGAATTGGCGTTGGTTCATCGCATTTTAGCGTCAAGAACGGCTTGTCTATGGAGCAAAAACGCGTATCGATGTCGCCAACCGACAATCAGGCCGCCTTGTTAAGGCGCATTTTCCTGCGAACGTTCTTGGAGGGAAAGAATCCATGAAAATACTTGTGACGGTGAAACGGGTCGTCGACTACAACGTCAAGATCCGGGTCAAAGCGGATGGAACGGGCGTCGAGCTTGCCAATGTGAAGATGTCGATGAACCCCTTCGACGAGATCTCGGTCGAAGAGGCGCTGCGGCTGAAGGAAGCCGGCAAGGCGAGTGAAGTGGTGGTCGTGTCGATCGGCCCGGCCAAGGCGGAAGAGACGCTCAGGACCGCGCTCGCCATGGGCGCCGACCGGGCGATCCTGGTCGAGACCGAGGACCAGGTCGAGCCGCTCGCTGTGGCCAAGATCGTCAAGGGCGTCGCCGAGGCCGAACAGCCGGGGCTGATCATCGTCGGCAAGCAGGCGATCGACGACGATTCCAACCAGACCGGCCAGATGCTGTCGGCATTGCTCGGCTGGGCCCAGGGCACCTTTGCCTCCAAGGTCGAGATCGGCGACGGCAAGGTCAACGTCACCCGCGAGGTCGACGGCGGCCTGCAGACGGTCGAACTGAAGCTGCCGGCGGTCGTCACCACCGATCTGCGCCTCAACGAGCCGCGCTATGCCTCGCTGCCGAACATCATGAAGGCGAAGAAGAAGCCGCTCGACAAGAAGACTCCGGCCGATTTCGGCGTCGACACGGCGCCGCGGTTGAAAGTCTTGAAGACCGAAGAGCCCTCCGGCCGCAAGGCCGGCGTCAAGGTGAAGACGGTCGCCGAGCTCGTCGACAAGCTCAAGACCGAAGCCGGCGTTCTTTAAGTTCATGCGTCCGGAAAGCGGACACCGGCTTCCGGACAAACGCATGAACCACTTCAGACTCATGAGCTCCGATCCGGAACGGATCGTTGAGCTCGATCGAAAGGGAGAATTCTACCATGGCCATTCTGCTTCTGGCTGACCACGACAACAGCCACCTTTCCGACCAGACGGCGAAGGCGCTGACGGCGGCAACGAAGATCGCCAGTGGGACCGGAACCGACGTGCATGTGCTGGTTGCCGGTCAGAACGTCAAAGGGATTGCCGAGCAAGCCTCCAAGCTTTCGGGCGTCGCCAAGGTGCTGGTCGCCGAGGACGCCTCGCTCGCCAACAATCTCGCCGAGCCGCTGGCCGCGCTGATCGTTTCGCTCGCCGGCAATTACGACACCGTCGTTGCCGCCGCCACCTCGGTCGGCAAGAACGTCATGCCGCGGGTCGCAGCCCTTCTCGACGTCGCCCAGGTTTCGGAGATCATCGAGGTCGTCTCGCCTGATACCTTCAAACGGCCGATCTATGCCGGCAACGCCATCCAGACGGTGCAGACGAGCGAGCCGAAGAAGGTGATCACCGTGCGCACCGCCTCCTTTGCCGCCGCTCAAGACGGCGGCTCGGCCCCGGTCGAGACGGTTGCCGCCGCGGCGAATCCCGGCCTTTCCGCCCATGTTTCCGATGCGCTGTCGTCCTCCGACCGGCCGGAACTGACCTCGGCGAAGATCATCATCTCCGGCGGCCGGGCGCTCGGCTCCTCGGAGAAGTTCAAGGAAGTCATCCTCCCGGTTGCCGACAAGCTCGGCGCCGCCGTCGGCGCCTCACGCGCCGCCGTCGATGCCGGCTATGCGCCGAACGACTGGCAGGTCGGCCAGACTGGCAAGGTGGTCGCCCCCGACCTCTACATCGCCTGCGGCATTTCCGGCGCGATCCAGCACCTCGCCGGCATGAAGGACAGCAAGGTGATCGTCGCCATCAACAAGGACGAGGAAGCGCCGATCTTCCAGGTCGCCGACTACGGCCTCGTCGCCGATCTCTTCGACGTCCTGCCGGAACTCGAAAAGGCGCTTTGACGCACCGGGCACCGGCACGAAAAAGCTGGAAAAAGCGCCGACATGGCATTAACAATCATACCGGGCCGGCCCTGCCGGCCCGGTAATTTTGCATTTGCGGCAGCGTCATTGCCGCAACCTGTTGAACATGGGTGTTCGCTTCAATGATCAAGACGGTGGGAATTATCGGCGCAGGACAGATGGGCTGCGGCATTGCCCATGTTTCGGCAGCCGCCGGATATAAGGTTCAGCTCTACGATATCGCCGCGGACCGCATCGAGGCGGGGCTTGCCACCATCAACGGCAATCTTGCCCGGCAGGTCTCCTCCGGCAAGATGAGCGACGAGGACCGCAAGCGGGCGCTTTCCCTGATCAAGGGCTCAGGCGACATCAACGACCTCGCGCAGGCCGATCTCGTCATCGAGGCGGTCACCGAAGACGAAACCGTCAAGCGCAAGATCTACGGTCAGGTCTGCCCGGTCATGAGGCCGGATGCAATCCTGGCGACCAACACATCGTCCCTGTCCATCACCCGGCTCGCCTCCGCGACCGATCGTCCCGAACGGTTCATGGGCATCCACTTCATGAATCCGGTCCCGGTCATGAAGCTGGTGGAGCTCGTACGCGGTATCGCCACGGAGGAAGAGACCTTCAAGGCGGCAAAGGAATTCGTCGCGCATCTCGACAAGACCGTCACCGTCGCCGAAGATTTTCCCGCCTTCATCGTCAATCGCATCCTGTTGCCGATGATCAACGAGGCTATCTACACGCTCTATGAAGGCGTCGGCACCGTCGATGCCATCGACACGGCCATGAAGCTCGGCGCCAATCATCCGATGGGCCCCTTGCAGCTCGCCGATTTCATCGGCCTCGACACCTGTCTGTCGATCATGCAGGTGCTGCATGACGGCCTGGCGGATTCGAAGTATCGCCCCTGCCCGCTGCTGGTGAAATATGTCGAGGCCGGTTGGCTCGGCCGCAAGTCCGGCCGCGGCTTCTACGACTACCGGGGCGAGGTGCCCGTACCGACGCGCTGACCTTTCAGATCAGGCGGAAGGCTCCTGCGGCGACCCCTCAACTTCCCGCAGGCGGAGCCAGCGCCGCTTCGATGAGGTTCTTCGCGTCATCGCTGTCCCATACGGCCGGTCCGTTCATCGACCCCAGAAGGCAGCCCTTTTCGTCGAGAAGCAAGGTAGCGGGAAGGCCGAAGGCGAGCCCCTCCTTCTTGAGCGTGTTGAAAACTCCCATCGAGGCATCGCGGTAGTAGCCGAGCGCATGAACGCCGACCTCGTCGAGGAACGCCTTCGGCTTGTCGTCGGCACCGGTGTCGATGTTGATTGCGACCACCTCGAAGCGGTCGCCGCCGAGCGCCTGTTGCAGGGCGTTGAGCGCCGGCATCTCCTCGCGGCAAGGCACGCACCAGGTGGCCCAGAGGTTGACGAGGACTGTCTTGCCGGCAAAGGCGGCAAGCGTCAGCGGCTTGCCATCGGGACCTGCGAAATCGAGGCCGCCGATCGGGCGCGCGTTGTCCGCCGGCGTCATCGCCGCCACCTGGCCGCGCATCAGCGGGGTGAGCGAAGCCACCTTTTGCCCGGCCAGCGGGCAGCTCGCATCCGCCGTCGCCGCGACGCCGCCATTGCCAGACCCCGTCTCCTTCACGTATACCGCAGCCGCACCGGCGATCACGCCCAGAAGGGCGGCGAGCGCGAACAATTTAAGGGCCGGAGGGCGTTTCTTCTGGTCTGGCATTTCATTCTCCAAGGCGGGCATCCTGATGGCTGACGGCAGTTCCGAGACGAAATCCTCCAACCAGATGTGGGGCGGTCGCTTCGCCTCGGGCCCGGACGCGATCATGGAGGAGATAAATGCCTCGATCGGCTTCGACAAGAAGCTCTATGCCCAGGACATCCGCGGCTCAATAGCGCATGCGACGATGCTGGCGCATCAAGGCATCATTTCCGCCGAAGACAAAGACAAGATCATTCACGGCCTCGACACGATCCTGTCAGAGATCGACAGCGGCGCATTCGAATTCTCGCGCCGCCTGGAAGACATCCACATGAACATCGAGGCGCGGCTGGCGGCGCTGATCGGCCCGGCCGCCGGGCGCCTCCATACGGCGCGCTCGCGCAACGACCAGGTGGCGCTCGATTTCCGCCTGTGGGTGAAAGAGGAGCTGCAGAAGACCGAGAAGGCGCTGACCGGTCTCATCGCTGCCTTTCTCGACCGCGCCGAAGAGCATGCCGACACGGTGATGCCCGGCTTCACCCATTTGCAAACGGCGCAGCCGGTCACCTTCGGACATCACTGCATGGCCTATGTGGAAATGTTCGGCCGCGACCGCGCGCGCGTTCGCCACGCGATCGAGCACATGGACGAAAGCCCGATCGGCGCAGCCGCGCTTGCCGGCACCGGCTTCCCCATCGATCGGCACATGACCGCCAAGGCGTTAGGCTTCCGCGAGCCGACGCGCAATTCCATCGATACTGTCTCCGATCGCGACTTCGCGCTCGAATTCCTGTCGATCGCCGCGATCGCGGCGACCCACCTGTCGCGGCTCGCGGAAGAAATCGTCATCTGGTCCACGCCGCAATTCGGCTTCATCCGCCTGTCGGACGCCTTTTCGACCGGTTCGTCGATCATGCCGCAGAAAAAGAATCCCGATGCGGCCGAGCTCGTGCGCGCCAAGACCGGGCGCGTCAACGGCTCGCTGGTTGCGCTGCTGACCGTGATGAAGGGTCTTCCCCTCGCCTATTCCAAGGACATGCAGGAAGACAAGGAACAGGTCTTCGATGCGGCCGAGAGCCTCGAACTCGCAATCGCGGCCATGACCGGCATGATCCGCGACGTGACGATACGCGCCGACCGGATGAAGGCCGCAGCCGGCTCCGGCTACTCGACCGCCACCGATCTCGCCGACTGGCTGGTGCGCGAGGCAGGCCTGCCCTTCCGCGACGCCCACCATGTGACCGGCCGCGTCGTCGCGCTTGCGGAACAGAAAGGATGCGACCTCGCCGACCTCCCGCTGGCCGAGCTGCAGGCGATCAATTCCGCGATAACGGACAAGGTCTACGGCGTCCTGACGGTCGAGGCCTCCGTGGCAAGCCGCACCAGTTTCGGCGGCACTGCGCCCTCCGAAGTCCGCAAGCAGATCGCCTGGTGGCGGGCGCGCAACTAGAGCGCTTCAGGAAAAGTGTGTAACGGTTTTCCGTTGCAGAATGCGTCGGCTCCAATGCTGCTCTCTCCTGCGCAGAAACAGGGTGCACAAGGCGCTGAAAAATCGGTAAGACATCGCACCGGAGCGGCGCAGGAACATGTTCCTGCCGCCCCCGCGCTCCCAAGATCAATCGGCTCTCAGCTTCGGCAAAGGGAAATGACGATGACATTCAGGAAGGCCGCCCGAATCGCGCTTCTTCTGGCAATCCCGGGGCTGGTTCTCGCCGGCTGCGGGCGTAAGGGCGACCTCGACCGGCCGGGGGCCACCGCACCGATCAATACGAAAGCGCCCGCCGGTACTGTCGCGCCGAAGCAAACCGTCGACGACCGCCCATTCCTGCTTGACCCCCTCCTCTGAGCCGAGGAAAGACCGTGAATCATTTCCAATACCGTGACGGAATTCTTTACGCCGAAGACGTGCCTCTGACGGAGATCGCGCGCGCCGTCGGGACGCCGTTCTACTGTTATTCCACCGCCACGCTGGAGCGCCATTACAGGGTCTTTTCGCAAGCCTTTGCCGATGTGGACGCCATGGTCTGCTATGCGATGAAGGCCAATTCGAACCAGGCCGTGCTGAAAACGCTCGGCCGTCTCGGCGCAGGCGTGGACGTGGTGTCCGAGGGTGAACTGCGCCGCGCCCTTGCAGCGGGCATTCCGGCAGGCCGGATCATGTTCTCGGGCGTCGGCAAGACCGCGCGCGAGATGGATTTTGCTCTCGAGGCAGGCATCTATTGCTTCAATGTCGAATCCGAGCCGGAATTGGAGGTCCTGAACCAGAGGGCCGTACGCGCCGGCAGACGAGCACCGGTTTCCTTCCGCATCAATCCCGACGTCGATGCCCGCACACATGCGAAGATCTCGACCGGGAAGAAGGAAAACAAGTTCGGCATTTCCTGGGAGCGGGCCCGTAGCGTCTATGCTCACGCCGCCGAGCTTCCCGGCATCGAAGTGACCGGGATCGACATGCATATCGGCAGCCAGATCACCGAGCTGCAGCCTTTCGACGATGCCTTCAAGCTGTTGCGCGAACTGGTCGATACGCTGCGTTCCGACGGGCATGTCATCGAGCACGTCGATATCGGCGGCGGTCTCGGCATTCCCTACCGTGAAGACAACAACCCGCCGCCCTTGCCGGATGCCTATGCCGATATCGTCAAGAACCAGCTCAAGGGCCTCGACTGCAAGATCGTCACCGAACCGGGCCGGCTGATCGTCGGCAATGCCGGCATTCTCGTGACCGAAGTGGTCTATGTGAAGGACGGCGGCGACAAGACCTTTGTCATCGTCGATGGAGCGATGAACGATCTCATCCGCCCGACGCTCTACGAGGCCTATCACGAGTTACGCCCGGTGAGGATTTCCGCGGCCAGCGCACCGCGCATCAAGGCCGATGTCGTCGGGCCGGTCTGCGAGACCGGCGACTATCTGGCGCTCGACCGGGAGATGGCGATGCCGAAGCCCGGCGATCTTTTCGCGATCGGCTCGGCGGGCGCCTACGGTGCCGTACAGGCGGGAACCTATAACAGCCGCCTGCTGGTGCCCGAGGTGCTCGTCAACGGCGATCGTTTCCACGTGATCCGCCCGCGCCGGGGCTACGACGAGCTGATCGGCCTCGACTCGGTGCCGGACTGGCTCGACTGACCTCGAGCGACGCTTTCACGATTGGGGTCGCCGGCGGCGATCACGCATTGTTTTACGGGCCGCCCTCGTCTTCGCCACAAACAATGTTATCCTGACCGTTGACCCCCTGCGGTCGAAGGATCGAAAGGAAGTTTCGGCGGATGACGCAATTCCGGCAGGATGAAACGCCAAAACCGCAGTCGTTCGCCAGGATGCTGGCGGCGAAGCGATTCCTCGCCCGTTTTGTTCTTTTGGCCGAAGAGCTGCTGCCACGCATGCTCGTCCCCGCCTCGCTCGTTCTTCTGTTTCTCTCCGCCGGCTGGGTCGGCCTCTTTCGGGCTGCGCCGTTCTCGCTGCATGTCGCCCTTCTTCTCGCTTTCGTCATAGGGCTGTTCATCTCCCTGTTGCCGCTGACCCGCATTCGCTGGCCCGAAACGCCCGAGGCGGACCGGATGCTGGAGGAGCGCAACCGGCTGCCGCATCAGGCGATCCGCGTCCAGGAAGATGCACCCGCGACGGAGGGCGCGTTCGGCGCCGCACTCTGGCGCGAACATCAGGCGCGTATGGCGCGTATGGTCAGGGAACTCGACACGGGTCTGCCGCGCCCCGATATCGCACGGCATGACCCGTGGGCGCTGAGGGCGGTCCCCGTCCTCCTTGCCTGCGTCGCCTTCGCCTATTCCTATTCGAATCGCGCCGGACTGGTTTCGGATGCCTTCCGCCTGCCCGAGCAAGAGGCAGCGACGGCCGACATCCGTATCGATGCATGGGTGACACCACCCGCCTATACCGGCCGCGCACCGATCTTTCTTACGGGTCGACAGGACGCGACGGCCCCGGCCGAGGACAAGGAGCAGGATCCGCAGGAGAAGCCTCAGATCACGATACCTCAGTTCAGCGATCTTACGGTCCGGATAACCGGCGCCGGGGCCGAGGAACCGGTCAGCTACGCAGCCGCGGGCGACGAACCCTTGGTTATCCCTCAGTCGGACGCCAAGGCGGAGACGACATCCGGGCCGGAAAAAGCCAAACCGGAAACGCCCCAGGCAACTCCCAATGCGGTCCGCAATCATGTTTACAAGATCGCCAAGGACGGAACGCTCTCCGTCGGCGGCCAGAGCTGGAGCTTCAAGATCACGCCCGACAGCGTGCCCGACATCGCTTTCGACGGCGAACCGCGTCCAACGGTCAATGCAGCGCTCGACATCAGCTACCTCGCCCATGACGACTACGGCATCGCGCAGGCCTGGGCCGAGATAAAGCCCATCGAGGAGCCCGCGAAGGACGCCCATCCGCTCTACGGCCCTCCCGAATATCGCCTCGATCTGCCGCGGCGCAATGCCCGTGAAGCAAAGGGTACCACGAGCCGCAATCTGAGTGAGCATCCGCTTGCCGGAAAGCGCGTGAGCATCACGCTCGTCGCTCGTGATGCAGCCGGCCAGGAGGGACGAAGCGTGCCGCAGGAGATCGTTCTGCCGGCCCGCCGATTCTTCGAACCCCTCGCCGCTGCCGTCGCAGAACAGCGCCAGGTCTTCGCGCTCGACGCCAACCAGTTGCCGCGCGCGATCGATCTCAACGATGCGCTGACGCTTTATCCCGAGGAGACGATTCCCAATGCCACCCACTTCCTGCTGCTGAAATCGGCACGCACGCGCATGCAGCTCGCCCGGAACGACGACATGCTTCGCGACGCCGCCGACCACCTGTGGGAAATCGCGCTCGGCATCGAGGACGGTGACCTGTCGCTCGCTGACCGGCGGCTGCGCGACGCGCAGCAGGCGCTGTCGGACGCGCTCGAACGTAACGCCTCGGACGAGGAAATCGCCCGGCTGATGGACGAGCTTCGCCAGGCGATGCAGGAATATATGCAGGCGCTCGCCGAGCAGGCCGCGAAGAACCCCGCCGTTGCCGCCAATCCTGAGATGAACAACGTGCTGCGCCAGCAGGATCTGCAG
The DNA here is from genome assembly GCF_059758575.1 of Sinorhizobium sp. GQ132. NCBI lineage: Bacteria > Pseudomonadati > Pseudomonadota > Alphaproteobacteria > Hyphomicrobiales > Rhizobiaceae > Sinorhizobium > Sinorhizobium sp. GQ132. The sequence goes on along the minus strand of NZ_JCAXDX010000005.1, from coordinate 425,028 downwards.
AAGATGATGGACCAGATCGAAAATCTGGCCCGCTCCGGCGCGCGCGATCAGGCGCGGCAGATGCTTTCCGAACTGCAGAGAATGATGAACAATCTCCAGGCCGGACGCATGCAGCAGATGGGCGAGCAGAACAACGCCATGCGGCAGCAGATGGACAAGCTCGGCGAGCTTATGCAGCGGCAGCAGCAGCTGATGGACGAAACTTTCAAACTGGACCAGGCACTACGCGACCGGATGCAGCGCGGCGATCCGCTCGAAGGCGAGGACGAGGAACTCTTCGGACAGGACATGCCGCAGGATCCGGGGCAGCGGAGTGACCCCAACGGCCAACCCAACCCCATGGACGATATGACCGCCGAGCAATTGAGGGAAGCTCTCAAGCAATTGAGAGAGCAGCAGGAATCGCTTGGCAAGCAACTCGGCGACCTGCAGAAGGGTCTCGAGAATTTGGGCATCAAACCCGGCAAGGGCTTCGGTCAGGCGCAGCGCGAGATGGAAGGTGCCGCCGGCGCTCTCGGGAAGGGCCAGGGCGAGCAGGCGGTCGGCAGCCAGGGCCGGGCCCTGCAGGCCCTGCGCGAGGGAGCGCAGGACATGATGAACCAGATGCAAGCCCAGGGACAGGGACAAGGTCCCGGACAAGGCGTTCCGCAATATGGTCAGAACGGACGTGACCCCCTCGGCCGCCGACAGCAGAACGCCGGTCCCGATTTCGGCGATCAGGTCAAGGTGCCCGACGAAATCGACACGCAGCGCGCCCGCCAGATTCTCGAAGAGATCCGTCGCAAGTTGGGTGACAGCCTGTCGCCGGAACTGGAGCGGCAGTATCTCGAGCGGCTGCTCGACATGCGATAATGGGTCTGCGGGACGTGGGGTCGCGCGGCCTCTCCGAAGCCCCTCTTCCCGCGTCCCGCATCAAAAGTTTACGAACGGCGTCAGGCGGCCAGCGCGAGCGCGACGGCCTTGCGAATGTCGGGCAGTGAAAATGGCTTCTCGATGACGTCGACGACCTTGCCGGAGAGGTCGTCGGCACGCTCGCGTTGCTCGGCGTAGCCGGTCATCAACAGGATTTTCAATGCCGGAAAGGCAGCGGACGCCTGATGCGCAAGCTCGATGCCGTCCATGACCGGCATCCGGATATCGGATAGCAAGAGATCGAACGGCTGATCGCGAAGGCAGGCAAGCCCATCGGCTCCGTCCCCGGCTTCAACCGTTTCGTGCCCGTCGAGCCGCAACGCGCGCGCCACGAACGAGCGCAGGCCGTCTTCATCCTCGGTGATCAGGATTTTCGCCATCATGGCCTCCCGTATTATTTCTGCGGGGAGCGGCGCGGCGATTGGATGCCATTGACGCTCCATTGGATCTGCGTATCGTCCGCCGCCTCATGCGACCGCGATACGTCTTCCAAACAAACAGCTTTTCGTTTGATTCCGGTAAACGCGATAGGAGGCATTTTAATCATTCAGCACGCCGGAACGATCCCCCGTGATGGGGCCACGACAGAAACGGCGCGCCCGGTTACGTTGCGTCGCCGGTCACAACCCCGACGAACGGCAGTTCGCGGAACGCGTAGGCCACATCCATTCCGTAGCCGACTACGAAATGATCCGGGCATTCGAAGCCGACATAGTCCGCTTCGAGATCGACGCGGCGCTTCACCCGCTTGTCGAGCAATACCGCGATCGTGACGTTTCGTGCGCCGCGCTCCAGAAGCAGGTCCTTGGCGAAACGCAGGGTGCGGCCGGACTCCAGAATATCGTCGATGAGGAGTACGTCGCGATCACGCACGTCGCTGTCGATATCCTTGGTGATCTTGACGCCCTTGGATTCGGTCCCGGTTCCGTAGCTCGAAAGCGTGATGAACTCGACCTCCGGAGCAAGGCCTGCCGCATGCATGGCGCGGATCAGATCGGCCGCGAAGATGAAGGAGCCCTTCAGGATCGAGATGACCAGGAGATCCTTGTGCGGCCCGCGAACGATATCGCCGGCCATTTCCTGATTTCTCTCCGCAATGGTTTCGGCGCTGTAGAGGACTTCGATATTCTTGCCGCGGACGACGGGCATACGGGTATCTCCATTCGCAAGGAAGAACACCGGCCTTCCCTTCTTCAGCCGCGCTTAGCACATTCAGCGATCGGAAGCACCGCCTTTTCCGCCCTCCATCGGCAACGGGTGCATGTCGGCCCGTCCGTCGCCCCCGAAACCGGCGATCAGCAGGAAAACCGTAAGTCCGAGAAAGGCGGCCAGGCCGGCAAAGCGCCGGGGCGACATCGCATCGATCCTGGTCCCGGCCGCGACCAGGATCCGCCGTGCTGCCCTCCGCATTCCCGGGGCGGTCGCCGCGCCGGCCTTCGGCCGGGCGCCGGCCCGGCGGTTGTCGTTGAACACCGGATACGGGCTGCGCCGTGCGGTCGGCGCAACCGTTTCGAACTCGACATCGATATAGTCGAGCCGCCTCGGCTGAGCGGCGCTCGAACGCGAGGCGCGCTCCGGTGGAATGAGGTCGATGCCCGCGGTCTTTGCGCGAAATGCCTGCATGGGCGCTCCCCGAACGCGGCGCCGGACGTCTTGCCTGCAGCGCCGTACGTCTTCGCTCGATGCACATGCCATCCGCGATGGATGCAAGGCATTGCTTCGAATCCTGACGAGACGTAAACCGAAATGGTTAATCTTTTGAAAACGAGGCCGCGAAAGCGGCGTCTTTTCATGGAACGTTAACCCTTGCTTAACCATGGTGTCACGCACGGTTTTGCCTTGGCAGAAGCGCAGTCCTACTGCATGTTCCTGAATTCGGAGCCGGTGCAGGCAGACATGCGGTGCTTCAAGTGCTTCACCGCCCGTCGCGCATCTGATAGACGGGTGGAGCTGCGATAATCCGGCCTTCGGCGGATTTGGCGAGGGTCGTGACGAGAGACTGGGCTGTCCCATTGATTCATTTTGAAAACGTCGGCTTGCGCTATGGCATGGGACCGGAGATCCTCCGGGACCTGACATTCGATATCCCGCGCCGTTCCTTCCAATTCCTCACCGGTCCGTCAGGCGCCGGCAAGACGACGCTGCTCCGCCTCCTCTTCCTGTCGCTCAAGCCGACGCGCGGCCTCATCCGCATGTTCGACCGCAACATCTCCTCCATTCCCCGTGAGGAGTTTCCGATGCTGCGCCGTCGGGTCGGCATCGTCTTCCAGGACTTTCGCCTGCTCGACCACCTGACGACCTATGAAAACGTCGCCCTGCCGCTCCGGGTCCGCGGCAAGGAGGAGTCGAGCTACCGTTCCGACGTGCTCGAACTCCTTAAATGGGTCGGACTCGGCGAGCGCATCAACGTGCTGCCGCCCGTGCTCTCCGGCGGCGAGAAGCAGCGCGCCGCCATCGCACGGGCGCTGATCGACCGGCCGGAGATCCTGCTTGCCGACGAGCCGACCGGCAACGTCGATCCGCCTATGGCGCGCCGATTGCTCAATCTCTTCATGGAACTCAATCGGCTCGGGACCGCGGTGGTGATCGCCACGCACGACCTGTCCTTGATGGATCAGGTCGAGGCCCGGCGCATGATCCTGTCACAGGGACGGCTCGACATCTATGAATGAGAACCGCGTTGCCCGCCGCGAGCCTACCCCTCCGCCGCAACAACAGCAGCGTCGCAGCGAGATGCGCGTGCGCCCGACCGGGCCGATCGTGCCTTCGGCCAACGTTTCCGGCCACGCGCTCATGTGCGTCATCGCCATCATGTCCTTTCTGGCCTGCCTGACCCTCGGCGGCGTCAGCATGGTGCGCGCGACCGCCCAGAGCTGGCAATCACAGATCTCCCGCGAGATCACCATCCAGATCAAGCCGGACGACAACCTCGACATGGAGAGGGCTCTCGCCGACGCCCGTGATCTGGCCCTGACCTTCAACGGCACGACAGGCGGCACGATCATCGACCGCGCTGCGACCGCGCGCCTCCTGGAACCGTGGCTCGGTGGTGGACTCGACCTGAACGAACTGCCCGTGCCGCGGCTCGTCGTCATCACGATCGACGAGAGCAATCCCCCCGATTTCGCCGCGATGCGAAAGGCGCTCACCGAAACGATCCCGCAGGCCTTTCTCGATGATCACCGCACCTGGGTCGATCGCCTGGTTGCGATGGCGAGCACGACCACGATGATCGGCACCGGCGTCCTGGTACTGGTCTTCTCCGCAATGGTGCTGACGGTGGTTTTCGCCACCCGCGGCGCCCTTTCCGGCAACCGTCACATCGTCGAGGTCCTGCATTTCGTCGGGGCGGAAGCGAGTTTCGTCGCCGCCGAATTCCAGAAGCACTTTCTCCGAATCAGTCTTAAGGGCGCCGGCGCCGGCGGCCTTCTCGCTGCGCTCTCCTTTGCGCTGGCGAGCTTCTGGCAGTCGCAGACGCTTGCAACCCCTGAAACGGATCAGGCGACCGCTCTGTTCGGTACCTTCGCCATCGGTTACACCGGCTATCTCGGCATCTTCGCCATTATCGTCGTGATTGCCCTGCTGACGACCTTGACGGCGCGCCTTACAGTCATGCGGACCATCTACGAAATCGACCTTATCCGATCCGATCCGGGCCGGACCGACACCTTTCAGGGTTGAAATCGGCCGGAAGACCATGAATTGCCCGCAATCGATCTATTCCCTGCCGCAATCTGCGGCTATGTGATGGGAATCATGAAGGCGGGAGAACTACGCGGGAGCGGGATGGCCGAAAGGGGCAAATGGCTGGAGAGGGCCGCGCGCCGTCGCCAGTCCCGCAGCCTGTTGCGCAAAGTGCTGCGCCGCGGCTTCTTCGTGCTGCTCGCCTTTCTCACCATATTCATCGCCGGCTTCCTGCAATTCGCCGACACCGTCGCCTCGCTGCAACCGCCTGCCACTCCGAAAGCGGATGCGATCGTCGTGCTGACCGGCGGCTTCCAGCGAATAGACCAGGCTGTCGATCTCCTGAAACTCGGCGCCGGAAAGCGGCTCTTGATTTCCGGTGTTCATCCATCGACGACACGTAGCCAGATCCGGCGCAATACGCAGAGTTCGGCCGACCTGTTCAAATGCTGCGTCGATATCGGTCGTGCGGCGATCGATACGATCGGCAACGCCACCGAAACCTCGCAGTGGATCCGCAACCGAGGTTATCGGACGATCCTCGTGGTGACGAACAATTACCACATGCCGCGCAGCCTGCTGGAACTGCGCCGCGCCAGGCCCGAAACCGAATTCATTGCCTACCCGGTCGTCAATTCGGATCTCAAGACGACCAACTGGCTGCGCAATCCGCTGGTGCTGAAGGCCATTCTGCTCGAATACGGAAAATACTCCGTCGCCTCGCTGCGCGATGTGATGGGCGCCCGCTGGACGAACGGCCTCAGGACGGAGCCCTTGCCTGTTGCGCCGGCCGGGCAATAGCGCCGCCGGAGAAAGGCGCTCCCGTCGCGAGGCTGTTTTCCTCCGCCGCATATTCGTGTAGGCAGCGTGTCGCCCCCGCACCCGCACCCGAGAGTCTGCCTGATGATCATCCTGCGTTCGATCCTCTTCAATCTGGTCTTCTACGTTAACCTGATCGTGCAGATGATCGTGCTGACGCCGTTCTATTTCCTTGTGCCCCGCAAGACGGCCTGGTTCGTGCCCAAGAACTGGGCGCGCAGCAACCATTGGCTGCTCGCGAAGATCGTCGGTACGACCTTCGAGATCGAGGGCCTCGAGAACATTCCGAAGGGCGCCTACATCTTCGCGCCGAAGCATCAGTCCTTCTGGGATGCCTATGCGCTTCTGCCTTGGCTCGACGATCCCTTCTATATTCTCAAGCGGGAACTCACCTGGATACCTCTGTTCGGCTGGTACATCGTCAAGCAGCGCATGGTTCCGGTGAACCGCGCCGCGCGCGGCAAGGCGATGACAGAGGTCATGGACCGCACGAAAAACGAGATGGCGACCGGGCGTCAGTTGATCATCTATCCCGAGGGGACGCGCCGCCCGCCCGGCGCACCGCCGGAGTACAAATACGGCATTGCCCGGCTCTATCGGGATCTCCAGGTGCCGGTGGTTCCCGTCGCGATGCATCCGGGGCTGTTCTGGCCGCGGCGCAAGTTCCTCCGTTTCCCTGGCCACTTCAAGGTGCGTGTCCTCCCGCCGATCGAGGCCGGGCTGGATCCGGACGCATTCCTGGCGAAGCTGGTGGAAGTTACCGAGGCTGCGAGCGACGACCTCCTCATCGAAACCGTGCGGGCCAATCCGCACCTGCCGTTGCCGCCCACCGCTGAACAGCGGCTGCGCGAACTCGGGGCACGGTAGCCTCCCTTCAGGCCCGGACGGACGCAGCTCCGCCGGCCGTCAACTTCGCGGCAACTTCCTCCAGCCAATGGTCGCGGATCCCCATTTCGCGAAGATGTTCGAGCGTATTGAGAACGTATTCGCTGTTCGGCCCGGACTTGCCGGCGGCGACGGCGACCGTCGCGGCCGCCTCCTCCGCGCTCAGCGCACCGGCATACTGGACATGGCAGCGGTCGATCACATAGGTCAGCGCGGGCACGCGGTGTCCGCTGGAAAGTTGCACCGGCATGATCCTTTCCTTGTAGACGTGCGTGACCAGCTCGCGTTCGCGCAGGTAGTCGATCACCTCCGCCTTTTGCGCAGGCGCCACGCGGAATGCCGTCCCGATGCAGGAGCCGCCATAGTCGAGCCCGAGCACCAGGCCGGGGTGCCGTTCGGTCCCGCGGTGAACCCAGGAGCGCACGCAGAGGGATCGGCGGTAGCCGAAAGCGCGCGCCGTCAGCTTCTCCTCGAAGCGAAAGCCCGGATTCCACATCAACGACCCGTAGCCAAAGACCCAAAATTCGTCCATATCCGCTGCCATTCAAACATGCCGCCGGCCGGCCACCGAATCAGTCTACCGAATCAGTGTTCGACGCTCCTGCGGCGTACCGAAATTTTTACTGCATAATTCCCGGGACCGTACCGGTCGAAGGACAAAATTGTGCAGCAATTCTCTTGCAATCGAACTGGTCGCGCCGATAGCCCGTGTCGCGATTGCGGATGAAGGTTAGTTCGCCGCATGGGAGTCGGCCACGCGAAACGCCCTCCCGGCGGCAAGAGCGAGATGAGGTTCAGGTCGACCCGACCTGAAACCGTCGTGATCTAGTGTGGAGTACCCGACAACATGACTGTGACCGCCGTCGCCAAGCCATCGCCTACCGGCAGGAAGTTCTTGTGGCTGGCAGCAGGTATCGTGTTCGTGATCGGCCTTTATTCCGCCGGTTGGTTTCTCGCCGCCGACCAGATCCAAAGGCGGCTGACCGCCTATCTGACGAAGGGGCAGGCGATCGGCTTCAGCGGCGAATGCGCCGAGATGGAGGTGCGTGGCTTTCCCTTCCGCCTCGGTTTGTTCTGCGACAAGGTTCGCCTCGACGATACGCGCCGCGGCGCCTCCGCGTCCTTCGGCGCCCTGCGAACGGCGGCGCAGGTCTATCAACCCGGCCGTGCGGTCCTCGAGCTCGACGGCCCCGCCGAAATCCGTGTTTCTCCCGGCGTCACCGTTTCCGCCGACTGGACGCTGCTCCGAGCAAGTGTCGCGGCGACCCTCTCCGGCATCGACCGGACCTCGGTGGCCTACGACAATCTGACCGGCACCGCGCGCTCTCCCCTGACGGGCGAAGGCCTCGGCTTCGGCGCCAGCCATGGCGAGCTCCATCTGCGCCAGAACGACGGTAACCTGGACGCGGCACTCAGCATCGAAAAGCTCGACCTGCGTCCGGACCAGGGACCCAGTCTTGCCGCACCGGCCGATGTCGCAATGGACCTGACCGTTACGGACAAGGCAGAATGGCTTCAGGCGGGCGCTTTGCCCCCCCATATGCTCCGCGGCACCAGAGGCGAGTTGCGGCAATTGACACTCGATGCCGGCTCCGGAATGAGCGCAAAACTCACCGGGCCCTTTTCGGTGAATGATCAGGGGCTGATTTCGGGGGAATTCTCTCTCACGCTTGCGAATATCGACGCCTGGCGGGAAAACTTCGTGAAGATCGCTCCGGACGAAACCGACCTGATCGACAACGTCGCCAACATGTTGAAGGCGCTTGCCGGCGGCAAGAACGAAGCGACGGTCAAACTGAACGTCCGCGACGGGACCGCCTTCCTCGCCTTCGTTCCGATCGGTATGCTGCCGGCTCTGTGAGCGACGGTCTTCGCAGCCGACTTCCCGCAGCCTACTTCTGATCCATCGCGTGCCGGCCGAAATCGGGCATGGCGGTGTCCTGACCGGCCTGAACGATCGAGCGGCGTATCGCCCGCGTGCGGGTGAAGAGATCGAAGAGCTTGTCGCCGTCGCCCCAGCGGATCGCGCGTTGCAGGGAGGCGAGATCCTCGGAGAAGCGGGCGAGCATTTCCAGGATCGCGTCCTTGTTGTGCAGGCAGACGTCGCGCCACATGGTCGGGTCCGAAGCGGCAAGGCGGGTGAAGTCACGGAACCCCGAGGCCGAGTATTTGATCACTTCGGACTCGGTCACCGTTTCCAGGTCGTCCGCGGTGCCGACAATGTTGTAGGCGATGATATGCGGGAGATGCGAAACGATCGCCAGCACCTTGTCATGATGTTCCGGATCCATCTCGTCGACCATCGATCCGAGCGTTTCCCAGAACAGCCTGAGCCTGGCGACCGCGTCTTCGTCCGTGCCGGCCGGCGGCGTCAGAATGCACCAGCGCCCGCGGAAGAGGCCCGCAAAGCCGGCATCCGGGCCGGAATGCTCGGTACCCGCGATCGGGTGACCGGGCACGAAATGGACGTCCTTGGACAGGTGCGGCGCCATCTGCGCGATGACCGATCCTTTGGTCGAACCGACATCGGTGACGATCGCACCGGGTTTCAGATGGGCTGCGATCTCGGCGGCGACTGCGCCGGATGCCCCCACAGGCACCGACACGATGACGAGATCCGCGCCCTCGACAGCCTCGGCCGCCGAAAGCGTGTAGCGGTCGCCGAGGCCCAGCTCGCCGGCGCGCTTCAGCGTCGCTTCGCTGCGCGTCGTGACCACGATCGTACCGGCGAGCTGCTTCTCGCGAATGTCCCGGGCGATGGACGATCCGATCAGGCCGATGCCGATGAGGGCGATGGTTTCGAACTGCTGAGCCATCATTTCCGTCCCATGAATTCAGTCAGTGCCGCGACCACGCCCTCATTCGCTTCTTCCGAGCCGATCGTCATTCTCAGCGCATTGGGGAAACCGTAGGCGCCGACGGCGCGCAGGATGAAGCCGCGGCTCGTCAGATAGGCATCCGCGTCGCTGGCCGACATGCCCGCTTCCTCAGGGAAGTGAATCAGCACGAAATTGGTGACCGAGGGGGTGACGCGCAGGCCGATATCCGTCAGCGCCTGACCGACCTTTGCCAGCCAGGTGTGATTGTGGTCAGCCGCCGCGGCAACGAGGGCCTGATCGCGGATCGCCGCGGCACCGGCGGCGATCGCGGGCGCGTTGAGATTGAAGGGACCGCGGACGCGGTCCAATGCCTCCACCACGTCGCGCGGCGCGTACATCCAGCCGATGCGCAGACCGGCAAGGCCGTAGATCTTCGAAAAGGTTCGGGTCATCACCACGTTGCGGTTGGACGAAACGAGCTCCAGTCCCGCCTCGTAGTCGTTGCGCCGTACATATTCCGCATAGGCCGCATCGAGCACCAGCAGGACGCCGGCGGGCAGGCCCGCATGCAGACGCCGGACCTCCTCGACGGGGATATAGGTGCCGGTCGGATTTGCCGGATTGGCGATGAAAACGATCTTCGTCCGCTCGGTCACGGCCGCGAGTATCGCATCGACGTCGACACGCTCCTCCCTCTCCTTGACCGTGACGGGTATCCCGCCCGACGCGGTGATCTGGATCCTGTAGACGAGAAAACCGTGTTCGGTGACGATCCCCTCGTCCCCGGGGCCGAGATAGGTATGGCAGAGAAGACCGAGCAGTTCGTCCGACCCGTTGCCGCAAAGGATGTTGGCGGGGTTGAGCCCGTGAACCGCCGCGATCGCTTCCTTGAGCGCATTCGCCTGACCGTCCGGGTAGCGTTCGAGATTGAAAGCCGCCTTCTGGAAAGCCTCGACCGCGCGCGGGCTCGCGCCGAGCGGCGTTTCGTTCGACGACAGCTTGTGAACCTTTGCGGCGCCGGGCGCATGTTCCTTGCCAGGCACATAGGCGGCGATGTCCAGGATGCCGGAACGCGGCGCAGGGCTTTTCAGGGCAAGATTCATCGGACCAGCTTTCACGGGAAGAATGCGGTCCAGCCAATACCGGGGACGGTGATATTTGTCGAGTGCGACGTGACGGCCGGTGCGGCAGGAGGCAAAGGGGTGACGGGCAGCAGACTGCGACCTACGGCGCTTTCGTTGCCCGACTGCGCGTGCTGGGCACGCCCCGCGGAGCCAGCACCGGGACGAAGACGCGGCGCGAGGCGCGTGCGGCCACCGGCAGGCCCTGATAAAGCCGCTTCTGCGCCTCGACGATGATCACCCCCGAAAAGACCGGCCAGAGCGATCGCCCGAACCGTTCCAGACCGTGGCGCAGCCGAAGGGCAAGCTTGCGCTTCGAGGGCGGAAAGAAGAGCGCCTCCGTCGTGGCGCCGGGCGTGAAGTTGGTCTCGCGCAAGAGCGCCGTCAGCTGCCCGCGGGAATAGGGCCGCCCCGAGCCGAAAGGCGTGTGCTCCATCTGTGCCCAGACGCCGCGGCGATTCGGTACCACGATGATCAGACGTCCGCCGGGCGCCAGCACGCGCCAGATCTCCTTCATCGTTTCGCGCGGGCTTTCGGCAAATTCCAGGGAATGGACCATCAATACGCGATCGATCGAGGCATCCGGCAGCGGCAATTCCTCGTCGAAGACCAGTGCCGTCGAGGACAGGTCTGCGACCGGCCAGTTCACCGCACCCTGCCCGGCCGGCATGAAGGCGAATGTCCGCTCCGTATCGGCACGGAAGCGCTCGAGATAGGGCACCGCATAGCCGAGCCCAAGGAGCCTTTCCTCGGGCAGGCGTGCCCAGATGGAAGCAAGGGCTGAGCTCACCGACTGTTCCGCCATGCGGCCGAGCTCGGAGTGATAGAATTGGCGGAGATCGACGATATCAGTGTGCATGGGCAACATGTTAGACTCCAAGCGGTAGACTTCAAGGCGAGCCTCGCTACATTCGAACCGAGCGGGACTCGCCGCTTTCCGATGCCCCACACCGATCGGAGGACCAAAACATGGCCGCGCTCGAACTCGATCTCTTCCTCTGCCGCACCGACAATTACGGTGTGCTCCTCCACGACCGGATTAGCGGCGCTACGGCATCGATCGATGCACCGGAGGAGCGGCCGATCCTCGACGCGCTCGAACGGCGCGGATGGCAGTTGACGCATATCCTCACCACGCATCACCACGGTGACCATGTGGCTGCGAATGCCAGCCTGAAGGAACGCTTCGGCCTCACCATCATCGGGCCGAAGAACGAAGCGTCGAAGATCCCCGGCATAGACAGATCCGTGGGACATGGCGAACGCTTCGACTTCGCCGGCCATCCGGTCGATGTCATCGAAACGCCGGGGCACACGTCCGGCCACGTCTGCTACCATTTGCCCGAGGACAGGCTGCTTTTCGCCGCCGATACGCTTTTCGCGCTCGGATGCGGCCGTCTCTTCGAGGGAACGGCCGAAACGATGTGGCAATCGCTGAGCCGGCTGATGGCGCTTCCCGACGACACGGCCATCTATTTCGGCCATGAATACACCCTTGCCAACGCCCATTTCGCCGTCACGGTCGATCCGGAAAATACGGCCTTGAAGGAGCGTGCGGCCGAGATCGAGGAGACCCGCTCAGATGGCGGCTTCACCGCGCCGACGACGATGGGCCTCGAAAAGCGGACAAACCCGTTCCTGCGCGCCGGCGATCCGAAGATCCGCGCGCTGCTCGGCATGGAAAAGGCGAGCGATGCCGCCGTCTTCGCGGAAATACGAAAGCGCAAGGACAATTTCTAAATGGCGACTCGGGAAATGACGGCGGCGGCTATCATTGAAACGCTGGGTCTCGCCCGGCATCCGGAAGGCGGCTGGTACGGGGAGACGTTCCGCGATGCCAATGGTGGCGCGCGTGGCCACTCGACGGCCATCTACTACCTTCTCGAACGGGGCGACCGGTCGCATTGGCACCGGGTCCACGATGCCGCCGAGGTCTGGCACTACTACGCCGGCGCGCCGCTCGCGCTCAGCATCGCCGAGCCGGGCAGGCCCGCTTCGCAGACCCGGCTCGGTCCCGACCTGCTCGGCGGGGAAAGGCCGCAACAGGTCGTGCCCGCCGGCTGGTGGCAATCCGCCACTTCGCTTGGGGAGTGGACGCTCGTCGGTTGCACCGTCGCACCCGGCTTCGACTTCGGCGCCTTCGAGATGGCTCACCCCGATTGGCGGCCGGCCGAGGAGTGAGTTCTACTCCGCCGGTAACGTGACCCTGCCCTTTCGGAAGATCATGTCCTTTGCCGCAAGCACGGCGCCGCCCGTCACCAGCAGGCAGGCAGCCACGATCCGCCAGGACGGCTCGGCAAAGCCGAACAGAATGAGGATCAGGGTCGAAAGCACCGGCGCCGCATAGCTTGCGACGCCCAGGAATTGGATGTCGCCGTTCTTCACGCCGTAGTCCCAGGCATAGAATGCGGCACCGACCGGCAACAGGCCGAGCCCCGCCACGGCGAGCCACTCGAAGGTGGTTTCAGGCCAGACCGTCGTTTCGAGTCCGAGATGGCAGAGGAAGGACAGGGCGGACGTCGCAAGGCAGAAACCGGTCACGACATCGGTGGATACCGCGTCAAAGCGGCGCGTGATCAGCGAATAGCCGGACCAGGTAAAGGCGCAGAGGAATGCTGCGCCGTAACCGAGTGCATAGGCGTCATCGAAGGCGATGCCGTTGCGCGCAACGATCAGGATCGTTCCGACGAGCCCCGCAAGGGCGCCTGCAACATGATGCCAGCGAAGCTTCTCGCCCGGCAGCAGCGCCGAGCCGACAACAATGAAGAGCGGCCAGAGATAGGCGATGAGCCCCGCCTCCACGGCCGGCGCATTGCGAAGCGCCGTGAAATAAAGAAAGTGGTAGCCGAAGAGACCGGCAATGCCGATGATCCACACCCTTGCCGGCTGCTTCAGAAGTGCGAATCGCTCGGGCTTCGACGCCAGGACGGCGATGCCGGGCAGGCTGCCTATGAGAAAGCACACGGCGGAGAGTTGGAACGGCGGCATCTTGCCGGATGCGGCAGTAAGGAGCGCCAGCAGCGACCACATGAGGATCGCGGTGAAACCGATCAGCGTTGCCTTGAACTTCATTCCCCCCTCCGCGGCCCTGCTGAATGCTCTTGTCCTTTGATCGTAGCCGATCAAAGGACAAAAACATGCAGCAGATCAACGTGTATACTTCGGCGGACGCGGCCAGCACCCCACCCGAATCCCACTGATCTATCGCGCTTAGGTGATTCCGGGAAGAGGGAGTGCGATTCTTGAGGCCCCGTCAGGAAAGGGCCCGGAGAATCCCGCCGGCGGGCTCAATCGCCGAAGCGCGTCGCCGAAACCGTGACCGCTCCGATCTTCGTCGGTATGCGGGCATAGACCGGAGCATAGACGTCCACTCCGTTCGCCTTCGCGTACCAGATCTCCATCGTTCCCAGGCGGCGCAGATATTCGACGTCCTCGCGGCCCTTCCGGTATCCCGCCTTCGGTACGAAGCGGATGCCGCAGACGATCACCTCACCCTCGAATCCCCTGGTTTTGAAGTTTCGCGTTCCCTTCGGAGACAGTCTTATGTCGAGCCGGGATTCCCCGTCGAAGATCGGCAGCGTGTTGGGGCAGACCCGGGCTTTTGCCGGAATGAGCAAACCGGAAAGCGGGTCCAGCACATTGCGCATGTCCCGGCTCGTGACCGGCACCCAGTTCTTCGGCAGTGGATTACGCTTCGGAACCATGCTTGCGCGCACGACATTGCCGTTTCGGAAGCTCACATTGATGGCGCGGCCCTTCCGGCCGCTGCGGTAGGACATGGAATATTCGCTTGCCCGGAGATGGTCGCGGTCGATTACTCCGGAGACGCGCGTCTGCCCCGTGGTGCGGCTGATGATATCCACGAGGCCCGCCGAATTCAGGGTTCCCGAAATCGTGTAGCGATTCTTTTCGACCTCGGTGTGGAACGATGCGCGCGCCAAAGGCAGGCCGGCGAGCGCGATGCTGTAGTCCGTCTGGTGCGAGACTTCCGCAGCAAGCGGGGCTGTGGAAAACATCATGGCGGCCAGGAGTGCCGGCGCGCGAAAACCAATGCACAACTTCATGCCCGAAAGCCCCATTCTCTCCTGCATGGCCCTGATACCGGACCGGCTCAAACTCCATGCAGCGGTTCACAGTGTTGCAGCGACTTGCCGATCCGAAGACAGCCGGCGCATTTATGTCGCAATCCCCCGGAATGCAGGCGGTTTGCGGCATAAATGCGCCCGCTCGAAATCTGGCGCAGTCCTCATGGAAAAGATAGCGCATCGGCCGCTCTCTTGGAATGCGTCTTGCGCGCCGGAACGGCCGTCCTTATGAGTGCAGAACAGGCCAAATCGCCCCGATCGCTCGGGAATGCAAAGGTTTGACTTGACTGGCGGGCCACCTGTGACTATAGAACCGCGACTTTCCAATAATGGCCAACAGGAACGCGGCCTGGGCTCTAGGCCCGCTACCGCATTGTCCGGCGGCGATAAGAGAATAGGTGTACCATGTCCCGTAGTTGCGAATTGACCGGCAAGGGCGTCCAGTCGGGCAACAATGTCAGCCATGCCAACAACAAGACCAAGCGCAAGTTCCTGCCGAACCTGTGCAACGTCACGCTGATTTCCGATGCTCTCGGCCAGCGCTTCCGCCTGCGCGTTTCCGCTGCGGCTCTCCGTTCGGTCGAACACCGCGGCGGTCTCGACGCCTTCCTGCTGAAGGCCGACGAAAACGAGCTCAGCATGCGCGCCCGCCTGCTGCGTCGTCAGATCGTCAAGAAGGCTGCCGAAGCCGCCTGATAGCGCCGGTACTTCTGCCGAGATCTTGAAGAGGCTTGCGGGTTTGCCCGGCAAGCCTTTTTCTCGTGTCGTCCATCGCCGCGCAAGCACCTGCCTGCGCATCCGTCAACTGGTGGCATAACCCAGGATAAAAAAATGCTGATCAACCGTACGTTCTACCTTTATGTGGCGCTGATGACCTTCGTGGTCGTGGCGTCGAACTTCCTCGTCCAGTATCCGCTCCCCGGTTCGATCGCCGGGATGCAACTGGGCGACCTCCTGACCTGGGGCGCCTTCAGCTATCCCTTCGCCTTCCTCGTCACAGACCTGACCAATCGCCAGTTCGGGCCGCGAATCGCGCGCCGCGTCGTCGTTGCCGGCTTCGCGGTCGCCGTCATGCTCTCCGTTCTCGCCGCGACGCCGCGCATCGCGATCGCCTCCGGTTCAGCCTTCCTGCTCGGCCAGCTTCTGGATATCTCGATCTTCAACCGGCTCAGGCGCCAGACCTGGTGGCAGGCGCCGCTCGCGGGCTCGCTGATCGGTTCGGCCCTCGATACGGCGATGTTCTTCTCTTTCGCCTTCGCCCCGTTCTTCGTGTTCTTGGGTGCGAATGACGGCTTTGCGCTGGAAACCGCGCCCGTTCTCGGCCTGCTCAGCGTCGACGCCCCCCGCTGGATTTCCTGGGCGCTCGGCGATCTCGCGGTGAAGATCCTCTGCGGTATCGTCCTGCTGCTTCCCTATGGCGCACTGATGAGCGTCGTCAAACCCATGCCGGCGGCAAAAGCAACCGCCTGAAACCCTCAGAGCACTTCCGCATGCGGAAGTGCGTGGTTCAAAGCATTGGAGCGGCGGGGCATTCGGCCCCGTTTCACTTGATCAGCCGGAACTCGAGCATCAGGTTTCGCTCGAGGATCGAGTGGTTGTCATCCGAGACCAGGATCAGCCGGATCTCGCCGTCAGGCCACGAGATGACGTCGAGCGCCTCCATATTGTCGATCTGATAGCTCATGTCCGCTTCGAGCATGACGTCGCCGTCGACCACGGCCCCAGGTCGGATTTTCCCCGCGGCGATACGGCGAACACGCATGCCGAGACCGGAGGCGAAATTGAATCGCCGCTCGAGGAGAAGCAGGTCGCCATCCGGCAGAAAGGCGCCGTCGGTTACCGAATAGGGATCCGCGCGCACGACCGTGAAGGCGCCTTTCATCGGCCCCTCCAATATCCCCGCAAAAAGATTGTCCGCCTTGTCGACGCTGCGCTCGGAGACGACCACGGCCGCGCCGCGAAGCGGGCCGTTCTTCGGCGCGATCGCGATCGTCTCGATGCCGCCATTGCTGCGCAGCTCTTCGACGGAGAACGGCAGGGTCATCTGCCCCAGGGGACGCGCCTCGGCGAAGCCGGGAAAAGGATAGATTTCGATGCGTGGAGACTGCTCGAAGCTGACGACCGCCTGACCTTCGCGCAGGGCCAGCCCTTCGGAATCGACGCGCCATTTCTCGAGCTGCGCTTCGCCCGTCGCGTCGGTCATCGGCGTGACCTTGAGATCGGTCAGCCCTTCGAGCCCGCCGGCATCGTCGCGGATGACGGCCCCCTCGACCCAATGGCCGGTGTCCATCACCGCCACGAAGGACTGGCCGTCCGACAGGAACCGGATCGCCGACAGCGCACCGAACAAAGGGTTGGCCGACGTCATCTCGATGCCGCCCATGAACTCGAGCGCGCCGAAGACCATTTGACCGGAGCCGACCTTGAACTGGGATATCTGCCGGCTCTTGACCGGAACGATCTCGCGCGCCGGCTCCGCGCGCGCGACAGCAGCCGAAATCAGCAGGAAAAGGACGGCAAAGTTTCGGCAGAACATCTGAAGAATGACCTTACGGGTGGCCGCGGCCGGAAATCCGTTAACCGGCGCGACGTGCTCCGCCCGGGCGGCGGCGCATACTCTCGTCCTCGAAGAGCGCCGCAAGCTGATCCGTCATCGCCCCTGCCAGTTCGTCCGCATCGACGATGGTCACGGCGCGGCGATAGTAGCGCGTGACGTCATGGCCGATGCCGATCGCAAGCAGCTCGACCGGCGAGCGCGTCTCGATCTGCTCGATAACGGCGCGCAGATGCCGCTCGAGGTAATTTCCGGGGTTGACCGACAGGGTGGAATCGTCGACCGGCGCTCCGTCCGAGATCATCATCAGGATGCGTCGCTGCTCGGACCGCGCCAGGAGACGATCATGCGCCCACATCAGCGCCTCGCCGTCGATGTTCTCCTTGAGCAGTCCCTCGCGCATCATCAGGCCGAGATTGCGGCGCGCGCGACGCCAGGGCGCGTCGGCGGACTTGTAGATGATGTGACGCAGATCGTTGAGGCGGCCCGGCGACTGAGGCTTGCCGCCGGCAAGCCATTTCTCGCGCGATTGTCCGCCCTTCCACGCCTTGGTCGTGAAACCCAGGATTTCGACTTTCACGCCGCAGCGCTCCAGCGTGCGCGCAAGAATATCGGCGCAGGTCGCGGCGACGGTGATCGGGCGGCCGCGCATCGAACCGGAATTGTCGATCAGGAGCGTGACGACCGTGTCGCGGAAGTTCGTGTCCTTCTCGCGTTTGAAGGAGAGCGGCTGCATCGGATCGATGATGATGCGCTGCAGGCGGGCGGAGTCGAGATAGCCCTCTTCGAGATCGAACTCCCAGGAGCGGTTCTGCTGTGCCATCAGGCGGCGCTGCAGGCGGTTTGCGAGGCGTCCGACCGCGCCCTGGAGATGGGCGAGCTGCTTGTCGAGAAAGGCGCGCAACCGATCGAGTTCCGCCTCGTCGCAAAGCTCCTCGGAGGCGATGGTTTCGTCGAACTCCCGGGTATAGACGGAATAATCGACCTTCTCGTTGAAATCCGCGAAGGGATGGTTCGGCCGCTTCACCTCGCCGGGCGTTTCGCTGTCCTCGTCGCTCTCGTCCTGGAGATCGTCGTCGGAAATTTCCGCGCCATCCATCTCGCCTTCTTCCATCTGCTCCTCGGCAGACTGGTTTTCGTCGGCGGGCGCGGCGTCGGAGCCTTCTTCCTCGTCGCTGGCGTTTTCGTCCTGCTCCTGGCTGCGCGGCTGGTCCTCGTCGGTCTCGCTCTCCTGCTCGTCCGGCTCGTTATCGTCCTCGCCGTATTTCTCGGCGACATCCATCGAAGACAGCATGTCGCGCACGACGCGGGCGAAAGCCTGCTGGTCGTTGATCGTACCCGCCAGATTGCGCATGTCGGGACCGGCCTTCTGCTCGATGAAGTCGCGCCAAAGGTCGAGGACCTGACCAGCCGACTCCGGCGGCTTCTCCCCGGTCAATTTCTCGCGCACGAGCAGTGCCACCGCCTCTTCGAGCGGCGCGTCCGCTTGAACGTCGATGGCAGCGAAATTCGCCTTGCTGTATTTCTCCTCGAGCATGGAGGAGAGGTTGCCCGCCACGCCCGGCATCCTGAGTGCGCCGATCGCCTCGACGCGCGCCTGCTCGACCGCATCGAAGATCGCCCGCGCGTCCGCCCCTTGCGGCGACATCGTCGCATGGACCCGAGCATCGTGGCAGGCCTTGCGCAGCGCCATGGAATCGCCGAGGCCGCGCGCCACCGCCAGTTCCTGGCGGGTCGGGCGCTTGGAGAGCTCCGGCAGCCGGATGCGTTCGGCTGTCATTCCGGGCCGCTCATTGGCGAAAGCGACCTCCAGCTCCGCATCGCCGGCGATCGACCGGATGCAGCCGGAAAGCGCCCGCTTGAACGGTTCGGCGGCGTTTTCCCTCGTAGTCGGTTTCGCCTTGGAATTCGAACTCACGACAATTCCTTCTTCAACCGGATCGGCCGTTATGCGAGCACATCGATTTTCAGGCGGTCGCTTCCAGGACGATGTTGGCAGCGCTCTCCTTGAGTTCGACGCCGAAGGCGCGCTGATAATGCTCGGCGACCAGCGCCCGCTCCAGCTCGTCGCACTTGTTGAGGAAAGTCACGCGGAACGCAAAGGCGATGTCGCCGAAGATATAGGCGTTCTCGGCCCAGGTGATGACTGTACGCGGGCTCATGACGGTCGACAGGTCGCCGTTGATGAAGGCGGCACGGGTCAGGTCGGCGACACGAACCATCTTGGAGACCGTCTCGCGGCCCTTGTCGGCGACGAAGCCCTTGACCTTGGCGGAAACGATATCGACTTCCTTGTCGTGCGGCAGGTAATTGAGCGCCGTCACGATCGACCAGCGGTCCATCTGGGCCTGGTTGATCTGCTGCGTACCGTGATAGAGGCCGGTCGTGTCGCCGAGACCGACGGTGTTCGCCGTCGCAAACAATCGGAAGGCCGGATGCGGGCGGATGACGCGGCTCTGGTCGAGCAGCGTCAGGCGGCCGGAGGATTCCAGCACGCGCTGGATCACGAACATGACGTCGGGCCGGCCGGCATCGTATTCGTCGAAGACGAGCGCGACATTGTGCTGATAGGCCCAGGGCAGAATGCCGTCCTTGAACTCGGTCACCTGAAGCCCGTCCTTGACGACGATCGCGTCCTTGCCGACGAGATCGATGCGGCTGACATGGCTGTCGAGGTTGACGCGCACGCATGGCCAGTTGAGCCGCGCCGCGACCTGCTCGATGTGGGTCGACTTGCCGGTGCCGTGATATCCGGAAACCATCACGCGCCGGTTGTGGGCGAAGCCGGCGAGAATGGCGAGCGTCGTCTCACGATCGAAGAGGTAGTCCGGGTCGATTTCGGGCACATAGGCATCGCCCTTCGAATAGGCCGGAACGCGCAAATCCGTGTCGATGCCGAAAGCCTCCCGGACAGAGACCGTCGTGTCGGGGAGGTTGGAAATGTCGAGGTCAATCTTGCTCATCATAACTCCAGAGCGGACGCCCGCCGGCACCCGCGCATTCGCCTGCAGATAGTGCTTCTGTCATAATCCGGGTTGTTAGCAGAAACCAGCCTGTTTTAACAATTGGTAGGCTTGAATAACCGCCCGGAAGCGGTCTTCCGATCCCCTGTCTCCGCCATTTGCGTCGGGGTGGTGCTTCTTGACGAGCTCCTTGTATGCCGCCTTGATGTCGGCGGTCGTCGCCGAGGCCGCAAGACCCAGCGTCTCGAAGGCCTTCGCCTCGAGCGTCTTCAGCTTGCGCAGGCGCGGCTCGTGCCGTGCCTGTCGGGCGCGCGCCTCGTTGAAAAATCCGAAAGGATCTCGCATGCGCGCCTGTGCGCCGGCGGTGCCGGAGCGCATCTGCGACTGTGTCGGGCCGTTGCGGGCGCTCTTGTTGACGCCGACCGTCCAGGTCGGACGATGGCCGGTCACCGCTTCCTTCTGGTAACGGGCGATCTCGGTATCGGAGAGGCCGGAAAAGTAATTGTAGCCCTTGTTGTATTCCTTCACATGCTCGAAGCAGAACATGAAATACTCGCCCTCGGCATTGCGCCCGACGGGAGCCCGATGGACCGCCGTCTTGTCGCAGCCATCCCATTGGCACACCGGCGCGGACGGCTCCACGCGCGCTTGACCCCGGGGGCGCGTTCGGATGCGGTCGAAATATTTTGAATCGAGCTTCATGACGCACATTATGGGGTTTGCGGAGGGTCACAACAAGAATTGACAAAACGGAATGTTGCTGGCTTTGTGCGGGCATTTTGCATTGCGCGGATGATGCTGCCGCCTGGCTCCAGCGCCCGCAGCAAAACAGGGAAATGGGACTGAAAATATGTCGCTGCAACGCCGCATCGAAGAGAAGCTCATGGAAGCCTTCCATCCCGAGCGGCTGATGGTGATCAACGAGAGCGGTCAGCATGCCGGTCACCAGCCGGAATTCGACGGCGGCGGCGAAACGCATATGCGCGTCCGCATCGTTTCGAGCGCCTTTACCGGCATGAGCCGTGTGGCCCGCCACCGAGCGATAAACGATCTGCTGAAGCCGGAACTCGATGCCGGCCTCCATGCTTTGGCGGTGGAACCCGCAGCGCCGGGGGAACCGACGCGGTGGTGAAGTGCAAAAGGCAGAGGGTGCGTCGCTGAGCCGCCGTTGCGGACTTGTCTTTGAAGTGCCCTAACCCACCTGCCCCTCGTCTTCGGCCGCGCGGATGCGCAGCTTGGTGATCCGGTTCTTCACGCGCTTCATCACGGTGAAACGCTTCCCATAGAACGTGAAAGCCTGCCGCTCCTCCGGAATGCTCTTCGATTCATGGATCACGAGGCCGGCAACTGTCGTCGCCTCCTCGTCCGGCAACGACCAGTCCAGCGCCCGGTTGAGGTCGCGGATCGGCACGGAACCATCGACGACGATCGAACCGTCGGCCTCCTGACGTACGCCCTGGATGTCGATGTCGTGTTCGTCGGCAATGTCGCCGACGATCTCTTCGAGAATATCCTCCAGCGTGACGAGCCCCTGCACCTGGCCGTATTCGTCGACCACGATGGCAAGATGCAGCTTGCGGCGCAGGAAGGCATTGAGCTGGTCTTTGAGATTGGTCGAGTCCGGAACGAACCAGGGTTTCTGCGCAATCTTGACGATGTCGAGCGTCTCGGGCTCCACATTCGGCTCGGCGAGCGCCCGGAGCAGGTCCTTGGAATGGACGACGCCGATGATGTTGTCGGCCGAGCCGCGCCACAACGGCAGGCGTGTAAACGGACTTTCGAGGATCTCGCGCACGCAGGTCTGGGGCGGGTCATCGGCATTGATCGCCCGCATGCCTGTCCGGTGGATCATGACGTCGGAAACCTCGAGTTCGCCGAGATCGAGCACCCCGCCGAGCCGGTCGCGGTCAGCCTTGATGACCGACCCTTCGCGGTGGAGCAGATTGACCGCGCCGCGCAGTTCCTCATGCGCGGTGAGCATCGGCAAGTCGGAAGAAAGATTGATGCCGAAGAGATGCAGGATGCGCCGGACGATTGCGTTGACGAGGGAGGATACCGGACCCACGACGACAACGAAGGGGCGGACCAAAGGCGCAACCGCCAGCGCAAACCGGTCCGGCGACGCGATCGCCCAGCTCTTCGGCAGGACCTCGGAGAAGATGACGAGCAGTACCGTCATGGCGACGGTGGCGATCGCCACGCCCGAATCGCCGAAGAGGCCGATCAGCAGGCTCGTCGTCAGCGACGAGGCCAGAATGTTGACGAGGTTGTTGCCGATGAGCAGCGTCCCGATCAGACGGTCGCGGCGCTCGATCAGCCGGGTGACCATACCCGCCCGCTCATCGCCGTTGTTCTCCAGCGTATGCATCCGCGAGCGCGAGGCCGCGGTCAGCGCCGTCTCCGAGCCGGAGAAAAAGGCGGAAATAACGAGAAGGGAAATAACGGAAAGCAGCGACAGCCAATATTCCGTCAGAAAGCCCAGTAGCACATCGGTCATCGCGGGTGCTTTTCCGTAAGAAAGCTCAACACCTCCGAGGAGGGCACGTCGTCCGCCACGAAGGACTGGCCGATGCCCCTCGTAAGGATGAAGGTGAGCTTGCCTCCCTTCACCTTCTTGTCCTGGGCGATCGCCTCCATCAGCCGATCGGCCGGCGGCAATGCCCCGGGAATGTCGGCCAGGCGCGTCGGCAGGCCGACGATTTTCAGATGGGCCTCCACGCGCCGCGCATCGTCAGGGCTCGCGAGATTCATCCGGGCTGAGAACTCATGCGCCAGAACCATGCCGATCGCAACGCCCTCCCCGTGCACCAGCCGCTTGCTGTCGTAATCGGTGGCGGCCTCCAGCGCATGGCCGAAGGTATGGCCGAGATTGAGGAGCGCGCGACGTCCGTTTTCGCGCTCGTCCGCGGCAACGACGTCAGCCTTTGCCTGGCAGCTGACGGCAATCGCTTCGATCCGGGCGGGTCCGCCTGCAAAAACCGCCTGCCAGTTTTTCTCGAGCCATTCGAAGAACTCCGGCTTGTCGATCAGCCCGTATTTCGCGACCTCGGCATAGCCTGCGCGGAACTCGCGCGGGCTCAGCGTGTCGAGCGCGGCGGTATCGGCGAGGACGAGGTCCGGCTGATGGAAGACGCCGATCAGGTTCTTGCCGTGCGGCGAATTGATCCCTGTCTTGCCCCCGACGGAGGAATCGACCTGCGCCAGCAGCGATGTCGGGATCTGGATGAAGCGCGAACCGCGGCGGACGATACCGGCGGCAAAGCCGGTAAGATCGCCGATCACGCCGCCGCCGAGCGCGATCACCGCGTCGTTGCGCTCGATTCTGGCGCCGAGGACGGCCTCGCAAACCGGGATCAGATGCTCGAAGCTCTTGGTCTTCTCGCCTGCCGGCAGGATCAGGGAGACAGCCTCGATGCCGCTTTCCCCGAGGCTCGCTATAAGCGGTTCGAGGTAGCGGGGCGCGACGTTCTCGTCGGTGATGACCGCCATCTTCCGGCCCTTGAGCCGGGAAGCGACCTCCCGGCCTGCCGCGGCGATCAGACCGGGGCCGATGAGAATATCGTAGGAACGCTCTGCGAGATCGACGCGGACCCTGCGCTCGGCGGTTGGCATCACATGGCTGGTCATGGCTTCAGGCCTTCTGATGATCGGCGATGGCGGCGAGAACCTCCTCGACCATCGCTTCCTTTTTCACATCGCGCGAGAGAACGGTCAGGTCCGCCTCGGCATAGATCGGGTAGCGCGCGCGCATCAGGTTCTCGAGCGTCTGCTTCGGATTCTCGGTCTTCAGAAGCGGCCGGGTGTCGCGCTTGTTCACCCGCTCCCATAGCACGTCCAGCTCGGCGTTGAGCCATATGGTCAGGCCGCCCTTCTTGATATGCCGCCGCGAGCGCTCGTTGATATAGGCGCCGCCGCCGGTCGACACCACCCGCGGGCCGGACCTGAGCAGGCGCTTCAGCACGCGGGCTTCCAGCGCCCGGAACTCTTCCTCGCCGTAGGTTGCGAAGAGATCGCTGACCGTCATGCGCGAGACCCGCTCGATCTCGTGGTCGGAATCGACGAAAGGAACGCCAAGCGCCTGGGCGGTCAGCCGACCGATTGCCGATTTACCCGCCCCCATCAGGCCGATGAAAACGAGATTACGCTTACCGAGAGTGCGCTTCGCCCTTTCGGCCAGCGTCGCGGAAACCGGTTCGGTCACATCGTTCATTGCGCTTCAAATTCCCCATTCCTCTCCGGTATCGACAAAACGGGGGGGAGCGTCAAGCCGTCGCTTGGTGTCGCGCGGGCTTCTTGAACTTCAGGGCGGGCCCGTTCATATAGATCACGCATCCGCGCCAGCGAACGCCCTGCTCGACTGCAGCGATCGTGGTAACGCTTCGAACAGACGGCATGATCCGATGCCGTACCGTTCCTTTCCGGCGCCATGCAGAGGAGACTTGAATGCCCACCCTCTTCCGCTTCCTGTTCATCTGCGCCGTCGGAGCCGGCATGGTCTATGGCGCGATGGTGGCGCTCGTCACTTTCGTCGACCCGGTTGAGCGGGACGTAACCGTGCGCATTCCCTCGGAACGGGTCAACAAGCCGCAATGACGGATATGTCCGCAGCCTACGTCGAATCCTTCCTGGAAATGATGAGCGCCGAGCGTGGAGCGGCGGTAAACACGCTGCAATCCTACGAGCGCGACCTCGAGGACGCGCGTTCCTTCCTGCGCACGCGCGGCACCGGGCTCACCGACGCCTCGGCCGACGATCTCAGAAGCTATCTCTCCCATCTCGCAGGCCAGGGCTTCAAATCGTCATCCCAAGCGCGGCGGCTCTCGGCGCTCCGGCAGTTTTACAAGTTCCTCTATGCTGAGGGGCTGCGCACGGACGACCCGACGGGCATCCTCGACGCGCCGAAGAAAGCCCGCACACTCCCCAAGACGCTGAGCATCGAACACGTCACCCGGCTGATCGGTCAGGCGGAAGCGGAGGCGAAGTCCGGCAAGGGCGATGCGATGGCGAATTTGCGCATGCACGCGCTGATCGAGCTCCTTTATGCGACAGGCATGCGCGTCAGCGAACTCGTTTCGCTTCCGGCAAGCGTGCTTGCGCAGAACGGGCGTTTTCTCATAATTCGCGGCAAGGGTAACAAGGAAAGGCTCGTACCGCTGTCGCAGGCGGCGATCCGCGCCATGCGCGCCTATGGCGAACAACTGCAGGAAGACGGTGCGGACAGCCCCTGGCTGTTCCCATCCAACGGCAAGACCGGCCATCTACCGCGGCAGGTCTTTGCCCGCGACCTCAAGAGCCTCGCGGCGCGGGCAGGCATCCGGGTGGCGGCGATTTCGCCGCACGTGCTGCGCCATGCCTTCGCCAGTCATCTGCTCGCCAACGGCGCCGACCTTCGCGCCGTGCAGGAACTGCTCGGCCATTCAGACATTTCCACGACACAAATCTATACGCATGTGCTGGAAGAACGGCTTCACGACCTCGTGCAGAACCATCACCCCCTTGCCAAACAGGCGAAAAAACAGGATTAGGTCCGCCTGATGGAATGACTTGGCAGGGCGGCCCTTGTCGAAAAACGATCGGAAACGCGTCTGATGCACAATTATCTCGACTTCGAAAAACCCATCTCTGATCTCGAAGGCAAGATTCTCGAACTGAAGAAGCTCGCCAGCGAAGACGAGAGCGTTAACACATCAGACGAGATCGCCCGATTGGAAGGGCGCGTCCGCGATGCGATGGTCGAGATCTACTCCAAATTGTCCCCCTGGCAGAAGACCCAGGTCGCTCGCCACCCCTCGCGTCCGCATTTCCTGGACTATGCCTCGCGCCTCTTCACCGAGTTTACGCCGCTTGCCGGCGACCGGAATTTCGCCAATGACGACGCGATCCAGGCGGGGCTGGCCCGCTTTCACGGCACGCCCGTCGCCGTCATCGGTCAGGAGAAGGGCAACGACACCAAGTCGCGTATCAAGCACAATTTCGGCAGCCCCCGCCCCGAGGGCTATCGCAAGGCGACGCGCATAATGGAGATGGCCGACCGTTTCGGCCTGCCGCTGATAACGCTGGTCGACACGGCAGGCGCCTATCCGGGCGTCAACGCCGAGGAGCGGGGCCAGGCCGAGGCGATCGCCCGCTCGACCGAAATGTGCCTCAACGTCAAGGTGCCGATCGTCACCGTGGTGATCGGCGAAGGCGGCTCGGGCGGCGCGATCGCGATTGCGACCGGCAACCGCGTCTACATGCTGGAGCACGCGATCTACAGCGTGATCTCCCCGGAAGGTGCGGCCTCGATCCTCTGGCGCGACTCGACGCGCGCCAAGGAAGCCGCCAGCAACATGAAGATCACCGCCGAAGACCTGAAGTCGCTCGGCGTCATCGACGGAATAATCCCGGAGCCTGTCGGTGGAGCCCACCGCGACCCGGACGCGGTCATCAGCCGCACGGAAACCGTGATCGGCGACGCTCTCAAGGAGCTTTCCGCACGCAATGGCGACGAATTGCGGGCCGACCGGCGGCAGAAATATCTGAATATCGGCCGTAACCTCTGATTACGGCTCCGTCCGAGCCGTTCCAATCCGAACCATTGCGATTATTCCAGGCGGTCGGCAACCGGAAATCGGACTGTGGCCAAATCTTGGCCATATTCATCAGGTCATGAGAGGTGGCCATTCGCAGGGGGCGCCTGCACGGTTAAGATTTCGTGAAGAATAATAACGTACTGATTCGTTGACGCCTGCCCTTCGTGGAACAGGCGTGCACGGATAGAATGTGGCTAGAACGGGCTTTTGCCGATGCGTTTCAGGAACCTTGTCCTCACCGCCGCTGTCGCAGCCGCTCTTGCGGGCTGCACCAACGAGACGCTCGATTCGGTCAACCTGTCGTCCGTCAAGAACAAGACCGAGTATCAGCTTTCGGGCAAGATGGTCAGCAAGATGCGCGAGCTGGGCATGCAGAAGACGTCCCCGATCCTGTTGCGCATCTTCAAGGAAGAAGGGACGCTCGAAGTCTGGAAGGCGAACACGGCGAACCGGTTCCAGCTTCTGAAGAGCTACAAGATCTGCGCATGGTCGGGCAAGCTCGGGCCTAAGATGAAGGAGGGAGACCGGCAGGCGCCGGAGGGATTTTACCCGCTCTATCCGCACCAGATGAACCCGAATTCGAGCTACTACCTGGCGATCAATACGGGCTATCCGAACACATATGACAAGGCCAACGGCCGCACCGGCACCCATCTGATGATCCACGGTGCCTGCTCTTCGGCCGGCTGCTATTCGATGACGAACGAGCAGATCATCGAGATCTTCGCGCTCGCCCGCGACGCGTTCAAGGGCGGCCAGGAAAGCGTGCAGCTTCAAGCCTTTCCCTTCCGCATGACGGCGGAAAACATGGCGCGCCACCGCGACAATCCGAACATCGAATTCTGGAAGATGCTGAAGGTCGGCTACGACCAGTTCGAAGTGACCAAGCGCCCGCCGGCAGTGAATGTCTGCGAGAGGAAATACGTCTTCAATCAGCAGGCTGAGGGGCAGTTCAGTGCGGCCGGCCAGTGCCCTGCCATGACGACGCCGCCGGCGCTGCAGATGGCGATGGCGAGCTACGACAAGGACTATCGGCGCGACTACGAGAAGGCCTTGAAGAAATTTGAGGGCATGGTCTGGTACGAGCCGACCGAGGCCGAACGCAAGGCGGTCGTCGCCGATCAGCGCAAGGGCCGCGAGCTTGCCTATGCGCCGACCGGCACCTCGCTCGATGCGGGCAAGCTGCTCAAGGTAAGCGATCTCGAAAAGAAGCTTGCCGAACAGAAAGAGGCCGAGGAAGCCAAGCAGGCAACCTTGATCCAGAAGGAAGCGCTGGAAAAGGCGGCCCGCGAAGGCAAGGGCCCGCCGGTGCCGCAGGCCAACCCGCTCGAGCGCCCCGTGGAGCAGGCAGCGGTACAGGCCGAGCCCCCGAGGAAGTCGCTCTGGGGCCTGTTCTCTCGCAACGAGCCGGCGGCCGCGCCAGCCGCACCCGCCGCCGGGACTCCCGCGCAGCAGGCCGCAGGCCAGCCAACCGCTCAACAGCCCGCACCGGGCCAGCCGCCAGCCGCCGCCGGCGGGCAGCAGGCAGCACCGCCGGCGCAGGACAATGCTCAGGTGGCCGCCGCTCCCGCCGGGAATGCGCAAGCGCAAGCACCAGAACAGCAGCCCGCCGAGCAGCCGAAGAAGCGCCCGTTCTGGAAACTCTGGGGCAATTGATGCCCGAGGAAGCGAGGCTACGCTACGATCTGAGGGGGCTGAAATGTCCCCTTCCCGTTTTGAAGACGCGCAAGCGAATGGAAAACCTGCCGCCCGGCGCGCTCATCGAGATCGAAACGACCGACCCGCTGGCCGTGATAGACATCCCGCATTTCTGCAACGAGGACGGGCACCGGCTGGAGCAGGCTGAGCCGCTCGCAGACGGACATCGTTTCCTCATTCGCAAGCGGTGCTAACTAAATTGGCGGCGCATCGCGCCTTCGGATCTGTCACAGCCAGTTCTCGACCCTTACACCCGGCATGCGGACGATCTCGCGTATATTGTTGGTCACGACAATCAGCCCTTCGCTGCGCGCATTTGGGTGAGCATCAGAACGATCCGCGCGTTTCCGCCACCGGCTGCTTACGCTCGCTCATGAAATCCTCGCTGAGGCGCGGCCCGCTGGGGAACAGATCGTCCCATCTTTTGCCCTGGGGCACGATCACGCGGCTGCGGCCGATCTTGAGAATATCGACCTGATGCACGCTCTCGGGAAAGGCGAAGGCCTTTGGCAGCCGCACCGCCTGGCTACGATTACTGATGAACACGGTCGAACTGGCCAAGACCCATTCCTTTCTCAAGCCCACCGGCGAGCGGGTGCTGATGAAGAAAGTCCGGCCGGAGCCGTCAGAACTTCATCCCCGGCACCGCCAGGGGGTTGTCCGCGAGCGCCTGCGCATCCGGTCGGTCGACGCGCGGCTTGCCGGTGAAGGCGTCGAAGAGGTCGCGCACGAATGCTTCCTCCAGGCCTTTGGTGATCAGCACCATTCGCGTCCGGCGATCGGCCGGGTCGGGCCAGGCGGCAAGCCGTTCCGGCGCGTGAAAGACCGTCTGCACGCCGTGCAGCACCACCGGCCTCTCCGGATTGTCCGCGACGGAAACGATCGCCTTCATGCGCAGCAGCTTTTCTCCATGGGCCGAGCGCAGGAGGTCGATGAACATCTCTAGCGCCATCGGTTCGATCGGCCGGTCATGCACGATGCTGAATGAGCGGATGTCCGAACCATGACGATTGACGTCGTGATGGTGGTTCCCATGGCCGTGGCCATCTTCGTGGTGGTGGTCATGGTGGTGGTGGTGGTGGTGGTGGTCGTCCGCATGGGCCTCGTCCTGAAGCCAGCGCCCGACATCGGCGACCTTGGTCGAGGCGTCGTAAAGACCGCAGGCGAAGAGATCGGCCCGGCCCGCCTTTTCCGTGTCGCCGTCGATGATCGGCGCGCGCGGGTTGAGATCCCTGAGCTGCGCCTCGAGCCTGCCGATCCCATCACCTTTGGCGTGCCCGCTCTTGCTGATCACCAGCCGGTCGGCCACCGCGATCTGCTTCATGGCCTCCACATGATTGGCGATCGTCTGCTCGCCATTGACCGCATCGACGACGGTGACGACTCCGTCCAGCCGGAAATTCTGGGCAATCACGGGATTGCCGAGGACGGATTGAAGCACCGGTGCCGGATCGGCAAGACCGGTGGTCTCGATGACGACGCGCTTCAGCGGTTTGATGCGGCCGGTCTGCATCCGGTCCATGAGATCGGCCAGCGTATCGACGAGCTCGCCGCGCACGGTGCAGCACAGGCAGCCGTCGGAAAGCTCGATGACGCCGTCACTCGAAGCCTCGACCAGGAGGTGGTCGATGGAGACATCGCCGAATTCGTTGATGATAACGGCCGTGTCGGCAAGCGCCGGATCCTTGAGCACCCGGTTCAGAAGGGTCGTCTTGCCCGCGCCGAGAAAGCCGGTGAGGATCGAGACCGGCACCACCGGCATTGGACCGTTCATGAAAGACTCCGTTCAGAAGCTCGGGCGCGGGATCGGAATCGGCACATTGGCGATCTCGACCGCATCGCCCTGTGCCGTGGCATCGCTGCCGGCTTTTGCCGTCTTGTCGTCGCTGCCGGGTATGAGGCCGGCGAAGGCAAGTTTCAGCGGGCGGTCGATCTCGTGGATATAGGGTGAAAGCAGCTTCTGCCGGCCGGCCTCGTCACGCCCCTCGCTGCGCACCTTCGCCGCCTGCTTCGAGCAGATTTCCTTGCTGATATCGGCAACCACCTCGCGGGTTTCGCCATACGGCACGATCTCCGCAAGCGAGGGCTTGCCCGTGCCCACCGTGGTAAAAGCCATCTGCAGGAGCCTGGCCGACTCGTCGGCACGCGCTGCAAGGCTGTCTTCGCCGAGCACAACCGAAACCACCCTGCGGCCGCCGCGGCTCGCCGAGGAGACCTGGTTGAAGCCCGAGGCGCAAATGAACCCCGTCTTCATGCCGTCCGCGCCATCGAAGCGGCCTATCAGCATGTTGTAATTGGGATAGTCCTTCTTGCCGGTGGTGAAGCCTTCCAGCGCGAAATAGGAAGCATATTGCGGGAATTCGCGCTTCAGCGTAAGCGCGAGCACCGCAAGGTCCCGGGCCGTCGTATATTGCCCTTTGCCGGGCAGGCCGTTGGGATTGATGAAATGCGACGAGGTCATGCCGATGCGGCGCGCCTCGGCATTCATCTTGTCGATGAAGGCCTGTTCGGATCCGCCGACCGTCTCGGCGATCGCAACGGCGACGTCGTTCGCCGACTTGATCAGCATCATCTTCAACGCGCTGTCGAGCGTCATCTTCTGGCCAGGCTTGTAGAACATCTTGCTCGGCGGCTCCGAAGCGGCGTTCTTCGTCATGACCACCGGGCTTTCCAACGTCAGCTGCCCCGCCTGGATGGCCCGGAACGTGGTATAGGCCGTCATGAGCTTGGTCAGTGACGCCGGATACCATTTCTGGAAGATGTCCTGATGCTCGTAGACCTTGAGCGTATCCACGTCGATCACCAGCCGCGGATTGGCCGATGCAGGCAGCGCCGCAGCCAGGACGACCGCGCAAGCTCCCGCAAGCATGCCTATCCTGCCCAATCTGTCGCCCAACGGGAATCGTGCTATTGCCACAATCCAAACCTCGAAATTCCGGAGTTGCCTCGTATCGTCCCGCTATTTAGCCTATATGGCAAGGAGATGGCAAAGCCCATTCATCGGGCTGCCGCGCCAATCCACCGCCCGGACACTCCAGCGGCGAGACTCCAGCCGACGCTGAAGCGTCGGGACTCGCGTGTCGAACCGAAGTGAACGAACAGACCGACAGGAACGAACAATGCCGATTCTAAACCGTGCCGCCGAGCTCAAGAACGAAGTGACCGAATGGCGGCGCCATCTGCACCAGAACCCGGAGCTCCTGTTCGCGGTGGAAAATACGGCAGCCTTCGTCGAAAAAAAACTGAGGGAATTCGGCGTTGACGAAATCGTGACCGGCCTCGGCCGGACCGGGGTCGTCGGCC
The DNA here is from genome assembly GCF_059758575.1 of Sinorhizobium sp. GQ132. Lineage (NCBI taxonomy): Bacteria > Pseudomonadati > Pseudomonadota > Alphaproteobacteria > Hyphomicrobiales > Rhizobiaceae > Sinorhizobium > Sinorhizobium sp. GQ132. The sequence goes on along the minus strand of NZ_JCAXDX010000005.1, from coordinate 393,613 downwards.
TCATCCGCGGCAATCGCGGCCCGGGCCGCACCGTCGGGCTCAGGGCCGACATGGACGCCCTGCCGATCACCGAAGCAAGCGGCAGGTCCTGGTCCTCGACGGCCCCCGGCAAGATGCATGCCTGCGGCCATGACGGCCATACGGCCATGCTGCTCGGCGCGGCGAAGTATCTTGCCGAAACGCGTAACTTCGCCGGCAATGTCGCGGTGATCTTCCAGCCGGCGGAGGAAGGCGGCGGCGGCGGCAACGAGATGGTGAAGGACGGCATGATGGAGCGCTTCGCGATCGAAGAGGTCTACGGCATGCACAACATGCCGGGGATGCCGGTCGGCCACTTCGGCAGCCGCGCCGGCCCGATCATGGCCTCGACCGACGAGTTCACCATTACCGTCAAGGGCCGCGGCGGCCACGCCGCTCAGCCGCACAAGACGATCGACCCGATCGCCATCGGCGCCCAGATCGTCAACGCGCTGCAGACGATCGCCTCGCGCACCGTCGATCCGCTTGCCTCCGTCGTCGTCTCCGTCACCAAGTTCAATGCCGGCTTCGCCCACAATGTCATCCCCGAACAGGCCGTACTCGCCGGCACCGTGCGCGCGCTGACGCCGGAAGTGCGCGACACCGGCGAAGCCCGGATCCGCCAGATCGCCGACAACATCGCCGGTGCCTACGGCGCCACCGTCGACGTCTGGTACGGCCGCAACTATCCCGTGACCGTTAACCACGCCGCCGAGACCGGTCACGCGCTCGCCGTCGCCGCCACGGTCGCCGGCGAAGGCAACGTCAACGCAGCGCTCGACCCGATGATGGGCGGCGAGGACTTTTCCTACATGCTGCTGGCCCGGCCGGGCGCCTTCGTCTTCATCGGCAATGGCGATACGGCGGGACTGCATCACCCGGCTTACGACTTCAACGACGAAGCCATTCCGCACGGAATTTCCTATTGGGTGAAGCTCGCCGAAACACGGCTTGCCGCCTGAGGCACGGAAAGCGGGAGGCGACCATGCACCAGATCGACAAGACGGACCGGAGAATCCTCAATATCCTGCAGGCGGACGGGCGGATTACCAATCTGGAGCTGGCGGACCGGATCGGGCTTTCCCCGACGGCGACCAGCGAACGCCTGAGGCGGCTGCTGAAGGAAGGTTACGTCTCCGGCTTCGGTGCGCGTCTCGACCCGCACAAGCTCGGCTTCGGGCTGTTGGTCTTCATCGAAGTGATGCTCGACAAGACGACGCCGGAAGTCTTCGACCAGTTCGCGGCCGCCATAAAGCAGGCGCCCGCTGTGCTCGAATGCCACATGGTCGCGGGCGGCTTCGACTATCTCGTCAAGACCCGCTTCGAGGACATGGCCGCCTACCGCAACTTTCTCGGCCAGGTGCTTTGGACGCTCCCGGGCGTCAAGGAAACCCGGACCTATGCGGTGATGGAAGAGATCAAGAATGACGGGCCGCTGCCGCTGCTTTGAGTAGCGGCAGCGGCCCGTCAGAGCGGGATTAAGAAGTGTGCGGTTTCCGCCCGCAATCACCTATCGGAATCGATCACGCCTTGATCGATTCCATGTCGATCACGAAGCGGTAGCGCACGTCGCTTCTCACCACCCGCTCATAGGCCTCGTTGATCTGCTCCATGCGGATCGTCTCGATCTCCGAAACGATGCCGTGCTCGCCGCAGAAATCGAGCATTTCCTGCGTCTCCTTGATAGAACCGATCATGGAGCCGGAAATGCTGCGCCGTGCCGGCACCAGCGAGAAGGCATGGACCGGCACCGGATTCTCCGGAATGCCGACGAGCACCAGATCGCCATCGACCTTCAAGAGGTTGAGATAGGCGTTCCAGTCGATTTCGGCCGCGACCGTGCAGATGATCAGGTCGAAGCTGCCGGCGAGTTTGGTGAATGTCTCCGGATCCTTCGTCGCGTAGTAGTGATCCGCCCCGAGCTTAAGCCCGTCCTCTTTCTTCGAAAGCGTCTGGCTGAGCACCGTAACCTCCGCGCCCATCGCATGGGCGAGCTTCACGCCCATATGGCCGAGACCGCCCAAGCCGACGATCGCCACCTTCTTGCCGGGGCCGGCCTTCCAGTGACGCAGCGGCGAGTAGAGCGTGATGCCGGCGCAAAGCAGCGGTGCGGCAGCGTCGAGCGGAAGGTTGTCCGGAATGGAGAGCACATAACCCTCCTTGACGACGATATGGTCGGAATAGCCGCCCTGGGTCGGTGTTCCATCTGCCTCGACGCCGTTGTAGGTCACCACCAGGCCGGGCAGATACTGCTCCAGATCGAGGTCGCGCTTGGCGCAGGTCGTGCAGGAGTCGACGAAGCAGCCGACGCCCACCCGATCGCCGATCTTGAACCTGGTGACCTTGGAGCCGACCGCCCTGACGATGCCGACGATTTCGTGGCCGGGTACCATGGGGAAGGTCGAATTGCCCCATTCGTCGCGCGCCTGGTGGATATCGGAATGGCAGACGCCGCAATATTTGATGTCGATCACCACGTCGTCGTCGCGCGGTTCGCGACGCTCGAAGGTGAAGGGTGCGAGCGGCTTCGACGCGTCGGTCGCCGCATATCCTCTTGCAATGGCCATGGGTCTGTCCTTCATGTCTGGGAGTGGCATGTCTGCGAGTGGCATGTCTGGGAGTGGCGCGCCCATCGGCCTATGGACCGCAGGCGGCAGGGCGGACTATGCTGCCTCACAAGGCCATTGCGTTAGTGCGATCCTGCAAAACTTTTGCACGATTCTGCGAGAATCGCCGAAGGCAGCTGGCGCGATAGCACCGACAACCTATCTGACCCCCTGTCTCCGCACGGATCTAAGCTATTGGAAAGTCCACCGAAGATGACAGAATCACAGCGCGTGCCGCGTCAGGAAATGATCGACATCATTGCCCGGATCGCCGGAGAGGACGGCGATCATCCAACGATTATACCAGGGCTGAGCGTTCACCGGCATTCCGTTTCGGCGAAGCCGAATTGCGCCGCCTACAAGCCGAGCCTGGCGATCATCGTCCAGGGAGCCAAACGTGTCGTGCTCGGTGAGGAAACCCTCGTCTACGGCGCCTCGGACTACCTTTTGACCTCCATCGACCTGCCGGTTCTCTCTCAGATATCGCTCGCCTCGCCCGAGGAGCCCTATCTCAGCATGGCCTTCCAGATCGATACGACGAGGCTTCCGGCGCTCCTCGACGCAATCGGCCCGGAGGCGGCGAAAGCTCCGGGTTCGCCGCGCGGCATGACGGTCAGCAAGCTCACACCCGATCTTGAGGACACGGCGCTTCGGCTGCTGCGGCTCCTCGACAGACCGGATGACATCGCGGTGCTGCTGCCGCTGATCGAGCAGGAACTGCTTTATCGCCTGCTGCTCGGACCGCACGGCGCCAGGCTCCGCCAGATGGCGACCACGGAGAGCCAGCCGCACCAGATCGGCCGCGCGGTGTCCTGGCTGAAGGAACATTATTCCCGCCCCTTGCGCATCGACGACCTCGCAAGCCGCGTCAGCATGAGCGTCTCCTCGCTTCATCACCATTTCAAGGCGATCACGGCGATGAGCCCGCTGCAGTACCAGAAGCAACTGCGCCTGCAGGAGGCAAGGCGGCTGATGCTCGAGGAGCGTCTCGATGCCGGCGATGCCGGCCACAAGGTCGGGTATGAGAGCCAGTCCCAGTTCAGCCGCGAATATGCCCGCCATTTCGGCGAGCCGCCGATGCGCGACGTCGGCCGCGTCCGCCGAAGCCTCATCGGCCGTACGATCGGCGAGGTTGAGATGCTGAGCGAGGGTTAGAGCACTTCCAGGAAAAGTGTCGGACGGTTTTCCGCCCGGAGAGCGGAGCCGCTCAGCTTCGTTCGATATCGCGGCGCAGAACGATCGAGGTCGTCAGATCCTCGACATTGTCGAGCTGCGCGACTTCGTTGCGCAGCTCGTTCAGCGCGTTGATCGAAGCGACCTTCACTTCCACGATGAGATCGAGCTGACCGCTGACCGAGAAAACGCGTCTGACGGAGGAAAACCCGGCTAGCCGATCGAGCACGCCGAGCGAGGGCGTCCGCTTCAGCGTCACCAGCAGGAAAGCCTCGATCTCCCCCTCCTCCAGCTGGCCGATGTCGGCGCGATAGCCGCGAATGACGCCGGCCTTCTCCAGCCGCGCGACACGCTCGGCCGTCGCGCTGCGCGACAATCCGATACGCCCGGCAAGCGACTTCATGGGAATACGCCCCTCGCGGCTCAATATGCTGAGGATCGTTCGGTCTGTCGCGTCGATATCCTGCCTCCTGCGGCCGGCCAGAGGGACTGCCGGGCGGCTGTCGAGCGCCGCCGACAAGATGACGGTTATAATAACCAAAGTGCCGGTGCAACCGGCGAAATGCCGGATGCACATACCGAACGGGCGTGCAACTCTCGTGACAAGAGCGGGGGTCTCCATGAACGACATGCTGAAAACGACGCCGGATTTCACGATCGAGGAAGCACAAGCCCTCCTCGCGCAGCACTTCGGCCTGGACGGGTCACTTCAGCCGCTGGACAGCGAGCGGGACCAGAACTTCAAGGTCAATACCCGTGATGGCCGCTGCTACATTCTGAAGATCGTCAACGGCGCCGAACCGGAAATCGAAAGCGACTTCCAGACAGCGCTGCTGAAGCACGCCGGCGAAAATGCAGGAGACCTGCCGGTTCCGCATTTGCAACCGACTCTGTCCGGCGAGAACCTCGCGACGACCACGAGGCGCGGGACCGTCCATCGATTGCGGCTGGTCACCTGGGTTCCGGGAACTCCGCTCGCACAGTCCGATCGGAGCGATGGAGCACTTCACTCCCTCGGCCGGATGCTCGGCCGCTTCGACGCCTCGCTCAAAGGCTTCATGCATCCGGGCGCACTGCGCGATCTCGACTGGGACATCCGCAATGCCGGACGTTCTGCCGGACGGCTCGCATATGTGGCCGATCTCCAGGATCGTGCTCTTCTCCAGCGCTTTCTCGACCGCTTCGACGAGCGGGTCGCCCCGCGGCTCCCGATGCTGCGCTCCGCCGTCATCCATAACGACGCAAACGACTGGAACGTCCTCATCGACGAAGACGACCACGACCGCATTTCCGGCATCATCGACTTTGGCGACGCCCTCTACGCGCCCGTCATCGCCGAAGTCGCGATCGCCGCCGCCTATGCCGGCCTCGACCACCCCGATCCGATCGGCGCTGCGGCTGCGATCGCCAACGGCTACCATGCCGAATACCCGCTCCTCGAAGAAGAAGTCGATCTCCTCTTCGACCTGATCGCCATGCGGCTGGTCACCTCGGTGACGATCTCTGCATCACGCCGGGCGCACACCGCCGACAACCCTTATCTCGCGATCAGCGAAAGGCCGGCCTGGGCGCTGCTGCGCAAACTCGATGCGATGAACCCGCGTTTCTCAACGGCGATCCTGAGAAAGGCCTGCGGTTTCGAGACAGTAGCCGGAGCCCGCGCCGTCGCCTCCTGGATCGTCGGAAATCGCAAGAGCCTCCTGCCGCTTCTCGATCGTCCAGCCGCGGCTTATCCGGCCGCTCTCGTCCCCTACGGCGATCCGGCGCATCCGATGACCGTCAGTTCGGCGGCCGGCCGGCCGCATGACGCGCAATCGGTCTGGGAAGAGCAATGCCGCAGGGCCGGCGTCGAGCTCGGCATCGGCCCCTGGGGTGAAGCCCGCACCGTCTATTCGGGCGAGATGTTCGTCTCCCGCATGATCGAAGAGACGCGCCGCACGCGCCATCTGGGTCTTGACCTCTTCATGGCCGCGGGCACCAAGGTCCATACGCCGCTTGCAGCCACCGTCGCGAGCGTCGAGATCGAGAAGGATCCGCTCGGATACGGTTGCCTTATCGCTCTGCGCCATGAACCGGACGGCTGCCCGCCTTTCCTGACGCTATGGGGCCATCTTGCCCATGAGGCCGTCGGCCGGCTGAAGGCCGGCGACCGGCTGGAGGCCGGCGCGCTTGTCGGTGAAATGGGCGCTCCGGAAGAAAACGGCGGCTGGGCGCCGCATCTGCATCTGCAGATCTCCACCGACACAAGTCTCGCAGCGACGGACATCCTCGGCGTCGGCGAGGAGCGCTACCTCGACGTCTGGGCGGAGCTCTTCCCCGACGCGAGCACATTTGCCGGCATCGCGCCGGAATTCTACGACCGGAGCGGCCGCCCCCACGAGGACATCATCAGGCAACGGAAAGAGCTGCTGCTGCCGAACCTGTCGATCTCCTACGAGAAGCCGATCAAGTTCGTGCGCGGCGAAGGCGTCTGGCTGATCGACGATCGCGGCCGCGCCTATCTCGACTGCTTCAACAATGTCTGCCACATCGGCCACGCCCATCCGGCCGTGGTGGACGCATTGGCCCGGCAGGCAGGGACGCTCAACACCAACACGCGCTACCTGCACGACAACATCGTCGCCTATGCCGAGCGGCTGACGGCCACGATGCCGAAGGAACTCGCCGTCGCCGCCTTCGCCAACAGCGGCTCCGAAGCCAACGGTCTCGCCCTGCGCCTGATGCGGGCGCATACGGGCAAAGAAAACGCCGTCGTGTTGGACTGGGCCTATCACGGTACGACGCAGGAGCTGATCGATCTCAGCGCATACAAGTTCCGCCGCAAGGGCGGAAAGGGCCAGAAGCCGCATGTTCACGTGGCGGCCGTTCCGGACAGTTACCACGCGCCGGCCGCCTGGCCGCCGGAGGAACACGGCAGGCGCTTCGCCGAAGACGTGGCCGAGCTGATCGCGGCGATGCGCGCCCGAGACGAAGCGCCGGGTTTCTTCCTCGCCGAATCCATTCCGAGCGTCGCAGGCCAGGTGTTTCTGCCGGATGGCTACCTCAACGAGGTCTACCGCATGATTCGGGAGGCCGGCGGCGTCTGCATCGCCGACGAGGTGCAGGTCGGCTTCGGCCGGGTCGGCAGCCATTGGTGGGCCTTCGAGACGCAAGGCGTCGTTCCTGATATCGTCACCATGGGCAAGCCGATCGGCAATGGTCATCCACTCGCCGCAGTCGTCACGACGCGTGAGATCGCGGCCTCGTTCGACAACGGCATGGAGTATTTCAACACCTTCGGCGGCAACCCGGTGTCCTGCGCCGTCGGTCTCGCCGTGCTCGACGTCATCGAAGGCGAGGACCTGCGCCGCAATGCGCTCGATATCGGCAATCATCTTCTCGCCGCCTTCCGGACCATGCAGGAGCGCTACGAGGTCATCGGCGACGTTCGCGGCCTCGGCCTGTTCCTCGGCATCGAGCTCGTCAGCGACCGCAGAACCAGGGCGCCGGCGACGGAGATCGCCCGGGCCGTCGCGAACGGAGCCCGCCAGCGCGGCGTGCTGATGGGCACTGAGGGCCCACATGACAACGTCCTGAAAATGCGACCGCCGATGATCTTTTCGAAGCGCGACGCGGATCACCTGATCGCCGTGCTCGAGGAAACGTTCGAGGCCGTGCTGGCGCGAGCCGGATAATTACGAGGTAGCGGTATCACCGAAGAACCAGACCACTCCGGGCGCGACGCGCGTCCTGGAGCTCAATGATTGCGTCTTATAACGGAGGAGGACAGGACGATGAAAACCGGCATTTTGGCACTCTTTGCGACGGCGTTTCTTGCCGGCACGACGGCGCAGGCCGCAACCCTCGACGTCGTCAAGCAGCGCGGCGAGCTGCGTTGCGGCGTGAGTCAGGGCGTGCTCGGCTTCTCCGCCCCGGACGATAAGGGCGAGTGGTCCGGCTTCGACATCGATTTCTGCCGTGCGGTCGCGGCCGCCACCCTTGGCAGTCCGGAGAAGGTGAAATATGTGCCGCTTTCGACCAAGGAGCGCTTCACCGCGCTCCAATCCGGCGAGGTCGACCTGCTTTCGCGCCAGACCACCTGGACGCTTTCGCGCGACACGGATCTGGGCATGAGCTTCGTCGGCGTGAACTATTATGACGGTCAGGCCTTCATGGTGCGCAACGATATCGGCGTGAAGAGCGTCAAGGAGCTCTCGGGCGCCTCCGTCTGCACGGAGACCGGCACCACGACCGAACAGAACATGGCGGACTATTTCAGCGCCAACAGCATCGAGTATCAGGTGATCGCCTTCGAAAAGGCGGACCAGACGATCCAGGCCTTCAATTCCGGCCGCTGCGACGTCTATTCCACCGATGCCTCCGCCCTCTATTCGCAGCGGCTGACGCTCAATGATCCTGACCGCTTCGTCATCCTGCCGGAAGTCATTTCCAAGGAGCCGCTCGGCCCTGCCGTCCGCCAGGGCGACGATCAATGGTTCAAGGTCGTTCGCTGGACGCTCTTCGCGATGATCGAGGCAGAGGAGCTGGGCATCACCCGGGACAATGCCGCTTCGCTCCTCGAAAGCGGAACCGCCGCACAAAAGCGCTTCCTCGGCATCGACAACGAAGCCGGAAAGGCGCTCGGGCTCGATCCGAAATGGGCCTACCAGACGGTGGCTGCGGTCGGCAATTACGGTGAGATCTTCGAGCGTCACCTCGGCAAGGAGAGCGCGCTCAGGATCGATCGCGGCCTCAACAGGCTCTGGAACCACGGCGGCCTGATCTACGCGCCGCCGGTCCGCTGACCTACTGCATGTTTCCTTCGATCGCAGCCGATTGAAGGACAACGACACGCAGCGGAAAGCAGGCGCCGCAGGGAATTCCGGCGGCGCCTTTCTCCTACCATCCCTCTTCGAGCACCCTGGCCAGCATATCGGCGAAGAAATCGGCGCTCTCCCGGGCGAGGCAAAGCGGCGGTTTGATCTTCAGGACGTTCAGATGGTCTCCGGTCGGCTGCATGACGATGCCGAGATCGAGAAGGCGGTCGCAGATCGCCGCGGTTTCCTCGGTGGCCGGTTCGAGCGTTTCGCGGTCGCGGACGAATTCGACGCCCAAGTAAAGCCCCATGCCGTGAACGGCGCCGACGAGAGGAAACCGGTCCCCGAGCGCCTCGAGCCGACTCTTGAGATGGGTGCCCACCGCGCGGGCATTTTCCTGCAGGGCGTCGTCGTGAAGAATGTCGAGGACGGTCAGGCCGACGACGGAACTCACGGGGCTGCCGCCGGCGGAAGAGAAGAAATAGCCTTCCTTCTCCAGCGCATCGGCAATCTCGCGCCGCGTGATGACCGCGCCCAGCGGATGGCCGTTGCCCATGCCCTTGGCGACGGTGATGATATCGGGCACGACGCCCTGTTGCTCGAAACCCCAGAAATGATGACCGAGCCGCCCGTAGCCGACCTGCACCTCGTCGGCGATGCAGACGCCGCTCCTCTCCCGGACCATGGCATAGACCGCTTCCAGATAGCCGGAAGGCAACGGAATGCCGCCGGCATTGCCGTAGACCGATTCTGAGATGAAGCCGGCGAGCTTCCCGCCTTTCTCGTCCAGTTCCGCGAGCTTTCGAGACACGGCGTCGACATAGTCGCCCGTCGAACCCTCCCCGCGGAACGGGCCTCGATAGGTGTTCGGCGAGACGACGGGCTGGACCCAGTCTGGACGCGTCGTCAGCGCCTGCGGATTGTCAGCGATCGAGGTGGAAACCGCGTCGCTCGCGACCGTCCAGCCGTGATAGGCCTCCAGCAGCGAGATCATGTTGCGCGCTCCGGAATGGGCCCAGGCGAGCCGGATGGCGAGATCGTTCGCCTCGGATCCGCTGTTGACCAGAAAGACAGTGTCGAGACCTTCCGGCGCGAGCGCCGCAAGCCGCTCGGAAAACTCCGTCACGGCAGCATAGTGGAACCGCGAATTGGTGTTGAGCAGCGACCATTGCCGCCCGACCGCAGCCGACAGGCGCGGATGCCCGTGGCCGACGAGCGTGACGTTGTTGACCATATCGAGGTAAGCGCGCCCTTCGACGTCGAAGAGATGCTCCTTCCAGCCGCGCTCGATCTGCGGCGGCGTGCGGTAATAGTTCTTCTGCGGCCGGGCATAGTGCCGGCGGCGGCGCTCGAGGAGCCCGGCCGCGTCCGGCAAGGCCGCGTCGCAATCGAAGCCCAGGATGGGCGCGGGCGACGGGCACAGCCGGCGCCATGCCTCCGCCTGATGCGACGCAGCGAAGGCGGGCGGGTCCACCTCCGGCGTCGTGCAAAGCTGGACGCGCATGAACCCCAGGGCCGACGGATCGCCGGGGACCACGCCGATCCGTGCGCCCGCCTCGAACGAGTCTTCGGCGAGGTCGGCTGCCTCCACGCCGTAAAGATGGAGATGGAGACCTTCGCCCGAGAAGATCAGCTTGCCGCCGCGCTGGTGGAGCCGGCCGGCAAAAGGCGCGTGCACGGCAGTCTGCCCATGCAGGCATAAATCCACGTGCAGGGCGAATGTCCGGGGGGCGCTTGCCTGCAGGAGCCTGGTTTCCGTCAGCCGGTACTCGCCATAGCGCGTGGCCGCGGCACCGGCCGCGCGCGCCGCCGATTGCAGGAGCAGGGCTTCGGTGTCCTCGTAATGCCAGCGATCGGCAGGAAGGTGCGGGCCGAGCGAGGAAAGATCGACGATGCCTATTTCCGAAGGGTCGAGCTCGGGCAGCAGCCGACCGCCCATCTCGGGCGGAGAAAGCTGCGGAGCCCTCTCCACGGCCTCTCCGATCGCATGCTCCATGAGTTCGAGAGGCACGGAAACGGCAACGTCGAAGATTTCCCGCTCATGCGCGGCATTGCCTTCGACATAGGCATTTTCCGGATCGACCTCGAGCTGCTGCGCCGTGCTCGCCACGAGAACGCAGGCACGCGCGACGATCAACGGCCACAGCGCCTTCAATTCGGCATCCGTCAAAGGGCAGACGGCATGGAACGCCTTCACCGCCGGCAGGATATGGAAGGGGTCTCCGTCCGAGTGATGCAGCAGCGATGCGCAGGTAACGGCAAGATCGGCGACCACCCATCCTTTCAGCACGTCGCCGAAATCGATGACGCCGTCGGGGATGAGGCGCCCGCTCCTGTTCGCGCGGCTCACGACATTGTCGTCGGTGACGTCCTGATGGATCGCCTGCAGGCGCAGCTCCGGCATCAGCGGCTGAACCCTGCGCATGGCGCCGACCATCGCCTCGGCAATGCGCTGGCGCAGATCGATGTCGCTCATGGCCGAAAGCAGGTGAAGCGCGACCGGCCCCGCCTTTCTGAGGTCCCATTGCAGCTCCCGCTCGAGCCCCCGGTGATCGAAATCCCTGAGTGCGACGGCCAATCGACCTGCAAGATCGCCAAGTGCCGCCACGGTTTCCACGGCCAGGTGCCTGCGGCGCGTCAGAGGCGTGCCGTCAAGATAGGTGAGCAACCGGAACTGATAGGTTTCCTCGCGAACGGATGCGGCAACGATTTCCTCGCCGCTCAAAGCGGACATCACTTCGGGCACTTTGGGAGCATCGGGCCTGGTGGCGACATGCCGCAAAGCGGCATTCTGGGCTTCGATCTCGGCCCGCGGATATTCGGCACGCGCGATCTTGAGGACGAAACGCCCCTCGCTTGTGTCGACGCGGTAGTTGCGGTCCTGCTGGCTGCCGAGTTCCGTAAGATCGCCGGAAAGGCCGTAATGTTGAGCCAGGATCGCCTGCGCCTCTTCGATCGACACATCCGGTCTCGCAAGCTGCGTGCGGCGCTTCAGCAATTCGTCTTCCATCATTTCCTTCCCGTCTCTGCGAAGGTGTCCTTCTTACTGCGAAACACCTTCAAGACGATAGCGCGTACCCGGATAGGTGAGCCACGCGACCGTCACATTCGCAGCTTCCGACCAGGTCCGTCGACGGATCATCAGGCACGGTTCGCCGCGGCCGATCGAAAGGAGCTTGCATTCCCACGGCTTCGGCAGAACGGCTTCGACGATCTGCTCCGTCCGCGTGATCGGCGCCACCAACGTCAGATAGACGTTCGGGGTCATGCTGGTGAAATCCTGTTCCAGGTAATTGGGGCAGATCGCAGGATTGACGAAACGGTCCTCGATCTGGATCGGAACGTCGTCCTCCGCGTGGACGATGATCGAGTGAAAGACCCGCGCGTTCGTCGCAAGCCCGAGCGCCTCTGCGACCCCGGTGCTTGCCTGCTCCTCCTCGAGGAGCGTGATCCGCGAGGTATGCCTGTGGCCGCGCTCGCGAATCTCGTCGGCGATATTGCGCACCTCGAGAAGGGCCGTGCTGCCCTTGTGGGCAGCCACGAAGGACCCTACCCCCTGGACCCGCGTGATCGCACCCTCGCTCGCCAGTTCGCGAAGTGCGCGATTGGCGGTCATCCGGCTGACTCCGAGATCGGCGACGATATCGTTTTCGGACGGTATGCGATGGTGCGGCGGCCAATCGCCGCTTTCGATGCGGCTGCGGATGAACTGCTTGACCGCTTCATAGCGCGGTACCGGCCCGTCGTCGAAAACCGCCCTGTCGCTCTTACGACCCGATACCGCCATGCGATGCTCCGTTGCGGCCGGGCGCCGCCGGCCCGGCAAATCAGCGCTTGTTTTCCTTTATTTCCAGCTTGCGCGCCACAAGAAAATATCTATAGTTCCATATACAACCACGCACAGGAACGGCGCTCATGACAGCTTTGTCCGCTCATCGACTGTTTGCCGAACAGGCGCTGCTGCCGACCGGTTGGTCCAAGGACGTCGCGATCTCCGTCGACGCGGCGGGACGCATTCTCGCGGTGGAAGCAGGGCAATCGAAGGCACCGGGCGACGAGCATCTGTCCGGACCCGTCGTGCCGGCGATGGCGAACCTGCATTCCCACGCCTTCCAGCGTGCGATGGCCGGCCTTGCGGAAGTGGCCGGAACAGGCGACGACAGCTTCTGGACCTGGCGCGAGGAGATGTATCGCACCGTCGGCCTGGTCGACCCGGACGATCTCGAGGCAATCGCCGCCAAGCTCTATGTGGAAATGCTGAAAGGCGGCTTCGGCCGTGTCGTCGAATTCCACTACCTTCACCATCAGCTCGACGGCACGCCTTACACGGACCCGGCGGAAATGTCGCTGCGGATACTAAGGGCCGCGCAGACGAGCGGTATCGCCCTCACCCATCTGCCGGTCTTCTACGCCCATGCCAATTTCGGCGGAGCTGCGCCGAGCGCGGGGCAGCGTCCCTTCCTCAATGATCCGGACCGCTTCCTCGCGCTGCTCGATCGTCTCTCGCCCGCTTGCAATGCGACAGGCGCGAGGCTTGGCTATGCGATCCATTCGTTGCGCGCGGCGACGCCGGAGGAAATGCGCGCGATCCTGGAATCATCGCCCCTCACCGGCCCCATCCACATCCATGTCGCCGAGCAGCCCCGCGAAGTGGAGGATTGCCTGGCCTGGAGCGGCCGGCGCCCGGTCGAATGGCTTCTCGACAACATGCCGGTGGACGAGCGCTGGTGCGCGATCCACGCGACGCACATGACGCCCGACGAGACGAACCGGCTCGCCCGGTCGGGAGCGGTCGCCGGCCTTTGCCCCGCGACCGAGGCCAATCTCGGCGACGGAATTTTTCCCGCGGTCGATTTTCTTGCGGCAGGCGGACGTTTCGGGGTCGGAACCGACAGCCATGTCGCGACGAGCGTCGCGGAAGAGCTTCGGCTCCTCGAATACGGGCAGCGCCTGCGCGACCGCAGGCGCAACCGGCTCGCCGCACCCGGCGCCTCCGTCGGCAGGACAGTCTTCGATGCGGCGCTTGCCGGCGGCGCCCAAGCGGCCGGACATGCCGCCGGAATGGAAGAGCCGGGCATCCGCGTCGGCGCGATAGCCGACCTCGTCGTTCTCGACGGATCCAATCCCTATATCGCCGCGGCAAGCGGCAACCAGATTCTCGACCGCTGGCTCTTCGCACTCGGCGGGGATACGGTTCGCGACGTCATGATCGCTGGCGAATGGAAGATCCGCGACGGACGGCATGACCGGGAGGAAGACATCGATCGCGCCTTCGCGTGCGTTCTGAACAAGCTCAAATAGCAATCGAATCGCGATTAAAAATGGGGGAATGCGCATGTCGATCAGCACAATGAGACTCACCTTCGCTGCCGCCGGCCTGATGCTGGCGGCTTCCGCCAGCGGCGCCAATGCTTCCTATTGCGGCGACGGCAAGACCGTGACCTTCGCCGGCATCGACTGGGAAAGCGGCGCCTTCATCACCGAGGTCATGAAGACGATCCTTTCCAAGGGATACGACTGCCAGGTCGACTCGATCCCCGGCAATTCCGTGACTCTCGAACAGGCAACCGCCAACAACGACGTGCAGATTTTCGCCGAGGAATGGCTCGGCCGTTCGGACGTCTGGAACAGGGCGGTCGAAGAAAAGAAGGTGGTGGCCGTCGGCAAGACCTTCGTAGGTGCCAGCGAAGGCTGGTTCGTGCCCGACTATGTCGTCCACGGCGATCCCGCTCGCAATATCGAAGCCAAGGCGCCGGACCTGAAAAGCGTATCACAGCTTACCGATCCGAAGATCGCCGAGATTTTCGCCGATCCGGAGGAGCCATCCAAAGGCCGGTTCCTCAACTGCCCCTCCGGTTGGACCTGCGAGGGCGTGAGCACCGCCAAGCTCGAGGCCTACAAGCTCGATGAGGCCTATGTGAACTTCCGGCCGGGGACGGGAACGGCGCTGGATGCGGCGATCACCTCCGCCTATCTCCAGGGTGAGCCTATCCTCTTCTATTACTGGTCGCCTACCGCGATCATGGGGAAATTCAAGCTGATCCAGCTCGAAGAGCCGGCCTATAACGAAGCCTGCTGGAAAGAACTGAGCAGCGCCAACGGCAAACGTGACGAAGGCTGCGCCTTCCCTTCCGTCGACGTGGCCTATGGCGTGAACAGCACCTTCGCTTCGGAAGCGCCGGAAATCGTCGAGATTCTGGAAAAGGCAACATTCCCGCTCGAGGAGGTCAACGCCAGCCTCGCCTATATGGCCGACAACAAGGTCGACGCCACGGCGGCTGCCGCCGAATTCCTGAAAACCAAGGGCGACGTCTGGAGCAAGTGGGTCTCGGAAGAGGCGCGCGGCAAGATCGAAGCCGGTCTCAAGTAAAAGCGGCCTTTCCGGCGATGGTAGGGAAAGGGCTGCTTCCCCGGGCCAGGAGGGTCTTGGCTTCGCGCCGCCGCCCTGAACAAGGAACGATATCCGATGTTTCCGGACTCTCTCAATCTCTCGATCCGCGCGCCGGTGAACGATTTCATCCAGGCGCTCGTCACCAATTACGGCTGGGTCTTCAAGGCGATCAGCGCCGTCATCCTGAAAGCCGTTCTGTTCATTGAATGGATCCTGCGCGGCCTGCCCTGGTGGCTCGTCATTCTCGCCTTCATGGCGCTTGCCTGGCGGAGTTCGCGGCGCTGGTCGCTGACGCTGGCGGTCGGCGCGTTGCTGGTTGCCGTCGGCGTCCTCGGACTCTGGGACCTGACGATGCAGACGCTCGCGCTGATGCTGATGGCGACCATCGTCTCGGTAGTGATCGGCGTGCCCATGGGGATTCTCGTCGCGAAGAGCCGCACCGTCCGCAACATCACTCTGCCGGTGCTCGATGTCATGCAGACCATGCCGAGCTTCGTCTATCTCATCCCGGCGCTGATGCTCTTCGGGCTCGGCAAGGTGCCCGCTATCCTCGCGACCATCATCTACGCCGTCCCGCCGCTGATCCGGCTCACCGATCTCGGCATCCGCCAGGTCGACGCGGAAGTCGTCGAAGCTGCGACGGCGTTCGGCGGCAGTCCGCGACAGATCCTCTTCGGCGTCGAACTGCCCCTTGCGACGCCGACGATCATGGCCGGCCTCAACCAGACGATCATGATGGCGCTGTCGATGGTCGTCGTCGCCTCGATGATCGGCGCGCGCGGCCTCGGCGAACAGGTGCTCAACGGCATTCAGACGCTCGACGTCGGCAAGGGCCTCGAGGCCGGCATCGGCATCGTCATTCTCGCGATCGTGCTCGACCGCATCACGCAAGGCTTCGGCAAGCCCCGGACGGAGGACGCCCGCAATGGCTGATATAGAGATCCGGAACGTCTACAAGATATTCGGGCATGACGCCAAGAAGGCGCTCGCCATGCTCAAGGACGGTCTCGATAAGGCCGATATCCTGGCGAGGTCCGGCTGCAGCGTGGGCCTCAACGATGTCAGCCTGAAGATCGGCGCCGGAAAGATCTTCGTGATCATGGGGCTTTCCGGATCGGGCAAGTCGACGCTGGTGCGCCACCTCAACCGGCTGATAGAACCAACGAGCGGCGAGGTCCTTTTCGACGGCGACAACATCCTCGACCTGGGTGCGAAGGCGCTGCGTGCCTTCCGCATGCGGCGCGTCAGCATGGTCTTTCAGAGCTTTGCCCTGATGCCGCACCGGACCGTGCTCCAGAATGTCGTCTACGGACAGCGCGTGCGCGGCGTGTCGAAGGACGATGCCCGCGAAATCGGCATGAAATGGATCGAAACGGTCGGCCTGTCCGGCTACGACGCGAAATTTCCCCATCAGCTCTCGGGCGGCATGAAGCAGCGCGTCGGCCTTGCACGAGCGCTCGCCGCCGACACCGATGTGATCCTGATGGACGAGGCTTTCAGTGCCCTCGACCCGCTGATCCGCGGCGACATGCAGGACCAATTGCTGCAACTCCAGCAGAATCTTGCAAAGACCATCGTCTTCATCACCCATGATCTCGACGAGGCCCTACGCATCGGGTCGGAGATCGCGATCCTGAAGGACGGTCAGGTCGTTCAGGTCGGCACACCGGGCGACATCCTCGACAACCCTGCCAACGACTATGTTGCCCGGTTCGTCCAGCGCAGGCACGAAAGGCCGGAGACCCATGGGTGAGATGATTTCGATCGATGGGCCGCTTACCTGGCGCGAGATCGCTTCGATCGCCGAGGGCGTCCGCCTCGACCTGTCGGAGCCTGCGCGCCGGCGGATCGCCCATGCCCGCCGGATCGTCGACGCATTGGTGGACCGCGGCATCCGTGGCTACGGCATCAACACCGGCGTCGGCGCCCTTTGCGATGTCGTCATCAGCCGTGAGAACCAGCAGGCGCTCTCGCGCAACATCATCCTGAGCCACGCTTGCGGCGTCGGAGATCCGCTAGGTCTAGTGGAAGCCCGGGCCGTCATGGCAGCACAGATAGCCAACTTCGCCCACGGCTATTCCGGCGTGCGGATCGAGACGGTCGAAACACTCTTGGCGCTGCTCAACGCCGACATCATCCCTCTCATTCCGTCGCGTGGTTCGGTTGGATATCTGACCCACGCCGCCGCGATCGGCCTCGTGCTGATCGGTCACGGCTCGGCCATGCTGGGGACTGAAAGACTGAGCGGCGGCGATGCCCTCGCCCGTCTGGGGCTTGTGCCGTTGCGGCTCGAAGCGAAAGAAGGTCTCAGCCTCGTCAACGGAACCCCGTGCGCCACCGGTCTGGCGGCGCTGGCGCTCGCACGCACGGAAAGGCTCTTCGCCTGGGCCGATGCAGCCGCGGCGATGACTTACGAAAACCTCGGCAGCCAGGCCAATGCCTTTGCCGAATTGCCCTTGGCTCTGCGCCGATCCCCTGGCCTGAACGCAGTGGGCGAAAGCCTGCGCGACTGGCTGGCGGATAGCCCGATGCTGGCAGGTACGGCCGGCACCCGCACCCAGGATCCGCTGAGTCTCAGGGCCGTGCCGCAGGTGCATGGCGCCGCCCGCGACGCCTTTGGCCAGGTAGCCGAAATCGTCGATCGCGAACTTGCAAGCGTTACCGACAACCCGGCCGTTGCCGGTGCGCCGGAGGCACCCGAGGTGCATTCGCAGGCCCATGCCGTCGGTGCCGCGCTCGGCCTCGCAATGGACAGCCTCGCCGTCGCGGTGGCGGAGGTCGCAGCGATGTCCGAGCGCCGCATCGACCGGCTGGTGAACCCTCTGGTGAGCGGTTTGCCTGCCTTCCTCGCCGGCGACAGCGGCGTGTGCTCGGGGTTCATGATCGCGCAGTACACGGCTGCCGCGCTCGTGGCGGAGAACCGGCGGCTCGCAGCGCCGGCCAGCCTCGACGGCGGCATCACCTCCGCGCTTCAGGAAGACATGCTCACCCACGCGACACCGGCGGCCTGGAAAGCGCTCTCGATCGTCGACAATCTCGAGCGGATCCTGGCGATCGAACTGCTTGCGTCCGCTCAGGCCTATGAACTGCAGCCGCAGGGACCGGGCAAGGCGCAACGCACTGCTGCCCTTTACGGGCGCATACGCTCGGCGATTCCAGCCTATCGCGACGATCGCCCGATGAACGAAGACTTCGACCGGATGCGGCTGTTGATGCGAGCCGCGCCGGCGAAGGCCAGCCTGTAACCCCGCTCTGAACGGGAAGGGAGGAGACGACATGACGCACATCACCACCGAGGCAGGGGGCTCGCGCGGCGGCGCAGCCTTGCGGCTCATTCTTTTCAGCCTCATCGGCATATTTCTGTTCTTCGTGCCGGTCGAAATCGCCGGCAAGTCGACGATCCTGCTCGACCATGCGGCAACGGCCATATCGACCCATGCACGGCCGGTGGCGATCGGCTTCGTATTGCTGCTGATGGCGTACGGCGCCTTCGGACCCATCGTGAAGGGGACCTGGCGCAAGACGACGACCGATGCCGTCTTTTCGGTCCTGCGCGTCCTCGGACTGGTGCTTGCCGGCCTTTATCTCGCCGGCATCGGGCCCGCGATCCTCTTCGCGCCCGACATGCTGCCCTTCCTCTTCGACAAGCTGGTGCTGTCGGTCGGGCTGATCGTACCCATCGGCGCTTTGGCACTCGCCTTTCTGATCGGCTACGGCCTTCTCGAATTCACCGGCGTGCTCGTCCAGCCCGTGATGCGGCCGATCTGGCGTACGCCGGGCTGGTCCGCCATCGACGCCGTCGCTTCCTTCGTCGGCAGCTACTCCCTTGCACTCCTCATCACCGACCGCGTGTTCCGCGAAGGCAAGTACACGGTGCGCGAAGCGGCGATCATCGCGACAGGCTTTTCCACCGTGTCGGCCACGTTCATGATCATCGTGGCGAAGACGCTGGGGCTCATGGATATCTGGAATTTCTACTTCTGGACGACGCTCGTCGTCACGTTCATCGTTTCTGCCATCACCGCCCGGATCTGGCCGCTTTCCCGCCTTGCGCACGAGGGCGATCGGGACCAGCCGTTGCCCCCGGGGCGCAGCCGCCTGAGCGTCGCCGCGGAGACCGGCCTTGAGCAGGCGGCAATCGCCAAGAGCCTGCCGGCGCTGCTGCGCGAAAGCTTCCTCGACGGACTGCGCATGGCGGCGATGATCCTGCCGAGCATCATGGCAGTCGGGCTCATCGGACTTCTCGCCGCCAAGTTCACGCCGATCTTCGACATTCTCGGCCTGACGCTCTACCCCTTCACCTGGCTCGCGCAGTTCGGCCAGCCGATGCAGGCGGCAAAGGCGCTCGCCTCCGGGCTCGCCGAGATGTTCCTGCCCGCCATCCTGCTCAAGGAGGCAGTGCCCGAGGTGAAGTTCCTGGCCGCGGTGGTATCGGTCAGCCAGGTTCTGTTCCTGTCCGCCTCGGTCCCCTGCGTGCTGGCGACCTCGATCCCGCTCAGCTTTCGCGATCTTCTGGTGATCTGGTATATTCGCGTCGTATTGAGCATACTGGTGACGGCGCCGATCATTTGGATCGGAACGTCGATGGGATGGCTCGGCTGACGATGATGCGAATTCTGCGCTCGAGCGAGTACAGGCATATGCCGTGGAAGAACGGCGGCGGAGAGACGGTGGAAATCGCCGTCTCTCCGGACCGTGCCACCATCGCCGATTTCGACTGGCGCATAAGCATGGCGACCGTCGCCACCAATGGCGCCTTCTCGATCTTTCCCGGCATCGACCGCACCCTGTCGATCCTGGAGGGTAGCGGGATGACGCTCGCGATCGAGGGCCGGCAACCGAAACTGCTGACCGCCTCGGACGCCCCCCTCACCTTTCCTGCCGATCTGCCGACGTCCGCGACCCTCGCGGATGGCCCGGTCACCGATCTCAATGTGATGACACGCCGCCAGGCATTGAAACACCGCGTACGCAGGATTCATGTCGAGGGCTGGCAGCCGGTGGCTACGAGCGCCCGCGATCTCGTTCTCTTCTGTCATCGCGGCAGCGTTGCGCTCGTGACCGAAGGCGTTTCCGCAACCCTGCACGGGCTCGACACGGCGGTTCTCGTCCAGCCGGCCACGCTCACGCTCTCGGCCGACATCGCGTCGGAAGTTTTCCTGATCGAGATCGGCCCGGCCTGAACGCCGCGCCGTCGGCCGTTTTTGTCTCGTCCGGGAACCGGGAGGCACGCTGTTTCAGCGCATGCCGAAG
Organism: Sinorhizobium sp. GQ132; assembly: GCF_059758575.1. Classification (NCBI taxonomy): domain Bacteria; kingdom Pseudomonadati; phylum Pseudomonadota; class Alphaproteobacteria; order Hyphomicrobiales; family Rhizobiaceae; genus Sinorhizobium; species Sinorhizobium sp. GQ132. Next base: position 373,376 of record NZ_JCAXDX010000005.1, on the reverse strand, counting down.
AGCAGGAGAATGCCGCCGATCACCATGAGCACGACGCCCAGCCAGTTGCGCAGCGGGCTCAGAAAACGGAGCCCTTGCCCGCGCGGCTCAAGCGTCTGCTTGGGATTGCCTTGCGGCGGCTGGCTCAACCGCCGCCGCCCGAGCGCCTCCCAGGCCATGTAGAGAAGCCCGCTGATAAAAAGAACTGCACCGGTGAGAGTTGCCCACACGTGCGCCTCCTGCGGCTGCTGCTGCGTGTATCGCCGTTTCGACGGAACAGCGAACGATTAGACGGCGATGGAAACGCGGAGATGTCAGCGCATGCGCGTCTGAGGACGCACGATGTTCATCTGAAGCTCGTGGCTGGATGCAAATCGCCCGAGAACCCTGATCAGGCGGCGTTCCTCGGCCTTGTGGATGCCGGTGCGCCTGCAATACTCCGCCACATCCCAGACATGCCTGGCCTGGGATTTGTCGAGCTTTCCAATTTCCGCGTGTTTCATCCTGCGCCTCCCAACTGCGTTGGTACTAACGCCGGACGGGCACAAATGGTTCCGCATCGCGTTAAGTCCGGCGGACGCTCCCGGGGCCGGAACCTTTGCGCGCGGCCGCGGTTTCGACCATGACCTACCGGAGGTGATGTCATGACCCGAACCTGGGAGCGACTGGCGCTGATCGGCGCCGCCGTCATCATAATCGCCAGTGCGATTTTCTACGTCTATGTCGACCGCTTCCCCTCGACCAATTCCACCAGGATCGAGGACACCAAGGTCAATGCCGACGGCATCAACACCATCGATGAAAATCCGCCGAGCGCCACGGGCGACAAGGATAACCCTTCGTGAGCCCTTCCCCTCGCGCCCTCGCGGGGGCCCGAATGGCACGCGCCCGCACGAGGCCGAAGCGGACCGGCTCGGCGCAAGGGCATGGGGCCGAAAGGCCGGAAGCGGCTCAAGGACCTCAAGGGCCTCCTGCCATCGACCCCACGACCACCATCACCACCGCGTCGACGTCGATTTCTCCGTTGACCGCGAGCTTGTCTCCCGCCTGGCGGACCTGAAGCTTCGAAGGGTTTTCTGCCGCCTGCCGCTGAAGTTCTTCGATAACGGCATTGATGGCCTTCGCCTCCAGATTGCCTTCGTTCAGATGGCTGGTACCCATTTCCAGAAGACCCCTTCCTTTCGCTCGGGATAATATTTGAATTCGCACTCGAACCGCCGCCCGTATGCGGCTGCCTCGGCTAAAGCCGTTTCCGAGGGCGGGTTCATTCCCGTTCCCGGGGCGAACCAGTCCTCCAGGAGATCGTCGGGGATATAGGCCCCGATTCTCAAGGGAAGACTGGTCAATGCGGAATCCATCTCTTTCGGCGCCGGCATGCGATCCTCCTGACCGACCCGGAGCGGGATGAGGAAAAGTGTGTGCGATTTTCAACCCGCATCCGCTCCAACTTCTTGGAATCGATCACGGTTGTGTTTTTGGGTCAACCAGACCTGAAAACATCGTGATCTGGAGCATTTCCGCTCCGCCAATGCTCTAACCTTTCGTTGCCGCAATTCCGAACGGAAGACGTCTGCGCACTTTCCCGGAATTGCTCGAACAAAGCCGGCGCAGGGAAGTTCCGTCGCGGCTCATTCGTACACACAATGCAGCCGCGTCGACCGAGCGTTGCCGTTCGTTGCAGCGTGCTGAACGGCGCCGTGCGTCCGGAAACGCGCGGCACCATATGCTGGCGGCCGTTCGGCTATACTAGCAGAAGAGGCTCAACCTATGCGAGGACATCCCGGCCGATTTGCGAAATAGACGGTCGTAAGCCGACCGCGCCGGCCGACACCGTCGACCGCAACCTCGCGCCGCGTGATCGACCGGATATCCGGATCGCGGATTCCAAGCCGATAGGCGCGACGGATGGCCTGACGCTCGCTGCAGCCGCGAGACCGACGATAATCATAGTCGTCATCGTCGTATCTGCGATCACGCAGCTGCGGACCGTCCGGACCGATGTACAGGTCGAATGACTGGGCTGACGAAGCAGAAGGTACAGCAGCCGCCGCGCCGCCCAAAATCAACCCGGCCGCGAAAAGCCTGCCGATGTTCATGACTTCTCCTCCATGCTCTCATTTGAGAGTTTGCTTAAACTCATATTTGAACGGCAGGGGAGCGGATTGGTTCCGCCCATCAATGGCATTTGGCTCGCCATCTTCATGCGGAATGATCTGGGATATTTCGACCTGGAGCAGAGGACTTTGCAAACCATCGACAATCCGTTCGGCACGAAATTGTCACCCATGCCTTAGGTACATTCTGTTACCTATGTCTTCGGGCTGGACAAATGTCTGATTGGTAGCGGAGGAGGGATTCGAACCCCCGACACAAGGATTATGATTCCCGTGTCAACCTTGTTTTTAATGAGCTTTTTGCATTTATGTCGCAGTTATGTCGCAATGAGCCCTGCCTTGTCGCGCTAGCCTTTAGCCCAGAAGGGACCGCTCAGCAGCGGCTAGCTCGTCGGCATCGTCGCCGCGCGGGAAAAGATGCCCGTAGGTGTCCAGCGTCATCTGAATAGAAGAGTGGCCCAGCCTTTCCTGCACCGACTTGACCGGCAGCTCTAGGCCGCCGTCAACCTTTCGGTTGATGCACCACGAGGCGAAGAAGTGCCGGAGCGAGTGAAGGCCCGTGTACTTCGCCAGCATGACGGGTTTGCCGTTCTTGCCCAGCTCCTCTGAGGGAACCGAGACCCCTGCCCTGATACCAGCCGGGATCAGCGCCCGGTTGATGATGTTGGCGTGGCTTTCGATGTTGCCGTTCCCGTTGGGGAAGACGTAATGAAGCTCGAGAATGGGATTGCCGGCAGCATCGACCCGGCCGGTATCACGTCGCGGGCAACCAAGGCGCCATTCCCGGAGAGTGTTGATGACGAATGGCGGGATCGGAATTGTCCTCTCGCCCGCCTCCGTCTTCGGTCGCCCGATTTTACCGTACTCGTCCGCTCGTTGGGTGACGCTAATCGAACGTCCCTCCAGATCAACATCCTCCCAGCGCAGTCCGCGCAACTCCGAAGATCGCATACCGCTGAAGATCGCGGTTATCAGCAGCGGACGCCAGTGACTCATGCCGTCGAGCGCATTGATGATCGCGCGGACCTCGGCCGGCGCCGGGATATGCACGCCCACCTTGAGCTTGCCCTTGTGACGCTTCTCAGCCCGGGCCTCTTTTCCCTTTCGGCGCTGGCGCATGTCCCTGACTGGGTTCCGCGTTGCCAGCCCGCGTTCAACCGCATCGCCCAGGATACCGCCGAGTGACACGAGCACCTTCTTGATCATCGCGGCAGACCGGCTATTCTCCCTGAGCTTGTCCTCGAACTCCCGAATCAATGGCACCGACAGCTTGGAGACCAGCGTATCGCCGATAAACTCCTCGATATGAAATTTCAGATGACGCTTTCGCTGATCTATGGAGCTGCGCTCAAGGCCCTCCCCTTCGCCGGTTGCAATCCATAGCTCGGCGGCCTTCTTGACGGTAACGCTATCGCGGTCGGCAACGTGAACGCCTTCCTTAACCTCCATATGTGCTTTGCTGGCGAAGGTGTCCGCGTCTTTCTTCTTCGCGAACGTCTTCTGGCGCTTTACCCCTTTGGTGTCGAAGTAAGTGACAATCCACGCCTCTTTCTGAACGCCGTGCCCAGTCCATGTGCGCTTACGTACCGACATGATCAGTTCCTCCCTCTCGGTTGCGCTTCATTCGTCGTCCTCGCCTAAACGGTCCTCCTCAATGGCCTGGAGCATGACCCGCACCATCTTGGCCCTCTCTTCCGCCTCTTTCCGGATTCCATCGGCTTCCTTGGTCTTGTCGGTCACCTTGCCGTCGGCCCGCAGGCGGTGCACCTGCTCCGTCAATGAGGTCACTTCAACCATGAGCGGCGTAAGCGCCTTGGTAAGATCGCCGAGAGCGAGAAGCGCGGCTTTTAAGGTCAGATCATGATCGAGTGGATCAGATGTAATCGCGTCGGTGCGGCTGAGAAGCTGCACGTACGCCTCTCGCAGCTGGTGATAGATGCCGTCGACCGGCGCATCGACCCGCAAGGCCAGTTGGGTTAACCGCCTCACGGCATCTGCCCGGGTTCCTACGCGGTTGTTGAAACGCCATGTGTCAATCGCTTCAAGCTCGCCGGGCGAGATCAGCATATGCAGGCGCTCGGTCTTCTTTGATTGGGCGGCGTCATCATTCGTCATCTACGATCCCCTTTCTGTCTCTTCATGCACCTTATGCACATATTGTTGTTGTGGGCAATCCGTGTTCGTCCTATGTTATATGTGCATGTGACACATTAACCGCATATAGAAGGGATCGAAGATGACGCTCGACGAAGCACTTTCCCGCCCGACGCTTCCCGTCCCTGATGCAGGCCGCGTCTTCTATGGCCTGAGCCGTAACGGCAGCTATGAGGCGGCCAAGCGTGGCGACATTCCAACAATAAAAATCGGCCGCAAGATCATGGTGCCCGTTGCATTGATCGCAGACCGGCTAGGACTTCATCACAATCTAAGTGAGCAAAGTTGATTGGGCCTGCCGCTGAAGTTTGCCGCGCGCCAGGCTCAGGCTCGATCACGATGGTGGGGGAAGTGAACATATAGTCTGAGTTTTGGCCTGGGTCAAAATCGGCGGCGGTTTCCGCGTAACGGAGACCCATCCATGAAACACAACATTTCGGCTTCTCGCCGCCGTCGCCTACGACATTCTGTGGATCAGCTGCAACTGTTCGCCGAACTGATCGAAACAGCCACGACCCGCGACCAGCCGTTCGAAGTTGCTGACGGCTGGGGGACAAAGGTCACCCGACCGCCCGGTCGCGGCTGGCGCATCGCGGATTTCTCGCACGATAAACGGACATGCTGGGTGCGGCGCATGCCGGTCCTCTTGCCGGTTCGGCCCTCGGCCGGCGGCTGGAGGCGGCGATGACGGTTCCAGTGAACGGGCATGGGCCGCTGCGTGCGGTCTTGGAGGCGGCGCGTCAGGAGCAGCGCTGCGGACAGGGCGACCTCACGGTGCTGGCGACCCAGAACGACCCCTATCGTCTCGACACACCAGCCAATCATCGCGATGCCGCATGGTTCCGCGAGCAGTTCGAGCGGTGTGGTCGCCGCCGAATTCATCTCCGAGGTCTGCATTATTCCGTGGTGGCTCGCGGAAACGTCCTGAGACCTAATGGCTTGCCATTAATCTCGTCCGCCTGGCCTTGGCCAGAGCAAACGCGGGCTCTGAGGGCGCGCAAATCCTACGAGGATAAGTCATGAGCGACCTCGGTTCGCGCGAGGTCGAGAGCTTGACGGGCGACCTCCTGCAAGCGGCCTTGGAATATGCCTCGCGCGGCTGGCCGGTCTTCCCGTGCGATCCGGCGACGAAACGCCCGCTCGTCAAGCACGGCTTCAAGGCGGCAACAACCGCCCCGGCGACGATCCGGCGATGGTGGAAACAATGGCCGGCCGCGATGGCCGGAATGCCGACCGGCGAGCCCTCCGGGGTTGTCGTCATCGACATCGATGTAAAGTGCCCGTTCGAGGCAGATGAGATCGATGGCGAGAAATCGTGGAACGACCTGCTCGTCGATCATGCAGCGGCCGAACCGGCAACACGGATCGTCCACACGCCATCTGGAGGGCGGCATCTCTATTTCCGCTGGCAAGCGGGAATTGGCAACTCGGCAGGTCGGCTCGGACGCGGCATCGATACACGCGGCCGGGGCGGCTATGTCGTCATTCCGCCATCCGTCAACGCGCAGGGTGTCGCTTACGAGCTTTTTCACGACCGTCCCGTTCTGCCGCTCCCCGTGTGGCTCGCTAGCCTGCTGGAGCGAGACGATGACTAGGGGCAACGGCGTGGATCAGGATCGAGCCTGGGCGCTGGCGGCGCTCAATGCCGAATGCCAGACTGTGGCCGGTACAGCCAAGGGCGGACGAAACGACCAGCTCAATCGGTCGGCTTTCGCCATAGGCCAAATCGTCGGTGGCGGGCACCTCGCGGAAAGCGAGGCGGCCGAACACCTTTGGAAAGCCGCGAAAGCCTGCGGCCTCGGCAACGCCGAGATCGCGCCGACCCTCGGCAGCGGCCTCAAGGCGGGCAAGGTCAAACCGCGCCATCCGCCCGCCCGTGGCTACGACAGCAACACTCGCTTCAGGTCAAACCCGGATCGCGGCAACGGAGGCGAAGCCGGGGCTGGAGGCGCCATCCGATTGCTGACTTTCCAGGAATTCCGCAGCAGCCAAGCTCATTCCTCGGCCGATTCGCTTATAAGCGGCCTGATGCGGCTTGGCACCATCGTTGCAATCGGTGGCCGGCCCGGCAGCGGCAAGACCGCGTTCGCGGTGGCGCTCGGCCAAGCGCTGGATCAGGGCGAGCCATTCCTTGAACGGGAGGTCAAACAGGCTGCCGTAGCCTACATCGCGGTTGAGGATGCCGGCGACGTGGCGAACCGGCTGGAGGCAACGGGAGCCGATGGAGTGCTCCTCGTTCATTCGGAGGAAGGCATCCCGTTGGCCAAGCCCGCTCGGGCAAGGGCCATCATCGCCGAGGTCATCCAACACGCTCGGCAACGCAGGCCGGGTCGCCCGATTTTCGTGGTGATCGACACGCTGCGGGCCGCGCTGGGCGGCACCTCCGTCTTGGAAGACAAGATCGTATCGCCGGCCTTGAACGCCCTCCGTGAGCTTGCGGAGGCCGAGAACGCGGTGATCTGCATCCTCAACCACACGAACCGCGCCGATCCGAAGGCGATGAAGGGGGAGACACTGGAAGCGGTCGCCGCCTTGGAAATGATCCTGCTGCCGGGCGAAGGCGATTGGCACACGATCCATGTGGGCAAGAACCGCTCGGGGCCGGGAAACCGGCAGATCGGTCGGCTCCGTTTCACCTCGGTCAAAGTCGGCGGCGTCGAGGCGGCTATCGTCGAGGAAATTGTTTGCGATGAACAGGCCGGCGACGGCCCGAAGGATCGAAAGCCCGGCGCGAACCAGAGGCTCATCCTGAAAATCCTGACACGGGAGGTTCTGGCTTCCGGCATCGACTATCGGCCCTATGGCAGCAACGGCCCGCAGGTGAAGGCGGTTCGCGAAGGCGTGCTCCGGGACGAGTTCTTGAAGATGAAGGCCGGCGACAATCGCAACTCGAAGAATGTTGCCTTCAATCGTGCGCTCGATTGGCTCTTGGAGCGTGCCGAAGTCGTCCGCAACGAGGATGAGGCTGGCGTCGGCATGATCTGGTTCGGAAGCCGGGATGACGAGGACGACGCGATGCGGCAGCGCCTCAAGGTTGCACCGGGCAATGACGCCGGGCGAGAAGGCGGTGACGGGTGACATTTTCGAGAAGGCCCGGAAAATCGGGCGAAAAGGGCGGTGACATTTTCCCTATCCAAGGTTTTGTCACTTATGTCACCGCTTAAAAAGAGGGTGGTGACATCGGTGACATTTCTTGGGGGGAATAGGGAAATGTCACTTTTGTCACCGGCAACCAGAACATGAAACCGCAAAGGAGACCGTCATGGAACGCCCAAGAACCCCCGCCGAGGCGATGCAGCGCATCCTGTGCGACCGGCTGATCGAACGTTGCGCCGTCACCATGTTCCAGAAGCTCGACGCGCCCGTCGAGGTGATCATCGACCGGCTTGCCGCCTACACCTTCGCACAACTGGTCCAGATCGAGGGCCGGAACGACGCGGCCCGCATCCTCCGTGATTTCGCTCAGCAGATCGAGGACGGCGCGCTCGATGCCTACGAGCGGGGCGAGGGAAATTGACCATGCGGGAATTCTTTCCTATCATGTGGGCGGCTCGATTGGATCGGCGCACCGGCTGGACCGGGCGCTCAAGCCGACGATCCACCTTCACGTCACCGGCTGGTCCGGGACCGAAGCTTTGAAACGGGCACCATGCCCGCGCTTTGTGTGAAGGTGAGCCATGAGCTATTTCTCGAAATTCGATCCAACCGCGATCCGCCTCGCCCCGGCGCTCGACCTTGAGGTCAAGGCGGCCGGCGACGGATTGATCGAGGGCTATGCGTCTACTTTCGGCGGCAAGCCGGATCGTGCCGGTGATATCGTCGCCAAGGGCGCCTTTGCCCGGACCCTCGCCGAGCACGCCCGCGAGGGCACGACGCCCGCCATGCTCTGGAGCCATCGGATTGAGGAGCCAATCGGCAAGTGGACGGCCCTCCGGGAGGACCGTGAAGGTCTGCACGTCGCCGGGCGGATCAACCTCAAAACCACGCGCGGCCGGGAGGCATTCCAGCATATCGCGGCCGGCGATGCCGGCGCTTTCTCGATAGGCTATCTGATCCCGGAAGACGGCCGGAAATATAATGGCGATGGCTCTTTCACACTCCTCGATGTCGATCTGGTCGAGGTGAGCGTCGTCGCCGTCCCGGCCAATCCGCGTGCTCGGATCGCTGCCGTCAAAAGCCTCTCCAGCAAGGGCGAGCTTGTCGATCTCCTGCATCATGTCGGCCTCCCAAAGGCCGCCGCTAAACAGGTCGCGAACGGCGGTTGGCGGGCGCTTGCTGGCGATGATCAGAGCGAGAAAGCAGCGCGGCTGATGGCCGCCATAGACGCCGCCACGGCGCGATTGAAAGGAAATTTGACATGACCATGCACAACATCCCCATGACGCGCTCTGCCGCCGCTCTGCTGGCCGCTGGCGGGCGAATTCACCGCAAGGACGCGGGCGGCGACGACGTGCTTGACGCATTGAGCGCGCGCTTCGGCGAGCATGCAGCGGAAGTCTTGCGGAAGCTTGGCGAAGCCGACGAGAAAATGGCGTCATTCGCCGAGCAGCTTTTCGAACTTGAGCAGAAAGGCGCGCGAGGCAGCTTCGGTGGCGGCGGCGGAAACCGCGTCCCAACGTGGGGCGATCAGGTTGTAAAATCCGCCGAGCTTCGCTCGTTCGCCGAAGGCGGCAGGAATGCCAAAACGCGAATTCCGGTCGAAACGAAGGCGACGCTTACCAGCACCGACTTCCCAGTGATCCCCGATTTCGACCGCGAGATTGTGCCCCTTGGCCGCCGCCGGCTGCTTGTCCGTTCACTCCTCGGCTCCGCGAACACGACGAGCAACGCGATCAGCTACAGGCGCGAGACCGGCTTCACCAATTCCGCCGCGCCGGTCGCCGAGGCCGCTTTGAAGCCGGAAAGCGATCTCAATTTCGAGGAAGTGACGGCGCCAATTCGGACAGTCGCACATTGGCTCAAGGCGTCGCGGCAAGTTCTCGACGATGATGCTCAGCTTCGCAGCGAGATCGATACTACATTGCGCTACGGCTTGGGCTTCGTGGTCGAGGGGCAGTTGCTCCATGGCGATGGCAGCGGCCAGAATTTGCATGGTCTAATCCCGCAGGCGACCGACTTCGATGAAGCCCGGCGCGCGGCGGGCGACACGGCGTTCGACATTTTGTTGAAAGCGATCAGCCAGAGCGAGGAGGCCGACTATCCGGCGAGCGGCGCGATCATTTCAACGCGCGACTGGTACGCGATGATGGGCGTCAAGGACTCGCAGGGTCGATACATCGGAGGAGGTCCTCTGGGCGATGTCCCAGACCGTGTCTGGCGTCTACCGGTCGCGCCATCGAACGCCATGCCGGTCGGCCAGTTCCTCGTCGGCGCGCTCGATCTGGCTGCGAAGGTCTACACGCGCACGGACGCGACGGTCGAACTCGGATACGTGAATGACGACTTCATCCGAAACCTGCTGACGATCCTCGGAGAGGAACGCCTGGCGCTCGCTGTGCGTAGGCCGGAAGCCATCGTCTATGGATCGTTCACGCCGCCGGCTTGATCTGCAATCGGGGAGCGCGACCACCTCAGCGTGCTTTTTCGCGGCGGGTCTGATTAGCCGACGTTCCCCGGGCGTGCCGCGCTAGCAGGGGATCGCATCATAATCAATCCTCTCGAAACGGTCGTTCTGCTTCATCAGCACGGTCCAATCGAAATCATAAAGTTGGGCGTCGGCCCAATCATCCGGATACTTGATCCTGAATAGGGAGCCGATCGAAGGCTCCATCGGGTGATAGCCATATCCGGAAAACGTGACCCCTTCCGAACCCGCAGTGAAGTCCTGATCGCGAAACTGCGAGGAAATAAGGACCAGAAGGCCGGCGACAGCCATTACAAGGTTCTCAAGATTTGCCTTCTTGAACTCGTCTTGTCGGTCGTGCTTGCTTGCATTGTAGGCTCGGTACCAAGGGAGGCTTAAGCCGCCGGGATTTGGTAGGCCACGCGCTGACTTCCACGGCTCGAAAGGCTTTAAGATCGGCGGCACGCCATTCCAGATCGGAAGCATCACCTCGTAGGAGGATAAGTGGTGCGTAGCGTCCACCTTTCTATAGTCGGTCATATTGACTGACCGGTTCGGAGGGGGAGTGAAAGTGTTTTCCTCCAAAATCGCCTTGAAGTTGGCCTCAATCTCAATGCAGGTGCGCATAAGCAGCGCGTGTATCCGGTACGAATATGCAGTCCGACACTCATCGCTCGGCTCCAGATACTCGAAAATCGACTGGAGATCATTTTGGATCAAGGTGAATGCGCGCACGTAGTGCTCGGCATTCTTCGCGTAGTCGCGGTCACGGATGTAGGCCCAACCGCTGTAGCCCGACTGCGGACCTGGTTTCATGGCCCGATAGTTTCGATGAAACGGCTTCGCTAGACTCACGGGCCCCCCTCTTGCGATATTAAACGTCAGTCTATCGCACGCATTTTAGATCAGCGCCACCGCGGCGGCCGTGGGCGTGGAATCCGGAGGAAGCTACCCACAACATACGAAATGCAAGGGGGGCGGATGAAACTCGCCAAGGCAAGCGGCCTCGGGGCCCGCGTCCACCACACGCGGAGATTTTTTCTCGCGCAGAAAAAAACAGGTTTCCCGGCAAACGTTCTCCCAAAAACAGCATTATTTTCTACCGTTATGGAAAACGCAACGCGATCAAAGGGACGGCCGGCGCATGATCCATCCGCAATGACGCGGCGCTTTGTCGAAGCGATGGCTGGCGCGAGCGTGCCACAAAGCGAGATCGCCGCCGTGCTCGCCGTAACCGTGCCGACACTGCGCAAGCATTACCGCAATGAATTGCGGCGTGGAGCCGCAATTATTGAGGCGCGCCTCGCTAGTCACCTGTTGCGCATCGCTAGCGGCAGCGATGGCACGGCGCTCAGGGCCATCATGTTCACGCTTCAGTGTCGCTTTGGTTGGTCTCGATATGCACCGCCGCCATTGATCGCCTCGCGAAAATGAATAAGTATTCTTAAACTCTCAGATTTTTATAGCGGTCCTGAAGAAATGTTAAAGTATGACGCAAAATAGGCGCCACTTTAACGACGTCGTTATAGTTATCCTCCAGCGCCTCTTCCGCCAGATATTCATGAGAAGTTGTATTTCTGTGACCGATCATGTCAATCCAAATGGCTTCGTCGTGAAGCCACCCGATTCGGAACGCCTCGGTTACACTCTCGCGCGGCGTGTTGGGATGAATGCCTTCGTACTTCAAAGCGCGCTTCAAAGTTTTCCACGTCAATTCAATAGTCACTTCAAACCGATGTATAGTGCCTTCAAAAACCAACTCGCGGTCACGCGGAACAGCGAGCGCTTTCTCCAAATTTGAGACGGCCTTTTCTAAATTAGATAAGCTATCAAGAAGCTTTCGTTCGCTCATAGATCACTAGTCCCTGCTCTAATACTCTAGTTTTCAACTTAGCTGGCATGCCTTCCAACTGAGTTACGGCTACTTTGTATAACGTCCGTGCTTTCGCGATATCATCTCGCAGAAATATCAGCTCCCTTCTCGTCAACTCTGGCGCAGCAATAGCTATATCAATGTCAGATCGCTGATCGTGGTCTCCTACAGCACGCGAGCCGAACAATATTATACGCTCCACCTTTGAACAGGAGATCAGGCACTCTAATGCACAAGCGGCACTCTCGGGTAGGTTGAACGAACTAGGCACAGGGGTTCTCCATCGGCGGCAATGCTTATTCAAACGCTATCGAGTCGTCCAAAACTATTAGGCGCGAGATCGTCGGGATGTCGTAATTGTACCGGGAAAAAAGCATCATTAGCGTGTCAGCATTTGCGCGAAGTGGCCGGATTGGCTGCGTCGGCCGGACGGGCGCGGCTGAAGTATGGGTTCCGAACCTCGGTGGGGCGGAGCTTGATTTTGGACGGCGCGGACATGGGGAAAGAATGCCGGATTCGCGGGGAAGCGTCACTACTTTCAGCGCCAACTTATGTCGCAGTCTATGTCGCATGGACTTGCCGGCACTAAAAAGGACTCGTTGAAAAACAAAGGTATTTATTGCGACATAACTGCGACAAAGGCCCCGAGAACCCGGAGCCTTTTTCTCACTAAGCCGCTGCTTTTCTTAGAGAATTTGCTGGTAGCGGAGGAGGGATTCGAACCCCCGACACAAGGATTATGATTCCTCTGCTCTAACCTACTGAGCTACTCCGCCGCCGGTGCCGTGAAGCTTCTGAACGAAGCCCGTCTCGGCTGGTCGGGCGGCTTATAAGGCGCTGTTCCGGCTAGTGTCAAGCAATGTCTTCGGGAAAAAGCGATGTTTTCCCGCCACGCCGGGATCCCCCGCTTTACGCTGCCGCCGGCGCCTGCAAAAGCGCCTTCAGCGCCGCTTCCGCGGCCGGCTCGCGCTCGGACCTGCGGATGAAGCCGCCGCCATAGACGCGCGCATCCTCGCCGGTGCCGGAATAGAGCGCGCAGGCCTGGCCGGGCGCGACACCCGCCTCGCCTTCGACGAGCTCGACATAGAGCCCTTCGGCATCGCTCTTGAGCACCGCCGGGGCGGGGCGGCGGGTGGAGCGCACCTTGGCAAAGCATTCGAAGCCCTGCCCGGCTGCCGCGTCCAGTTCCGCGTCACCAAGCCAGTTGACGTCGCGCAGGTAGACGCGGCGCGTCTCCAGCGCCTCCTTCGGGCCGACGATCACGCGGCGCGAGCGGGCGTCGAGATAGACGACATAGAGCGGCTCGCCGGTCGCGACACCGATGCCGCGGCGCTGGCCGATCGTGTAATGCAGGATGCCCTCGTGCGCGCCCAGCACGCGACCGTCGAGGTGGACGATTTCGCCGGCAAGCGCCGCGTTCGGCTTCAGCTTCGAGACGATGTCGCTGTATTTGCCCTGGGGCACGAAACAGATGTCCTGGCTGTCGGCCTTCTTGGCGACGACAAGGCCCATCTCCTCGGCGAGCGCCCGGGTCTCGCTCTTGGGAAGACCGCCGAGCGGGAAGCGCAGATAGTCGATCTGCTCCTGCGTTGTCGCAAAGAGGAAATAGCTCTGGTCGCGCTCGGCGTCGGCCGGCCGATAGAGCGCGCGCTGGCCGGCATAACGCGGCTTCGGGCTCGGCCGCGACCGGATATAATGGCCGGTGGCGAGCGCATCGGCGCCGAGTTCCTTAGCGGTCGCGAGCAGGTCGGCGAACTTGACCGTCTGGTTGCAGGCGACACACGGGATCGGCGTCTCGCCGGCGATATAGCTTTCGGCGAAGGGATTGATCACCGTCTCGCGGAAACGCGCCTCGTAATCGAGGACATAATGGGGAATGCCGATCGTCTCGCAGACGCGCCGGGCGTCGTCGATATCCTGACCGGCGCAGCAGGAGCCGGCCCTGTGCACCGCCGCGCCATGGTCGTAAAGCTGCAGCGTGATACCGAGAACGTCGTAGCCCTCGCGTTTGAGAAGCCCCGCCACGACGGAAGAATCGACGCCGCCGGACATGGCGACGACGACGCGCGTATCTTCGGGCTTGCGGTCAAAATCGAGACTGTTCACGGGATCCAATCCGGCATCCGGGGGCGGCTCCTGTGCCGGCACCCTGTTTCACGCTTGAGGCCGCACGGCGACACATGAGGGCGGCGCGGCATTTTCTGAAGGGTTTACGCCCTTGCGGTATTTTCTTCGTGCATATCGTCACCCAAAACCGCTCTCGGTGCCGGGCGGCATGCATCAGACTTTTCCGTGCCGCGACATATAGAAACTTGCGCCCGTCAGGGCAAGAGCGGACGCGGAACGTCCGCCGAGCGCTCGATCCGTCAGATCAGCTTCATCCGCATCGCCCGGGCGATCGCCTGCATGCGGTTGACGGCGTCGAGCTTACGGGTCGCGCTCTTGAAATAGCTGCTCACCGTATAGGCGGATATTCCGAGAATGATGGCGATCTCGTCGCTGCTCTTTCCCGCCGCCGCCCAGCGCAGACATTCGACCTCCCGGCTCGAGAGCTTCTCGCGGGCGCCGCTGCCGGCATCGAAGGTGCGCTCGAGGCATTCGAAAAGCTGCAATAGCGCCAGATAGAGCGTCGCACGCTCGGCGCCGGCCGGCTCGTCCCGCGTGCCGGAGAGCACTGCCACAAAAGGCTCGCCATAAGTCGTGTGCAGCAGTACCGCGAAGTGACCCATACCGGCATGGGGCGGGAGGCGGAAAACCGCGGCCTTGCCGCCCCCCTTGCCCGCGGGCTCCATGAGTTCAGGGCCGCCGGTGACGGGCAGCTTCGTCTGACGCAGCCGCTCGACCAGCTCGCTCGTCTGGAACGTCTCGCCGGCATCATACTGCCGCACCAACTCGGCGGGCCAATTGCTCAGCACGAGGCGCTCGGAAAAGCGTTGCTCGTCGGCGAGAGGCAGGCGCGCAATCATGAAATGCGCGAAGCCGTAGCGCGAGATCAGCCGCCGCAGCAGATGCAGGAGCTCGTACTCCGTGCGTACCGAGGCGGGGTCGACCTCGAAAGGCATGTTCGTTTCGGCCTCACGCCGCGAGGCCGGTTCGTTCGAATCCTTCATTCCGGTCACCGTGCTGCCGGCGTTGCCGCCGCTATGGAGACTAAGGCGGTCTTGGCCTGGTGGGGCTGAGAGGGCCGCCCTGCCCGCGCCGCGGACATGAGCCGCGCCGCCCGCAAACTGCGTGACGCCCGGGTTTATTCCGGGAGCGTCCACGCGGACGCGGTTGATCCGGCGCCCTGCCATCGCTCCAGTCGAAGCGAAATGTGGTGATTGCATGGCCTGCATGGCGAAAAGTCGTGGAAGGCCCGCCGTTCCCTTGCGTCACGAACAGCCGCCCGTGCGACCAATCCGTGGCCGAGGCCGCTCAAATGATGATCAAATGGTTATCGGCGGTTTAGGCAATTATTAAATGTGGCAAGCTAAGGTCACAGCCATATGGTCTTGAGTTTGTGTAGAGAGTCCCATGACCGAAATGATGCGTCCACGCGTGAAATATGTCATCGGCCCCGATGGCAGTCCTTTGACGATCGCGGACCTGCCGCCGGCCAATACCCGGCGCTGGGTCATCCGCAGGAAGGCTGAAGTCGTCGCCGCCGTGCGTGGTGGCCTGTTGAGCCTCGAAGAGGCATGTGAGCGTTACACGCTGACCGTAGAGGAATTCCTCTCCTGGCAATCCTCGATAAATGACCATGGTCTCGCCGGCCTGCGCACGACGCGCATCCAGCAATATCGCCACTGATCAATCCCTGCAGGGCCATAATTCGAGCCGGCGGCTGGGGTGTTCCCGAGCCGCCGGTTTCGTTTTTGCCGATTTGACGATAAAACCATCCAGCACATCATGCTGCAGCTACGGTATCGCCACCAACGCATAGGCAACGAAGGACGCCCGATGGACATCGCCCAGGAAGAAACGGATACCAAAGGCCGCTACACGGCGACGCTCGACGGCCACACCGGGGAGATGACCTATTCCAGGTCGTCGCCGCATCTCATAATCGTGGACCACACCCTCGTTCCGGACGCCTTGCGCGGCAAGGGCGTCGGCCAGGCGCTGGCCCTTCACGCGATCGAGGAGGCCCGCAAGGGCAGCTGGAAGATCATCCCGCTCTGCCCGTTCATGCGCGCCCAGGTCATGCGCCATCCGGAATGGCGGGATGTAATCCAGGGCTGACGCAAGGGACCCCCTTGTCCTACCCCATCGGCCCGAAAATCGGAATCGATTTTCCGAAAGGACGTTGCGTCGGTTTAATAGTTGTAGCGTTCTTTGTGCGTGCATTCCGACGCACGGCGCTCCAAGACACCGCGCGTCTCATCAGATACGCGGTGCCGTAGCTGCTCTCTCAGGCGCGCAGCCGCGCGCCCGTATCCCGCTCCTCGAGCGCTGCTGCCCTCGCATATTCCGCCTGCACCTCCTCGAGCGCGAGCTCGGCCGCATCCTGCTGCATCTTCAGCTCGCGAATGGAAACCTGGAGATTATCGGCCCGCTGGCGGGCAGCCTTGGCGAAGGTGGGGTAGGCGAAGTGCGAAGGGTCGGAAATTCCCGACTTCTTCTCCTCGAAGACGATCTGGTTTTCCAGATCCTTGGTCATGCGCTCGAACTCGGCCATCATCATCTGAAGCTGACTGAGCTGGCGCTGCTTTTCCCGAACCTGAAATTCCTTCAGTCGGACTAGGCTCTCACGTGCTTTCATACGCAATACTCCCGTGGATACCGAGACCCCGGTTACTGTTCCCGAGCGGAATAAGGGAAAGGTGTGACGAAGATCTCCGCCCGCATCCCGCTCTAACTCCTTCTAGCCGACCACATTCAGATCCCGGACTCCGGAATCGTCGCGATCTGCGGCCCGTTGTGCCGGCCCAACCGAGCCGGAAACAAAAATCGACCGCGGCCTTAACAAATGCCTACCGCTGGTAACCTTTCGTTTACGGGCATCGTTAATCATAGGTGCGATGATTTAAGGCTCCGTAAATGCTGATGCATGAAATGTGGACTTTCGAGCATTTACGAGTCGGTAGAGTCAGTTAACGGCATTCCCTCATATATCACATGAGGAGCGCAATTTCAGATTTACGTTTTGAATCAGGGGACTGCTAAAAATATTTAACATTTTCGATACACCTTGCCAGAGTGAATCAGAATTTGTTAACCATTTGGTGGCAGCCTCCAAATCAGGCAACGACTGGATCCGTATCGCGTAAGGATGCCACGACAACCTTGGGCGGCGGAAAAGGGGAAGACTATGCGGGTTCTACTGATCGAAGACGACAGCGCGACGGCTCAGAGCATCGAGCTCATGCTCAAGTCCGAAAGTTTCAACGTCTACACCACCGATCTCGGTGAAGAAGGCGTCGATCTCGGCAAGCTTTACGACTACGACATCATTCTCCTCGACCTGAACCTGCCGGACATGTCCGGTTACGAAGTTCTGCGAACGCTGCGTCTGTCGAAAGTCAAAACACCGATTCTCATCCTTTCGGGTATGGCGGGCATCGAGGATAAGGTCCGCGGCCTCGGCTTCGGCGCCGACGACTATATGACCAAGCCTTTCCACAAGGACGAGCTGGTGGCCCGTATCCACGCGATCGTGCGCCGCTCCAAGGGCCATGCCCAGTCGGTCATCTCGACGGGCGAGCTGATCGTCAACCTGGACGCCAAGACCGTGGAGGTCGGCGGCCAGCGCGTGCATCTGACGGGCAAGGAATACCAGATGCTGGAGCTGCTCTCGCTGCGCAAGGGCACGACGCTCACCAAGGAAATGTTCCTGAACCACCTTTATGGCGGCATGGACGAGCCGGAGCTGAAGATCATCGACGTCTTCATCTGTAAGCTGCGCAAGAAACTCGCCAATGCCGCCGGCGGCGCCAATTACATCGAAACCGTCTGGGGCCGCGGCTATGTGCTGCGCGAGCCGGAAGGCAGCGACTACCTGGAAACCGCCTGATTTCCGGCATTACCGGGCCGCGAAAACCCCGCATCCGCCCCCTGCCCCCAAAAGCAGCCGAACCCGCCTAGTCTGGGCGGGTTTTTTGTTGTTACCCTTCGCCTGCCCCGCACCGTGCTCGAAAGAAAGCAGGAAACGGATTGGCGGGCAAAAATGGTCGAGATTTAGAGAAAGCCGGTTGAGTGTGGCTGCCCTTCGGGGGCCCCCACTCAGGTCAAAGCCTTGGGCTGGCCGAAATTCCGGCACAAACGGGGATCAAGGGTAGACCACGCGCAGATGAATGCTTGCGGGCTCTGTATCAGGCTGCCATGGACTGACCGGCGAAAACACTCGTCAGTATCTTGCGGTCGAAGGGCTTCAGCAGGAAATCGTCGGCACCGGCCCGCTTGCCGGCCATCATCTTCTTGAGATCCGCCTGGACGACACAGTAATAGATCCGCACCGAAGCGCCCTCAGGCAGGCGACGGATATTGCCGATCAGGTCGAGGGCGCCGTCTAGCCCCGCGTCGACGATAAGGATGTTCGGCAGTTCGGCCTCGCATCGCACCAGCGCTTCAAGGCTGCTCGGCGCCTCGGAAACCAGGAATCCCATTCCCGACAGGATGCGCTTCCCGACCTTGCGCACAACATCCGATCCGTCAGCAATCATCAAGCGCCGCACGTCCATCTCCTTCCCGCTTCGCCACACGCGAAACCATCTCCATCAAGCAATCCTATACGGATTTGGCAAAGAAACAGTTACCGCGGTGACGCGGCATCACCCGCCGCGCTGAAATCCGCCGGTGCTTCCCGTCGGTTGGAGCGATGCGGTCGTGAAGCATGCGGGAGGGCGCGTGAGTCCTCCCGTCACCAGAGCAATGAGACGATGGAATTGGCCAGATGTGCCGAAAGCCGCGCTCGGTTCCGCCTCAGGCGCTCACCGTTTCGGGCGCTACCACGCGAGCGGTGAAGACGATCGCTTCGCCGGTCGATACGACGTCGATCTCCATGCCGGCCTCTTCCGCCAGGAGCACCGTGTAATAGGGCTGGATCGAATGGGCGTCGACCGCCTCCTCCGGCGTGCCGGAGATGAGCTCCACCAGCTTCGGCGGCACGCGCATCATCCGCCCCTTGGCACTGAGGGTGAATATCGCGTCGAACTCCGGATTTTCCAGAGTGATGTCGATGACGCCGCCACGCGGGATCGAGCCATAAGCGATCAGGAACAGGTTCAGGAGCAGCTTGACGCGGTTCTTGGCGATGATCGCGCGCGGTCCGTTCCAGTTGACCTCGGTCTTCTTCTCCGAAGCGGCAAAATCCTTGGCGGCCTTCTCGGCCTCGCCGGTGTCGATCGAGGCGCCGACCGAGCCCGAGGCCCCGAAGGCAAGGCGCGCGAATTTCAGCCGTACGGAAGCATTGAGCGCGCTGGTGCGAATCAGGTCCATCGCATCCGCATCGGCGCCGCCCTCGTCGAGGAGTTCGAGACCGTTGTTGATGGCGCCGACCGGCGAGATGATGTCGTGGCAGACGCGGCTGCACAGCAGCGCGGCCAGATCGTGTCCCGTCAACGTCAGATTCGGATTCTTTGCCATCATTCTTCCTTGCTCGCTTCAAACCGGATCACGGGCTGTCGCGGCGCCGGGCGCGCATAAGCCCGACGCAGCTCCCGCACGGTCGTGAGTAAGATCATGAGGCGGGCGGTCGTGCCATATGTCGATAAGCCATAATGACATCACATTTGGTAAACCGATTGTTAAGATGATCCGTTCAAATTGTTGGAGCACCCCGATTTCAGGTGGGTTCCTGGAAGCCGATAAGGTGCACTCGTTCCAAATGCTAGTGCGTTCCGCGCGCATGCTTGTGAAAAATGGCCCGTGCCGGCACCGACGGCGCAGCCGATGGAAGAGCCGGTCATGACGGCCGGCGCGCGAGCCGCTTTCGCGCCCCGACGGAGGAAACGATGCAGCCGATGATGAAGACCACCCTGATGGCTGTCCGCGCTATTGTGACCATGATGGCCGTGGTGGCCAGCACCCTGATCGCCGGCACCTCTGGCGCACAGGCGCAATCCCAAAACTCCAGCCAGTACACGATGCAGGAGATCGTCGACGCCGGTCACGGTTTCTTCGGCGAAACGTCCGGGGGCCTTGCCAAGGTCGTCGAGCGCGCCTTCGAGCGCTATGGTCTGCCGAACGGCTATATCCTCGGCCAGGAAGGATCCGGTGCCTTCATCGCCGGCGTCACCTATGGCGAGGGCGAGCTCCATACCAAGAATGTGGGGCAGCACAGCGTTTTCTGGCAGGGCCCGTCGCTCGGGCTCGACTGGGGCGGCCAGGGCAGCCGCGCCATGATGCTCGTCTACAATCTGCCGAGCGTGCCTGCTCTCTACAAGCGCTTCGGCGGCGTCTCCGGTTCGGCTTACGTGGTCGCCGGCGTCGGCATGACGGTGCTGACGGACGAACATGTCGTGGTGGTGCCGATCCGCACCGGCATCGGCGCGAGGCTCGGCATCAATGTCGGCTATCTCAAGCTGACGCAGCAGCCGACCTGGAACCCCTTCTGAAGCGCCCGCGACACGGCACCGATGAACCCTGCCCGAAAAGACGTGCAAGCTTGCGGTAATTGTTGCAGCATTTCCTGCATCATGCTTACTGCATGAACGCGAATGACTGCCTGCTGCAGACCCGGTCCACACTGAAACGGCCAGCACGTGATTGAATATGCGCTCCTCTTTGCCCTGGGCTTCCTGACGGCGGTCGTCATCGGCCTTCTCGTCGCCCCCGCCATCCAAAGGCGCATCGTGCGCTTTGCGGAGGACAGGCTGAAGGCAACGATGCCTCTGAGCCCGCAGGAAGTGCGCGCGCAAAGGGATGCGGCGCGCGCGACCTATGCCGTCGAAAACGCCAAGACGCTTCAGGCGCTGCGCCGCGAGCGCGACAAGGCTGTCGCGCTGATGGTGCAGCATGAAAGAACCCTGAGGGACACGCGCCATCTGGTGAGCGAAAACACCGAACTTCAGGCGCAGCTGGCGGATATGAACGTCGAGGCGGCCACCATGCGCTCCACGATCCGTCGGCTGGAACAACGCGTGGAAAGCATGGAGGCGGCTGCCAAAAGCTCGGCACGAGAAAACGGCGCGCATTCCGAGACCGTCCGCGCGCTGCAGAGCCGGGTCGACAAGCAGAGCGCGGACCTCGACGGCCTCAAGATAGACCTTGCGGCGCGCGACACCGAAATCGAGCACCTGAAGAGCCGGATGCGAGCGATCCAAGACGAGCGCGAGACTTTGCGCGCCGACCTGGAGGCGGAAACCGCCCGCGCCGGGGAAATGGAGCAGCGCCTCACCCAGGACGAGACACGCATGCATCAACTCGAAAACCGGCTCGCCCGCGAAACGGCGGCCAACGCCGATCGCGAGAGTGCCCTCGAACAACGCGCGGCAGAGATCGCCCATTTGAGGTCGCAGGTCAAAACGCGCGGCGTGAAGCGTTCGAAGCATGCGGACGAGCACGACGCCACGATGGATGGCCTCGACACGGCCGCGCTTTCCGACGATCTCAGAAACCGGGCGACAGCGCTTTCCGAACGCCTTGTCGGCTCCAAATCGGCTGCTCACGATGAGGCGCTCCGCGAGGAGATGGCCGAAATCGCAGCAGGCATGGTCACCCTGACGGCGACGCGCGAGGGCAACACCTCGCCCATACACGGCCTTCTTGCCGGCGAAGATGCCGAAGGGCGGGCAGGCCGAAGGAGCCTGGCGCGGCGGGTGAAGGAGATGCTGGAGCCCGAATGAGATCAGGCCGGGGATGCCGGCGGCAGCATCCGCACCGATCGTGCCGAAACGCTCGCCGTTCCGCTCAAACCCTGCCGTTGATGCTTGCAACCTGATGAAGCGCGATGCCCGCCGCCATCGCCACGTTGAGGCTGTCCAGGCCGGGCCGTTGCCGGATGCGGGCCGTGCGAATTTCCGAAAGTATCGTTTCGGGCAGCCCCTCGCCCTCGGTGCCGACCAGCAATGCGGTGCGCGGCGCCGGCGGGATGGCGGTAATGTCGGCGGTGCCGCGCGGGGACAGACCCCAGAGGACGAAACCTGCCGTCTGAAGACGTTCGATCATCTCCGCCGCTGTGCCCTCGCGCGCGAAGGGCAGCGTGAGCACCGACCCCACGGATACGCGGATTGCCTTGCGGTACATCGGATCGCAACTCATCGAGTCCATCAGCACCGCATCGACCCCGAAGGCCGCAGCGTTGCGAAAGAGCGACCCCATATTGTCGTGGTTCGATATGCCGCAGGCGGCGAGCACGAGGCTCGACTGCGGTAATCCTGCAATCAGCGCATCGCTGCCGGGCGCAGCATCGCGCCGGCCGAGCGCCAGCACGCCGCGATGCATGTTGAACCCGGCGATCGCGTCGAAGACGCGGCCGGTCGCCACATAGACCGGAACGTCCGGCGGAAACTGCGCGAGCAGGTCAGCGATACCGGCCACCCGGCTCTCGAGGAGCAGGATCGCCTCGGCTGCGATGCCGCGCCTTTCGCGATGCGCGGCCGCAAGCATCCTGAGCACGACGGTCCCCTCGGCGATGAAGCGGCCCTGCCGTCCCGTCAGATCGCGCTCCTTGATCGACAGGAACCCGGCTATGCGCGGGTCCGCCGGATCGTCGATGCGAAGGAGAGGTTCAGTCATATCGTCAGTTGGTCCTGACAGTGACGTCGGCGACGATGCGGCCGGCCCTGATGTCGAAAACGATCGCACGCGGCTCCGCACCGGGCAGGCTGCCGTAGAAGACGAGCTGCGAGCCGGAAAGCGCCACATTGCTCACCGAGAAGCCGGCCGGCAGCGCCGCAATGGCGCTTACCGGGGCATCGCCGGGCACGCTCAAGGCCGGCTGCGCCGCCTCGGCCCTTCCGTCCGTGCGGGTCAGCTTGTAGACAATGGCTCCGAGGACGGCCATAAGCATCACCAGCATCACGCCGGCCGAGACGAGCTGCAGGCGCACCATCTTGCGACGGACGTTCTCCATCGCTGGATCAAGCGGCTTGTCTTCCTGTTCTTCAGGCTCGATTGCGGTCATGGTCGGCTTTCTATCGGAATTGGAACGGAATGAACGATCCCTTTAAACAAGCGCCCGGCAATAGGAAAGTCCTGACGGCAGGCGATGACGCGGCCGGGCGTCTCGACGCCTTCCTGACGGAAGCGCTTGCGGGCGAGTTTTCCCGCAATCGCATCAAGGGCCTGATCGAGCAAGGAGCCGTCTCGATCAACGGCGCGACCGTCACCGAACCGAAGCGAAAGGTTCACCCCGGCGACTCCTTCCGGATTGCCCTGCCCGAGCCGGAGGATCCCGAACCCAAGGGTGAGGCGATCCCGCTCGACGTGCTTTACGAGGATGCCGACCTGATCGTACTGGTCAAGCCGGCCGGCCTGGTCGTGCATCCCGGCGCCGGCAATTGGACGGGAACCCTCGTCAACGCGCTCATCCACCATTGCGGCGACAGCCTTTCCGGCATCGGCGGCGTGAAGCGCCCCGGTATCGTGCATCGCCTCGACAAGGACACGAGCGGCGTCATGGTGGTCGCGAAGAACGATGCAGCACACCGCCACCTTTCGGATCAGTTTGCCGACCACGGCCGCAGCGGGCCGCTCGAGCGCGCCTATCGCGCCGTAGTCTGGGGCCGGCCGCGCCAATTGAAAGGCAAGATCGACGCGCCGCTGGGGCGAGCCGGCGACCGGACGAAACGGGCCGTCAAACGCGAAGACAGCGACGATGCACGCGAGGCGATCACACATTACGAGGTGGTCGAGCGCTATCACGAGAAACCGGACGGCACCTCTCTCGCCTCCACGGTCGAGTGCCATCTGGAGACCGGGCGTACCCACCAGATCCGCGTGCACATGGCCCATATCGGTCATCCGCTGATCGGCGATCCGGATTACGGCGCGGCCTTCCGCACCAAGGCCAATCTGCTGCCGGAACCGGCGAGAGCCGCCGTCAACCGCTTTCCACGACAGGCCCTGCACGCCTACATGCTGCAGTTCGAACACCCCGCAACCGGCGAAACCATGCATTTCGAAACGCCCGTGCCGGCGGATATGCAGGAACTGATCGCGGCGCTGCGGGTCGGAGCCCCTTGAATTTGCGTGTGAAGATTCCAATCTTATAGGCGTTTCAACCCGCCGATTTCTTTCTCCAGTTTCACGACAGCGTGAAACTGGATTCCTTGAATCATGCTTTCGCCGCACTTATCTATTAGCCTCGTGGGGTCTTGGATGAAGACCCACAGGCCCGGCCTGCCGTCCCGGAGGCCGGCGACGCACAAAGGGGGTGCTTCATGGCCCGCAATACCTTGCCGACCATTGCTGCTGGAGAGGGCGGTCTCAACCGCTATCTCGACGAAATTCGCAAATTTCCCATGCTCGAGCCGCAGGAAGAGTACATGCTCGCCAAGCGGTACCAGGAGCACGACGACCGCAAGGCCGCGCACAAGCTCGTAACGAGCCATCTTCGCCTCGTTGCCAAGATCGCGATGGGTTATCGCGGCTACGGTCTGCCGATCGGCGAAGTCATTTCCGAAGGCAATGTCGGCCTGATGCAGGCGGTCAAGAAGTTCGAGCCCGATCGCGGCTTCCGCCTCGCGACCTACGCCATGTGGTGGATCAAGGCTGCCATCCAGGAATACATCCTGCGTTCGTGGTCTCTGGTCAAAATGGGCACGACGGCCAACCAGAAGCGCCTGTTCTTCAACCTGAGACGGCTGAAAGGCCGCATCCAGGCCCTCGATGAAGGCGATCTCAAGCCGGAACAGGTGAAGGAGATCGCCACGACCCTGAAGGTCAGTGAGGAAGAGGTCGTCTCGATGAACCGTCGCCTTTCGGGCGACGCTTCGCTCAATGCGCCGATCAAGGCGAGCGAAGGCGATTCCGGCCAGTGGCAGGATTGGCTGGTGGACGATCACGACAATCAGGAACAAATCCTGATCGAACAGGACGAGCTCGAGAGCCGCCGCGCACTGCTGGCCAATGCCATGAAGGTTCTGAACGACCGTGAGCGCCGGATTTTCGAGGCCCGCCGCCTCACCGAGGAGCCGATCACGCTGGAGGATCTCTCGACCGAGTTCGACATCAGCCGCGAGCGCGTGCGGCAGATCGAGGTTCGGGCCTTCGAAAAGGTGCAGGAGGCAGTTCGCAAGGCCGCGCTGGAAAGAGCCAGTGCGCTGCGCGTGGTTGAAGGCGCTTAAAGCCCACACATTCACCCCCACAACGAAATTCCCGGCGGGAGATCCAGCCGGAATTTTTCATGTCTTCATGTGTTCTGACACTGCGCACTTCCGGATGGGCGGCGGCCGCGAGATGATAATGGCGTTGAAGCTCTGGTCGGTTTTGTCGGCACGGATGGCGATGCGCTTGAATTCCATGAGTACCGAGCGAGCAGCAGCTCAAGTGCTACAGCGACCTTTGCGCGTCTCGTAAGACGCGCGGCGCTGTAGGACACTTTTCGGAGGGCTGCAATCTCTCCTCATCCTCATCTCTCTGTGCTTGTCACAGAGATCCAGCAGCGCCGCGTCTGCGGCGCGGGAAGCTTTCTTTCAGCCCAAGGACTTGGCCTGGCTGGATTCCTGTGACGAGCACAGGAATGAGGGACCGGGATGTGCGGCTCCTACATTCTCGCATCGAAGCGAAGCGGGACGCTTTACACGGGCGTGACCCGCCTTCCGCGCCGCCTCACCATCTTCACGGTTTATGAAGCGCGCCGAGGGACCGCACCCTCTCAACCCCCATCTCTGTGCTCGTCACAGGAATGAGGCGATCAAACAGGCGGCGGCGGGTGGCCCGGATCTCAACAGGTCTTAGACTATTGCCCGCTGGAAGCTGTGCTGCCGGGACTTCCCCAAGCCTGCAAGGCCTTGTTGAAGGCGTCCGCTCCGCCCTGCCCTTTCTCCAGGGTGAGAAGAGCGCGGCGGCCGTTGCGGTAGGTGATCGGGATATCGATCCAGCTGCGGCTGCGCAGAAGCTCGGTGTTGTTGCTGACCGCTTCGGCAAAATCGTTGAGTGCGATCATGTGGAAGTCGTCGGTGATCTTCGCCGGAACGGCGATCAGCGGATCGCCGCGGTCCTGCTCGGTTCGCTTCATCGAGACGCGCTGGACGCCGTCTATGGCGCCGCCCTCGAAGCTCTCGGGCAGCGAAAACACGAATTCGATCACGTGGCTTGCCGGCAAGGACGGATCGGCATTGCGCTTGATGGTCATCAGAGCCGTGAGGCCACGATCGGGAACCGTGATCTGCGCCTGGATGGCGGGCTCGGGCTTGGCATCGCCGCCTGGCGACTCCTCCTTGATCGACCAGGCGACGGTGCCGGGGATCGCGGTCGGCGAGGACTGGCCGAGCCTCTCTTCATAGAGGAACATCTTCTCGCCATCGGCGACGGAAACCTCGGGCTGCGCTGCTGCCTCGCTGGCGGTCTGGCCGGGCACCGGCGAGGCCGTCTGGTCCGCTGCCGCCTGTTGCACGCCGGCATTGGCGTTCGGCGGCTCTACCGCATGCGTCCGTGCAGCGACGGATTTGCCTTCCTGAGAAGCGGCCGTCTCGGTCGCGACGGCAGGTCCCTCGTCCCTTTCCGTTCCATCGGCAAGCAGCCGCTGGGTGAACTTGGTGGAAGCAGCATCGGAAAGCGCCGTATTTTCCTCGGTGCCGGACTGTTCGGCCGGTTGGTTCGCCGGCTCGGCCTCGCCACCGGGTGTCGCCGGTGCCGGCGTCTCGGCGGGATCGCTCGGCATGATCTTCGCGACCATGCCCGTGAGCCAGGCATTGCCCGCCTCTCTATTCTGCCAGTAGGCGTAGCCGCCGGCGCCGAGGAGAAGCACGACCGCCCCGCCGATCGCCAGGCGTTTGATGCTGAACCGGCTGGGCTTGGGCGTGGCGCGATAGGACGCGGGGCGAGCGGGAACCGCAGGCGGCGCGGCAAGGCTGCTGTCTTTGTCCTTGTTGCTCGCCGAACCATTCGCCGTCCGGCCGTCGTCCTCAAAACCGAGCAGATCGTCGACATGATCCCAGGCAGTGCCGGCACGCTCTTCCTGGTTCGCGGCGGCCGGAGCCTTCTCGACGGGCCACGACCATTCGGAAATTTCCGGCTCGTCTGCCGGCCGGTCCTTCTTGCCTTCGGTACCTTGGGCGAAGGGATCGCTGTCGTCGAATGACCAGGAGCGCGCTGCATCCGCCTCGCCGCTATGCTGTTCCGTTTCGGCCTTTTCCGGCTCGACCGGATGTATCCCCAGCCGCTCGGGCTCGGCCGGCGACGTCTCGTCCTGCCTATGGTCTTCCGGCTCGACCGGGACCTCGCTCGGCCGTGGCGAGGGGGTGGTATCCTCCCATTCGGGCAAAGCCCACTCGGATGGTCCCCGCCTGTCCGGCACATCATCGGCCTGGACCTCCACCGGCGTCGCCTCGGCCGGTGCCGGCTCGGCCGGATATGATTCGACCTCAGCCTCATTGCGGCTGACATCCTGCGGATCGGGCTCGGCGGCCGTCACGTCTTGGGCAGGATGTTCCTGCTGCGCATCGGCTTCGGCGGCCGGTTGCTGTTCCTCGGCCGGCTCATCCCGTTGCGGAACAGCGGCGGCAGCGTCGGCCGGCTCCTCTTCGTGAAGCGGTGCCTCGTCGCGCATGTCGACCGTGGGTGCCTCGGCAACCGGTGCGGGCGGCTCCTCATCGGGGGCCGATTGCACCGGATCTTCGGGCTCTTCCGGGGCGGCTTTAGAAGCAGGCTCGTCGGCCGGCGTTGGGGCGGTCTGCTCCGCTTCGACGGAAGCGGCCGGCAGTGCCTCGGGCTCCGCCTGCTGTGTTACCGGTGTGGCGGCCTCCTCGCCCGGCGGTGCTTCGAGCGTATCCGGCTCGAGAGCTTCGGTCTCCTCGACCGGCGGCAGGGCTTCGGCGTGCTCGCTTTCAACCTCGGAGATTGCCTGTTCCAGCTTGTTGAGCTGGCGGTTGATCATGTCGTCCGACGGCCGGGGGTTCATGCTCTCGAGCTGGCGGCGCACGGCACCGCGCGCCTTCTCGTAGACCCTGCCTCGCATTTCCAGTGTGTTTTCCGACAGGCCGTCGACCGTCCTGCGAATAACTGCAACAAAATCCGCCATCAGTACTTTCTCAATTTCCAGACCCGCGGCAATTGCCGCGTCGCCGCTTTCCTTGCGCCGACACTAGTCCTCAAAAGGGTCCGTCACAAGTATCGTGTCGTCCCGTTCCGGGCTGGTCGAAAGTAGCGCGACCGGCGCGCCGATCAGTTCCTCGACCTGGCGAACATACTTGATCGCCTGCGCCGGAAGATCGGCCCAACTGCGGGCGCCCACCGTCGATTCTTTCCATCCCTCGAGCGTGATATAGACCGGCTTTGCCGAAGCTTGCTGTGCCTGACTTGCGGGAAGATGGTCGATCTGCTGTCCATCCAGAGTATAGCCGACGCAAATCTTCAACTCGTCCAGCCCGTCGAGCACGTCGAGCTTGGTGAGCGCTATGCCCGTGATGCCGTTAGCGGCCACCGACTGGCGCACCAGCGCAGCATCGAACCAGCCGCAACGGCGCTTGCGCCCCGTCACCGTTCCGAATTCATGGCCGCGCTCTCCCAGGAAGCGGCCGATCTCATCGTCGAGTTCGGTGGGGAACGGCCCTTCGCCGACCCGCGTCGTATAGGCCTTCGTGATGCCGAGGATATAGCCGAGCGCGCCGGGGCCCATGCCCGAGCCGGCGGCGGCCTGACCGGCGACCGTATTCGACGAGGTCACGAAGGGATAGGTGCCGTGATCGATATCGAGCAGCGTGCCCTGCGCGCCTTCGAAGAGAATCCGTGCGCCCTTGCGGCGCTGCCGGTCCAGCAGCAGCCAAATCGTGTCCATGAACGGCAGCACGCGCTCGGCAACCGACGACAACTCGTCCATGATCGCCTGATGGCTGATTTCGGCCTCGCCGAGGCCGCGGCGCAACGCGTTGTGATGCGTCAGCAGCCGATCGACCTTTGCCGGCAGCGTGTCGAGATCGGCGAGATCCATGACGCGGATCGCGCGGCGGCCGACCTTGTCCTCGTAGGCCGGACCGATGCCGCGGCGGGTCGTGCCGATCTTCGTGCCGCTGTTTGAAGCCGCGTCCTCGCGTATGCCGTCGAGCTCGCGGTGCAGCGAGAGAATGAGCGTGGCATTGTCGGCGATGCGCAGGTTCTCGGGCGTGACCTTGACGCCCTGGGCCGCAAGCTTGTCGATCTCGGCGAGCAATGCATGAGGGTCGATCACCACGCCATTGCCGATGACGGCGAGCTTGCCGGGGCGGACGACACCCGAAGGCAGCAGCGACAGCTTGTAGCTGACGCCGTCGATCACCAGCGTGTGGCCGGCATTGTGGCCGCCCTGGAAGCGCACCACGATGTCGGCGCGTTCCGAGAGCCAATCCACGATCTTGCCTTTGCCTTCGTCGCCCCACTGGGATCCGACCACCACGACATTCGTCATAATTCTCTTCCTGTTTACGCGCGCATGCGGACGTTGCGCTGTTCTCAAACCCGCGCATCTATACTGTGTTGTCTTTCGGAAAGCGACCCCGTTATGAGCGGTGGCCAGCCCTTTTTGAATGACAAACCGCGGATTTAACGCCTATATCTCGAACTCTCGTGCCATTCCGGCAATCCTCCTCCATCCCGCACGGACCGTATCATCGTGAACGCCAGAGCCTATTTCTATCTCGGTATTACCGCGCTCTTTTGGGGCGGCAATTCAGTGGCGGGCAAGATGGCGGTCGGGCACGTCAGCCCGATGATGCTGACGACCTTGCGCTGGTTGCTCGCGCTTGCGGTCATCCTGGCCCTGATGACGCCGCAGATCCGCCGCGACTGGCAAAAGATCCGCCAGCACTGGCTGCAGCTGCTTGCCTATGGCGCCGTCGGCTTCACCATGTTCAATGCGTTCCTGTATTCCGCGGTGCAATACACCAGCGCCATCAATGCCGTCATCCTTCAGGCCGGCATTCCGATGCTGATCTTCATCTTCAATTTCGCGCTTTTCAAGATGAAGGCGTCGCTCGCCCAGGTCATCGGCTTTACCGTGACGTTGATCGGCGTGCTCATTACCGCCGCCCATGGCGATCTCGGAAGCCTCATGCGCCTGAGCTTCAATTTCGGTGACGCGCTGATGATCCTCGCCTGCATCGTCTATGCCGCATATACGGTTGCGCTGCGGTGGAAACCGGCAATGCATTGGCAGAGCTTCATAGCCGCCCCGGCCTTCGGGGCGCTGCTGAGCGCCATACCGCTCCTCTTGTGGGAGATCGGGAAAGGCACGGCAATCATGCCGGATGCGACCGGCTGGGCGATCGTGATCTATGCGGCGATCTTCCCCTCGCTGATGTCGCAGGTTCTCTATGTCCGCGGCGTCGAGATGATCGGCGCCAATCGTGCCGGCCTGTTCATCAACGCCATTCCCGTGTTCGGGACCCTTCTCTCCGTCCTTCTGGTCGGCGAGATATTCCACCCGTTTCATCTCGCGGCTTTGGCACTCGTCCTCGGCGGCATCGCCATTGCCGAACGCGGCCGGCCGAAGCTGCCGCGGTGACCTATATCGTAAAGCCCCTCCCCTGCGGACGCCTGCGGGAAGGGGCAATTTGAAAGCCCGAGTGCGGCTCAGTCGATATTGAACACCAGCGGCTTTGCCTGGCGGATCGCTTCGTTCGCCCGCAGCTTGTCGAGCACGGTCTCCGAAACCGGGCCATCGACGTAAAGCAGCGCGATCGCATCGCCGCCCTGCTTCTCACGGCCGAGCTGGAAATTGGCGATGTTGACGCCCGCGTCGCCAAGGGTCGATCCGATGAAGCCGATCATGCCGGGAACGTCGGTGTTGGTTATGTAGACCATGTGATTGCCGACATCCGCATCGAGATTGATGCCCTTGATCTGGATGAAGCGCGGCTTGCCGTCGGAGAAGACGGTCCCTGCGACGGAGCGGGTCTGGTTCGCCGTCTTGACAGTCAGCTTGATGTAGCCGTCGAAGACACCGGTCTTGTCGCGCTTGACCTCGGAAAGGATCACACCCTTTTCCTTGACCATGACCGGCGCCGAAACCATGTTGACGTCGGCCACCTGCGGGCGGATCAGCCCGGCGAGCGCCGCGCTCGTGAGCGCCTTGGTGTTCATCGCCGCGGTCGAGCCGTCGTAGAGGATCTCGATCTCCTTGATCGCGCTTTCGGTGACCTGCCCGACAAAGGCACCCAGAACGTCCGCGAGCCGGATGAAGGGCTTCAGGATCGGCGCCTCTTCCGCCGTGATCGACGGCATGTTGATGGCGTTCGTGACCGCACCCTTGACGAGATATTCCGACATCTGCTCGGCGACCTGCAGAGCGACGTTCTCCTGCGCCTCGGTCGTCGATGCGCCGAGATGCGGCGTGCAGACGACGTTCGGCAGGCCGAAGAGCGGGCTCTCGGTGGCGGGCTCGACCTCGAAGACGTCGAAGCCTGCGCCGGCGACCTGGCCGGACTTGAGGGCCTCGGCAAGCGCCTTTTCATCGACGAGACCGCCGCGGGCGCAGTTGATGATACGCACGCCCGGCTTGGTCTTCGCAATCGCCTCCGCGTTCAGGATGTTGCGGGTCTTGTCCGTCAGCGGCACGTGCAGGCTGATGAAGTCTGCCTGGGCGAGGAGTTCGTCGAGCTCGACCTTGACGACGCCCATTTCCTCTGCCCGCTCCTTCGACAGGAACGGATCATAGGCGATGACGTGCATCTTGAGACCGATCGCGCGGGCGCAGACGATCGAGCCGATATTGCCGGCGCCGATGACCCCGAGCACCTTGCCGGTGATCTCGACACCCATGAACTTCGACTTTTCCCACTTGCCGGCCTGGGTCGAGCCGTCGGCGGCGGGAAGCTGCCTTGCAACGGCGAACATCAACGCGATGGCATGCTCGGCGGTGGTGATCGAGTTGCCGAAGGGCGTGTTCATGACGATGATGCCGCGGCGCGAAGCGGCGGGAATGTCGACATTGTCGACGCCGATGCCGGCGCGGCCGACGACCTTGAGATTGGTCGCGGCGGCGATCAGCTTTTCGGTCACCTTGGTGGCGGAGCGGATGGCAAGGCCGTCGTAATTGCCGATGATCTCGGCAAGCTTCTCCTTGTCCTTGCCAAGCTTCGGCTGGAAATCCACTTCCACGCCATGGTCGCGGAATATCTGGACAGCGGTTTCCGACAGTTCATCGGATACGAGAACGCGAGGTGCCATGAAGGCCTCCTTGAAAAACAGGTCTGAACCATTGGGGATTAGGCTTCGCCCTCAGGGAGAGCGAAGCGGATCGCATCGGATCAGGCGGCAGCCTGCGAAAGCGTCGCCTTCTGGGTCTCGAAAGCCCAGGCGAGCCAAGGCATCAACGCTTCCATGTCGGACGTCTCGATCGTCGCGCCCGCCCATATGCGAAGCCCGGACGGCGCATCGCGATAATGGCCGATGTCGAATGCGACGCCTTCCTTTTCGAGGAGGGCCACGACCCCCTTGGCGAAGGCGGCCTGTGCGTCCGCGTCGAGCGCCGACACATCATTGTCGGCGATCTTCAGGCAGACCGACGTATTGGAGCGGGTTTCGGGCTTCACCGCGAGGTTGGCGATCCAGTCATTGGCCGCAACGAAACGGTGAATGACCTCGGCATTGGCATCGGCGCGGGCCATCAGACCCTCGAGGCCACCGACCGACTTCGCCCAGAGAAGCGCGTCGATATAGTCCTCGACGCAGAGCATGGACGGCGTATTGATCGTCTCGCCGGTGAAGATACCCTCGATCAGCTTGCCGCCCTTGGTCATGCGGAAGATCTTCGGCAGCGGCCAGGCGGGGACATAGGTCTCCAGCCGTTCGACTGCGCGGGGGCTGAGGATCAGCACGCCATGGGCGCCCTCTCCGCCGAGCACCTTCTGCCAGGAGAAGGTCACGACGTCGAGCTTGGCGAAATCGAGCGCCTGCGCGAAGGCGGCGGAGGTCGCATCGCAGATGGTCAGGCCCTTGCGATCCGCGGGAATGAAATCGGCATTCGGGACCCGCACGCCGGAGGTCGTGCCGTTCCAGGTGAAGACCACGTCGCGATCGAAATCGACCTTGGACAGGTCCGGGAGCGCGCCGTAATCGGCCTCCAGGCGGCGGACATCGGAAAGCTTCAACTGCTTGACGACGTCGGTCACCCAGCCGGCACCAAAGCTCTCCCAGGCCAGCATGTCGACGCCGCGGGCGCCGAGGAGCGACCAAAGCGCCATCTCAACGGCACCGGTGTCCGAAGCGGGCACGATACCGATACGGTAATCGGCCGGAACTTCGAGAATTTCGCGGGTGAGGTCTATCGCTTGCTTGAGCTTTGTCTTTCCGATCTTGGCTCGGTGCGAGCGACCGAGCGGGGCATCGGAGAGAGCTTCGAGCGTCCAACCGGGACGCTTGGCGCAAGGACCAGAAGAAAAATGAGTATTGGCCGGGCGCATGGCCGGCTTGGCAGGCTTCGTCATATGCTATCCTCTCAGATAGAAGCCCCTCGTTGGGGAGGGGTGTCCCGCCGCCGGGAATATTGCGGCTCGGAGAGGAAGTCAAGCGGTCGCGTCGCGTTTGAAGAAACTTTTGCCGTTTCGAGCAAACCGGCACCGCATCACCAAAGCGCGAAACGCAAGCCGACGCGGAACTCATGACGCGACAGTCCATCGTCATAGCCCTTCGCGCCCCCGGAGCCAAACATGTCGCCATCCGCAATCTGCGAATAGCGATAGCCGGCATCGAACTTCAGCCGATCCGTGACGTCGTAGGAGGCGCCCGCCATGAGGGCATAGGTAAAGCGCCAGCTGTCCCGCCCGCCATAGGAAGCACCGCCCGCCGCCCCGGAGCAGGCCCCGCCTGCCCCGACGCAGGTCGAGGTCTCATGGGTCGTTTTCCAGTCGATCCGGGTCGCTCCGATACCGGCACCGAGATACGGCGTGAACCCAGCAAGCGTCGCCAGATCGACATAACCGTTTGCCATCAGGCCGAGCGCGGAAAAATTGGCGCTATGGGAAAGCGCGCACCTCGTCCCCGCGCCCTCGCCCGCGCACGGACTGGCCGACAGCGACGCCCCGTCGAAGCGGCCCTCGAAATATTCGGCCGTTAGATCGGCGCGAATGACGTCGGTGAATTGATAGCCCAGGCCGATGGTGGCGGAGGCCGGCTTGTCGAAGCGCGCGTCGTCGAAGGAAACGGCTCCCGTGCCGCCAGAGGAGCGGTAGAAGGGATCGCCCTCGTCCAGCCAGGCTGCGTAGCCGATGTCGCCACGCAGATAAAGGCCGCCGCCGGTCGCTTCCGGCGAAATCGTGATCTCGGGCGCGTCGAGCAGTTCTTCGTCGGCGGCCTGCGCAGAGAACGGCGCCAACAGGCCGGCGCAGAATGCCATGCTGCAAAATCCCCGTCGCCAATCCATGCCATGCCCTTTCGCTCGGCCAGGTGCTGCGGGCTTGCGCATATATGGGGAGACGCAAAGCGCTGCAGCATGAAGCTGGCCATTCGCGTTAACTATTGCAGGCACGGGTTAACTACGGGTTAACCATGTC
Organism: Sinorhizobium sp. GQ132; assembly: GCF_059758575.1. NCBI lineage: Bacteria > Pseudomonadati > Pseudomonadota > Alphaproteobacteria > Hyphomicrobiales > Rhizobiaceae > Sinorhizobium > Sinorhizobium sp. GQ132. The sequence continues at coordinate 339,143 of NZ_JCAXDX010000005.1, read as the reverse complement.
TCTTAGGAAGGTGGAAAGCGATCAATGGACAAAAACATGCAGCAGCTCAAAGGGCTACAGCGCCGTTTGCGCGTCTCATAAGACGCGCGGCGCTGTAGGCAACTTTTCGCAGGACTGCAATCTGGCCTCTGCCTCGTCCCTGTGCTTGTCACAGGGATGAGGCGATCAAACAAGCGGCGGCGGTGGCCCGAATCTCAACGGGCCTTAGCCCGGATCACTTATATACGATCGGCTCGGCCGGCGGCACATAGGCCGCTTCGCAATTGTTGCCGAAGGAATAGCGCAGGCCGGCGCGCGCCTCGTGCACATAGATGTCCTTGTCGTAGGCCGGACCGCTGTTGAGATTGTAGCCGAACATGTTTCCGCCGTTGATATGGCGGAAGCGGTAGCCGACATCGGCCTTGAGATTGCAGGTGAGATCCACGGCGGTACCGGCCATCAGCGCATAGGTGAAGCGCCAATCGCTTTCGCCCTTGTGCTCGATCGTCGGGTCGCAGTTGCCGGGATCCGTAACGTCGCAACTCGTGTTGCGCAGGGTTCCCCACTTTACCCGGGTGCCACCGATACCGGCACCGACATAGGGCGTGAAGGCGCCGTAGGTCCCGAGGTCCACATAGGCATTGGCCAGCAGGCTCCAGGCGGACATCGATGCGACATCGTTCGAGACGCAATTGACGGCAACCCCGCAACCGCCGCTGGTAGAGCCCTTGAAGTCGGACTCGCCGAGATAGTCGAGCGTGACGTCGGCACGCAGATAGCTGTTGATCTGGTATCCGACACCGCCGCCAAGGACGTAGGAGTCATCCACATCGGCGCGGTCGAAATCGACCAGGTTGCTGTTCGAGCCCTGGAAATAGTGGGCCCCGCGCAAGTCGTTCCACGCGTAACCGACGTCGCCACGCAAATACCAGCCGCTGGCTTCGACCACCTCCACCGGCTGCTCGACGAACGGTGCTTCTACGGGCGGCTGATAGACGTCCGCTGCATAAACCGGCGTGCCGCTCAGCAGAGCCGCAGCAACGCCCCTAAGAATCTTCTTCATGCCCCAACTCCAATACATTAGTGTATTCTTGAATGGCTGACGGATCATAGTCGCAGCCGTTTCGTATGCTTCAACGCATGATGAAGGGGAAAGGTTAATCCCTGATTAACTACAAAAATTTACCTTGAATATTAACTTTTGGAAGTATTCGGTCGCTATATTCACGTACAGTGACTGCCCCCTCATCGGCCAGCGAATGAGGGGGCAGCGGCTGCTTCTTAATCAGGCAGCGTTGCGCACGCCGCCGATCACGTTGACGAGTTCGTCGACGATGCGCTCGACCTGACCGCGGTCGTCGCCCTCCGCCATGACGCGGATCAGCGGTTCGGTGCCGGAGGGCCGGATGAGCAGCCGCCCGTTCTTGGCGAGCTGCGCCTCCGCATCGGCGATCGCCTGCTGCACGCCGGCATCCTCCAGGGGCTTGCCGGCCGCAACGCGAACGTTCTTCAGGACCTGCGGCACGGGCTCGAAACGACGGCAGATTTCGCTCACAGTCTTGCCCTGGCGCTTTACGACCGCGAGGATCTGCAGCGCCGCGACGAGGCCGTCGCCGGTGGTGCCGAAATCGGAAAGCACGATGTGGCCCGATTGTTCGCCACCGACGTTCAGGCCGTCCTGACGCATCTGCTCGACGACGTAGCGATCGCCCACCTTGGTTCGGTGGAGCTTGAGCCGGCGCGCCTGAAGGTAGCGTTCGAGGCCGAGATTCGACATGACGGTCGCGGCAATGCCGCCGCCCTTGAGCATGCCATCTGCCGCCCAGCTGTCGGCGATGACCGCCATGAGCTGGTCGCCGTCGATGACCGCCCCCTCCTCGTCGACGATCAGAACACGGTCGGCGTCTCCGTCGAGCGCGATGCCGATATCCGCCCTTACCTCGTGCACCTTCTTCTGAAGCGCCGCCGGATGCGTCGATCCGCACTCAAGGTTGATGTTGACGCCGTTCGGCTCGGTTCCGATCGTAACGACTTCTGCGCCCAGTTCCCAAAGGGCGGAGGGCGCGACCTTGTAGGCGGCACCGTTTGCGCAATCGATGGCGATCCGAAGACCTTTCAGCGTGACGTCGCGCGGCAGCGTCCGCTTGGCTTGCTCGATATACCGGTAGATGTCACCGTCGACGCGCTTGGCCCGGCCGATATCCTCCGGCTTGGCGAGCTGCCCGGACATATCCTGCTCCAACAGTTCTTCGATCTTCTGTTCGATGTCATCCGAGAGCTTGTAGCCATCGGGTCCGAAGAGCTTGATGCCGTTGTCGCGGAACGCATTGTGCGAGGCGGAGATCATCACGCCGATATCGGCCCTCAGCGACCGCGTCAGCATGGCAACGCCGGGCGTCGGGATCGGGCCGAGCAGAAAGACGTCGAGCCCCGCTGCCGTGAAGCCCGCGACCATCGCGTTCTCGAGCATATAGCCGGACAGGCGCGTGTCCTTGCCGATCACCACCCGGTGGCGGTGAGCGCCGTTTCTGAAAATCGTTCCTACTGCAATGCCGACCCGCATGGCGAGGTCCGGCGTCATCGGAAATATATTGGACTGGCCGCGAATGCCGTCGGTGCCGAAATATCTGCGCTTCATAAAAACTCCATTGTCCTGCTTCGGCGTCGCTTCTTGTGCCGGCCGCGTGCGCCTGCGTGTTCCGCTTTTGGTTTTCATAGTTCCGCGACCCGCCCGCAAATCTGCGCCATATTTGCCATAAAACCGCAATATACGGCACCGATCATAACATCAGAAATCATTACAGCGCGTTACAACCGGATCTTTCCCTGAGCAATGCTTGGGCGCACCACTGTTCCACTGAAACGCGAACATCCAAAAATGCCGCCGCCCCTTCCGGAGCGGCGGCATTGGATTTGCGCATGTGTGGGAACCTATTGCGGCTGCGGTTCGAAGCCGCCTTCGGGCTCCTCGCCCTTGGTGCCGGCTTCCTTCTTCGTGCCGGCTGAAGGCACTGCAGAGCCGCGATGCGGTGGTGTGTCGTCGCCGAGATCGCGCGCCGGCTTCTCGCCGCGAATCAGAGCCTTGATCTCGTCGCCGGTCAGCGTTTCGTATTCGAGCAATCCTTCCGCGAGAGCCACGAATTCATGGTTCTTTTCGATGAGGATGCGGCGCGCCGTCTCATAGGCCTCGTCGATCAGCCGGCGGATTTCGTTGTCGATTTTCTGGGCGGTCGATTCCGAAACGTTCTTCTGCTGCGCGACGGAATGGCCGAGGAAAACCTCCTGCTGATTCTCGCCATAGGCGACCTGGCCGAGCTGGTCGGAGAAGCCCCATTGCGTCACCATCGCCCGGGCAAGCTTCGTCGCCTGCTCGATATCGGAAGATGCGCCGGAGGTGATGTTCTCCTTGCCGAAGGTCAGTTCCTCGGCAACGCGCCCGCCCATCATGATCGCAAGCCGCGAGATCATCCACTTGTAGCTCATCGAGTAGCGGTCGCCCTCGGGAAGCTGCATCACCATGCCGAGCGCACGGCCCCGGGGGATGATCGTCGCCTTGTGCAACGGATCGGCCGAGGGGACGTTGAGCGCGAGGATCGCATGGCCCGCCTCGTGATAGGCGGTCAGCTTCTTCTCGGCTTCGGTCATGGCCGAAGAGCGGCGCTCGGCGCCCATCATGATCTTGTCCTTGGCGTCCTCGAACTCCTGCATGGTCACGAGGCGCTTGTTGCGCCGCGCCGCCATCAGCGCCGACTCGTTGACGAGATTCATGAGATCGGCGCCGGAGAAGCCCGGCGTGCCGCGCGCCAGCACCTTGAGGTCCACGTTCGGTGCGAGCGGCACGTTGCGGACATGCACTTTCAGGATCCGCTCGCGGCCGTTGATGTCCGGGTTCGGTACGACGACCTGGCGGTCGAAGCGGCCCGGACGCAGAAGCGCCGGGTCGAGCACGTCCGGCCGGTTCGTGGCGGCGATGAGGATGATGCCCTCGTTCGCCTCGAAGCCGTCCATCTCCACCAGCAGCTGGTTCAGCGTCTGCTCGCGCTCGTCGTTGCCGCCGCCGAGACCGGCGCCGCGATGGCGGCCGACCGCATCGATTTCGTCGATGAAGATGATGCAGGGTGCGTTCTTCTTCGCCTGTTCGAACATGTCGCGGACGCGCGATGCGCCGACACCGACGAACATTTCGACGAAGTCCGAACCCGAGATCGTGAAGAAGGGGACGTTCGCCTCGCCGGCGACCGAGCGGGCAAGCAGCGTCTTACCGGTGCCGGGCGGTCCGACCAGCAGCACGCCGCGCGGGATGCGGCCACCGAGGCGCTGGAACTTCTGCGGGTCGCGCAGGAATTCGACTATTTCCTCGAGATCCTGCTTGGCCTCGTCGACACCAGCGACGTCGTCGAAGGTCACGCGGCCATGCGCTTCCGTCAAAAGCTTTGCCTTGGACTTTCCGAAACCCATCGCGCCGCGCGAGCCACCTTGCATCTGCCGCATGAAGAACAGCCAGACGCCGAGGATCAGGAGCATCGGCAACAGCGTTCCGATATAGCTGAGGAAGCCCGACGAGCCGTCCGTCTCCGGCCGAACCGTGACCGTGACGTCCTTGGCTTCCAGCCGCTCCGTCAGCGCCGTGTCGACGGCGGGCGCATAGGTCTGGAAAGTCGCCCCGCTTTCGGTGTAGCTGCCGATCACCTTCGAACCGGTGATCACCACGTCCTTCACACGGCTCGCGTCTACGTCCTTGAGGAACTGCGAGAATGGAATTTCACGCGAGCCTGCTCGTTCGGTCGGCTGCTGGAACATGCTGAATAGCGCTATCAGGAGAAGCGCTATGATTGCCCAAAGGGCAAAATTTCGAAAATTAGGGTTCATCGAACTCCCCGGAACCTGTCGCAGCCCGCGCATTCGCCGGACTGTATTGTTGGTCCTAACATAGGTGTCCGGGGTGACCTTGCCAAGGAAAACCGCCGGTTACGTTTCCATTTCTATCAAAACATCGTGCACCGGCGGCGCGGGGTATCGATCACGCCCAAACGACACGGCGACCGCATCCGCCATGATCCTGTCGAAACCCGGCAAAAAGGTGTCGTAAAGCGCGATGTGGTACTCGACTTTCGCCGGAGCCTCGCCGAAGGCGAGCCCCGCGCCGTCCGCCGACGCGATTTCTGGTGCCACCATGGATCCGCGCTTGGCAATCCCCGTCGGCAGCCCTGCGTCAATAAGCCTCTGAGTCCACAGCCTCCCCGACGCGTCCGCGGCGACCGTAACCGCTGACCCGCCGCTCTTTACCGTGAACCGCCCATCCCAAATACCCTGCCCGCCCGGTCCGACGGCGAGCCCCGGCAGGTTGCGCGCCTCTCGATAGAGATAGAGACCGCTTGCTCGCCGGTCGAAGACGACCCGTCCCGCCGTCATGCGGCCGGGCTCACCCGATAGCAGGAACTGCGAAAGCCGCTGCACCGTGGCGCGAGCGGGCATGTAGTCGCGCCCGCCGAGAACCGACGCGACCGTCAGGAGCGCACGGCGCCAGTCCGCATCGTCGATCTCCCCGGCATGCCGGGCCGAGACCTCCGCGACGAGCGCCTCGTGAACGCGGATGCGCTTCTCGATCAGGGCGGCGGCTCTGGCGGAAGAGGCGGCGCGCTGGCGCCCGTTGCACAAGGGCGCCGGCATCCCCTGGGATGTCGCTATCCGGGCACGCACCCGGACCCGCTCGAAGGCGGGGTTGGCATTGCTCGGATCGTCGATCCAGGAGACGCCGCATGCCTGGAGAAAGCTGCGGATGTCGGCGCGCGCCAAGCCGAGAAACGGCCGCAACACCCAGATCCGCCGTCCGTACAACATGGCCGCGGCCATGCCTGCGCCGCCATGCCCCTCGCCCTGCCCGTCGTCTCCCGCGCCATCGCTTCTGCCGCGGGCAACGCGCATGGCGACGGTCTCCTGCTGGTCGTCGCGCGTATGGCCGGTCGCGATGCAATCGGCGCCAAGCGCCCCCGCGGCCTCGGCCAGCAATTCGTAGCGTTTGTTTCGAGCCGCCGCCTGAATGCCGGTCGACGGCTTCGCGCCCTCCCAGCGATACACCCGGTGGGCAATACCGAGCGCGGCACAAAAAGCCGCCACATCTTCTGCTTCGCGAGCCGACTGCGGCCTCAGCGCATGGTCGACGGTGCAGGCGGCAAGGGAAAATCCGCGGCGCTCATCTGCGGCGATCGCCGAATGCAGGGCTACAAGCAACCCCATCGAGTCGCTGCCACCGGAGACGGCAACCAGAATCCTGCAGGGCCTGATAAAGGATCGGAGAAAATTTCGGGCCGTATCGAGGACGGCATGGGGCATCCTGGCCCGCCTCAGCAGCCGAAACGGCTCTGCTCGCTCGCCACCTTCGCCTTCACGGCGGGTGATGCTTTCGGATAGCGCTTGTTGACCTCGCGCAGCGTGGCGCAGGCGGTCTCCTTGTTGTCGAGGGCGCCGAGGGACATGCCCAGCTTCAAGAGCATTTCGGGAGCCTTCGGTGACTTGCCGTGGCTCTGATGCGCGTTGAGGAAGGTCTTGGCCGCGTCGCTGTACTTGCCTTGCGAATACTGTGCCTCGCCCATCCAGAAGCTCGCATCCGCCGCCTTGTCACCGCCTGGAAAGGCATCGAGATAATCGCGGAATTCCTGCTCTGCGATGCTGTAATCACCGGAAAGCACGTGGCTGTAGCCTGCTTGGTAAAGATCGCCCGGATCGCTGAGAGACGCGGTCGCCTGTCCGCTGTCCGGCACGCTTCCCGGATTGTCGTTGAGGCCACCGCCCTGGGTCGCAAGCCCTGTATCGACGCCGGGCAGAGTGGCGTTGGCCCCGGGCTCTACGCCCGCCGTTGCAGAGACGGGGTTGCCGTTCTCGTCGAAGATGATCTGCCCCAGCGTCGTCGGCGCGGGCGCTGCGCCCGGCCCGATGGGATCGACACCCGCCCTATCGGCACCGCCGGCAGCCGGTGCGCCCGAAGGCCGGCTATCCGTCACCCCGGGGGTGACGGACGCCTGATCATTCGATTTCGGCGTTTCAAGCGCGCCGCTCTTCTTGGAGGAGGACCTGCCGTTTTCCAGGTCCTGGAAGCGGAACTCGTTGTCCTCCTGGAACTTCCGGATCTGCTCCTGCATCTGCAGGAGCTGGAAGCTCATTTCCTCGATACGCCCGTTGAGAGAGCGGATCTGTTCCTCGAGTTGACCGACCCGTGCGATATCGGATGACTGCACCTTCATTACCGGAAGGTCGCCCTTGCTGCCGGCATCGGTCTGCGTCGTACGGGCAAAGAGCCCGGAAAGCGGCATGGCATCTGCTGTAGAGCCGAGACCCGCAAGGGTCACGAGGCCAAGCAGTCCTGCCACGACAAATTTCTTCATTTCATTTGTCCTGTTCGTAACCGATTATCCCGCCCCTGAATCGCCTTGCGCAGTACATTCGTCGAATCCGAGGTGGGGTGCCGCACAGTTTTCCAACTCCCGTGAAAAAGCAACGGAGTTCGGCCAAAGTGTGGTAAAAAAGAAAGGGCGGCCTGCAGGCCGCCCTTTCGAATCCCCCTCGTTGCCGAATAGTCAGCTGCCGGCGCCGCCGAGAACGGTAACGGCGCGGCGGTTCTGCGACCAGCAGGAGATGTCGTCGCAAACGGCGACCGGCTTTTCCTTGCCGTAGGAGATCGTGCGCATGCGGTTTCCAGGGACGCCGCGGCTGACGAGATAGTCGCGGGTCGCGGCAGCGCGGCGGGCGCCGAGCGCGAGGTTGTATTCGCGGGTGCCGCGCTCGTCGGCATGGCCTTCGATGGTGATTGCGTAGTTCGGATATTTTGCCAGCCACTGCGCCTGGCGGTCGAGCGTCGCCTGTGCGTCGGCTCGGATCGATGTCGAGTCGGTATCGAAGAAGATGCGGTCGCCGACGTTCACGGTGAAGTCCTGCTGTGAGCCCGGGGTCGCCGCGCCTGCGCCGAGTCCGAGGCCGGCGGCATCGTTCGGGAGGTTCTTCTTGGAAGCGCAGCCAGCAAGGGCAAGCGTCATGACGAGCGCGATCATGACCGGATTGCGGGCGATGGTCTGCATGCGGCTTGCTGCCGGGGTGTCAATTCGGCTCATGGGCCGGGTCTCCTTGAGAAGTGTCAAATTCACGGTTGCCAGACTGTAACCGGAAGCGGTTAATTGCTTTTCAACGGATATGGTTAACAAATCGACAATGTGCGTCAGGGCGCCTGCTACACCAGCACTTTGCGGCGAGAAAGCGGCACATTCGCCTCATTCCCTGCCATAACTGTGGACGCGCGATCACGAAGAATTTCGGGCCGTATCGGCCCGAAATCTTTGAATCTCATCAATTCTCTCGATCGGGCCTGCCGGCGGCCCTATTCCATCAGCGGCGACCAGGCCGGGTCCGAGGCGAAGCCCTGCGTCTGGACAAGCTGTTCGTTGTAGCCCGTCAGATCGATCGAATAGAGCTGCGGACCTCCCGCACCGGCGTTCTGGCGGAAGAACATGAGAACGCGGCCGTTCGGCGCCCAGGTCGGGCCTTCATTGTGGAAGCCGGTGGTGAGAATGCGTTCGCCCGAGCCGTCCGGCTTCATGACGCCGATCGAGAACTTGCCCCCTGACTGCTTGGTGAAGGCGATGAGGTCGCCGCGTGGAGACCAGACGGGCGTCGAATAGGAGCCGTCGCCGAAGGAAATGCGCGTCTGGCCGGAGCCGTCGGCGCCCATGACGTAGAGCTGCTGCCTGCCGCCGCGGTCGCTTTCGAAGACGATCCGGCTGCCGTCGGGCGAGTAGGAGGGAGAGGTGTCGATCGCCGCGGTGTTGGTGAGCCGCGTCGTCGTGCGCGAGCGTAGATCCATCGTATAGATGTTGGCGTTGCCTTCCTGCTGCAGGCTCATGATCACCCGCTGGCCATCCGGCGAGAAACGCGGGGCGAAGGTCATGCCCGGGAAATTGCCGACGACCTCGCGCTGCCCCGTTTCGAGCTGCAGCAGATAGACGCGCGGCTGCTGGTTCTCGAACGACATATAGGTGATTTCCTGACGGTTCGGGGAGAAACGCGGCGTCAGCACGATGTCGTTGGCATTGGTGAGCGCCCGGGAATTGGCCCCGTCCTGGTCCATGATGGCAAGTTGGCGCTTGCGCGCGTTCTTCGGCCCGCTTTCGGCGACGTAAACGATGCGCGTGTCGAAATAGCCCTTCTCGCCGGTGATCCTCTCATAGATCGCGTCGGCGATGATGTGGGCGACCCGGCGCCAGTTCTCCGGCTGGGTGTAGAACTGCTGACCGAGCATCTGCTGGCCGGCAAAGGTATCCCAGAGGCGGAACTCCGCCTTCAGCCTGCCGTCGCCTTCCTGCGTGACGCGGCCGATGACGAGCGCCTGCGCGTTGATCACTTTCCAGTCCTCGAAACGCGGTGCGGCATCGGGATTGGAGATCTTCTCGATGAAGGCGCCCTTGTCGATCGGCGCGAAAAGCCCGGAGCGCTTGAGGTCTGCGGCAACGACGTCGGAGATCTTCCGGGCGAGGTCGCCCTGCAGGAAGTCCGTGATCGCGATCGGCAGCGGCTCGACGTTACCCTTGTTGATGTTGATCTCGACGAGCGCATTTGCCGGCGAGGCAATGAGCCCGCAGCCGGCGACCAGCACCATCAGGAGGCGGAAAAAATTGCGTCTCAGCATTTCCATAAAGCCTTTCAGCCTTTCGTGTTCCGAGCAGGATGAGGCGCAATGTTCCGCCCACAACCAGCCCAACCTGTCTAGAGCATCGAGCTCGGGTCGAAGTTGACCACGACCTCGCTCCACGAATCGTATTTGTCGGCCGGCAGCCCCTTGAAGGGAGCAGACTTCAGAATGGCCCGGCGTGCACCACCCATGAGTGCCCGCCGCGCCGCATCCGAGCCGCCGCTGGCTTCCACTTCCGGTTCGCCGATCAGGTCGCCGTTCGGGTCGAGCCGCATCGTTACCTTGATGCGGACATCCGCCGCGTCGGCCATGCCGGGAATGATCGACCAGTTGTTCTGGATCTGGCCGCGAAGCGCGTCCATTTCGCTCTGCGAAAGCGTATTGCCGCTCGTCGTCTTCTTGCCGCCGAGGGCCGCCTCCTCGGTCGAGCGCTTGGCGCCGCCGCCGGAGGATTCCTGCTTGTTGAGCAGCGCCGCGATCTCGTCGGCATTGAAGTCGCTCTCCTTCTGGGAGGACGCCTTCTTCTGCTCCTTCTTGGCCTCGTCCTTCTTGCGTTCGGGCGTCTTGGCCGTCTGCGCGGGCTTTTCGACCTTGGGCTTCGACTGCGGCGTCGGCACCCTGTCCGGCAGAGCCTCGGCCTCGGGATTTTCCGCAGGCTGTTCTTCCGCCGGCGCGGGTTCGGGCTTGGTATCCGGCTTTACTTCCTGCTTGGGCTCGGGGAGCGCGGCCACTTCCGTCGCCGGCTCGGCCGCCGGCTTCTCCTCGACGTTCTCGATCGCTTCCTTCACCGGATCGGGCGTCGGCGGTGCCTTTTCGGTCTTCTGCGGCGCTGCGGCCGACTCGTTTTCGACCGGCTTGACATTAGGCGTGGGCGGCGTCTTCAGGTCGACGTCGTTCTCGCCGACATTCTCGGCGTTTTCGACAGGCGTCGGCTTCTTGGTCGGAACGGGCGATGCCCTTTCCTTGGCCGGAGCCTTCTTGTCGCCCTGTTGGATCTGCGTGATCGACTCGACCGGCACGATGTCGACCGGCAGCGCCTCGACATCCGCGACCTCGAAATCGGCCGGGCTGCCAAGCGACACCAGCGCCCAGGTGAGAACCAGAGCGTGGAGGACAGCAGATGTAGCGATACTGCCCTTCATTCGGACGATCACTTCTCTTGTTCTTGAAGCGTTACGAGACCCAGATTCTTGAAGCCTGCCGCGGAGATGCGTGCCATCACCTTCATCACGGTGCCGTAATCGGCACTGGTGTCGCCGCGCACATAAATGCGCTCATTGTAGCCGGTCGTGGCAATCGCCTCGAGCTTCGGCACGACCTCGTCGATCGCGATCGGAGTCTCCTGCAGGAAGATCTCGCCCGCCGGGTTGACCGAAACGGTGATCGGCTGGGTATCGGCGTTCATGGCCTTCGCCTGCGTTTCCGGCAGATCGATCGGCACGCCGACCGTCATCATCGGCGCGGCCACCATGAAGATGATGAGGAGAACCAGCATGACGTCGACGAGCGGCGTTACGTTGATCTCGCTGATCGCGCTTCTTCTGCCGCCACGGCGGCGGCGCCCGCCGCCCGCCCCCTTGGCTCCGCCAACTGCCATACCCATCAGCGTGGTCTCCGTGCTTTGAGGTCGTTATTGCGCGGCCTGACGAGAAGGCTGCAGCTTCTCGTCGATCTGCCGCGACAGGATGGCGGAGAACTCGTCGGCAAAGGCTTCCATGCGTGCCGTCAGCTTGCCGGCATCCGCGGTGAACTTGTTGTAGGCGATAACGGCAGGAATAGCGGCGAGCAGACCGATGGCGGTCGCCAGCAGCGCTTCGGCGATACCGGGCGCAACGACGGCGAGGTTGGTGGACTTGGAACCGGCGATGGCCTGGAACGAGGTCATGATACCGACGACGGTACCGAAAAGGCCGATGAAGGGTGCAGCCGAGCCGATCGTCGCCAGCGAGCCGAGCCTTGCCTCGAGCGCTTCGGATTCCCGGGCGAGCGTCACGTCCATGGCGCGGTCGATACGCATCTGCAGGCCGATCGGCGCGCGCGCGCCGCGCTCGAAGCTTTTCTTCCATTCGCGCATGGCCGAAACGAAGATCGCGCCCATTCCGCTCGTCTGCCTGTCCGAGAGGGTCCGATAGAGCTCCTCCAGCGATTGACCCGACCAGAATACCTGCTCGAAATTGTCGAGCTGCCGGCGGACGCGCCCGTAATTGAGGCTCTTGTCGACGACGATCGCCCAGGTCCAGACCGAGGCGGCGATGAGCCCCAGCATGACCAGCTTCACGACCAAGCCCGCTTGCATGAAGAGCGACCAGAGGGTCACGTCGCTCGTCGCGGCCAATCCAACCTGTTCCATCGATTTCAGTCCCCGAATCCAAACACCCGGCAGAGCAACTCATGCTCGAGACCGGGTCGCCCAAACGTCCTGCAGCAGGAATGCCCCGGTATTGCCACCGATCGCGGCATTGCGATCTACTCGCGTCAGCCTGCCTTCTTGCCGTCAATTTTGGTCAAAGGATGACGTGCACTGCACAAATCCTGATACACGGATTAAGACACCATTATGGTTAAGGGAGTATTACCGCGCGCGCAGTTCGACTGAGCTTGAGCGACACGGAACTTCGCACCGGGTCGCACGTTTCGGTGCCATGAGCCCCTGGCCCCCGAAACATATAGCCTTCCAGCCGAAATCGGGCTGACGATCCATGGCCGCTCGCAATCAACCGCTTTCCGAATACAACCGGCGCCGCGATTTCACGCGGACCAGCGAACCCAAGGGTGCGGTCGCGCGGCGCAGCGGGGACAACAGGATGCGGTTTCTGGTCCAGAAGCACGCTGCGACCCGCCTGCATTACGACTTCCGCCTGGAATGGGAGGGTGTGCTGAAGAGCTGGGCGGTGACCCGCGGCCCGAGCCTCAACCCCGAAGACAAGCGTCTGGCCGTGCGTACCGAAGACCACCCGCTTGCCTATGGCGATTTCGAAGGAACGATACCGAAGGGAGAGTACGGCGGCGGTACCGTGATGCTCTGGGATACCGGTTGGTGGGAGCCGGAGGATGATCCGTCGAAGGCCTTGAAGAAGGGCAAGCTCTCCTTCAAGCTGCATGGCAGCCGAATGAAGGGCGGCTGGGCGCTGGTGCGCATGCGGCCACGCGAAGGCGAAAAGCGCGAGAACTGGCTGCTCGTCAAGGAAACGGACGAGATCGCCTCCGAAGACGGCGAGAGTCTCATCAACGAGAACATCACCAGCATCGTCACCGGCCGGACAATGGAGGAGATCGCCAACGGCAAAGGCGAGAAGCAGGCACGGGTCTGGCATTCCAACGAGAGCATCGCGGCCAATCTCAAGGCCGGCGCGATCGCCGACACCGGCAATGCGGGCAAGTCTGTGACGCGAAAAGCCTCCGGTAAGCTGCCCGCCTTCAAGGCACCGCAGCTGGCGACCCTGGTGACCAAGGTGCCTGCCGGCGATGCATGGCTGAACGAAGCCAAGTTCGACGGCTACCGTCTTGTCTGCGCCGTCGGCGCCGGCACCGTGCGCTGCTACACGCGCAACGGCCTCGACTGGACCGAGAAGTTCCCGGCAATTGCCGCCGCCCTTGCCGAACTCGACTGCAGGTCCGCCCTCATCGATGGCGAAGTGGTGGCGCTGTCGGAAGGCGGATCGACGTTCTCGGCCTTGCAGAAAGCGCTTAGAACGGGGGCCAGCACACGGCTTTACGCTTTCGACCTCGTTGAGCTCGACGGCAAGGATTTGAGCCGTAAGCCGCTCGTGGAACGCAAGGAACGGCTCGAAGCTCTGCTCCAATCGCTCGGCACCAACTCGACCATACAATTCAGCGAGCATGTCCGCGGCAATGGCGAGCACGTGCTTTCCGCGATATGCAAGGCCGGCCAGGAGGGTATAATCGCCAAGGAGGCGGATGCCCCCTATCGCAGCGGGCGCAGCCGAAGCTGGCTGAAGGTGAAATGCACGAAGCGCCAGGAGTTCGTCATCGGTGGCTATACCCCATCTTCGAAGAAAGGACGCGCCTTTGCCTCGCTTCTTGTCGGGACGTTCGAAGGCCGGAAGCTGATCTACCGTGGCGGCGTCGGCACCGGATTCAGCGGAAAGACGATGAAGGAACTCGCTGCGGCCTTCGCGAAGCGCAGACGCGACACGTCGCCCTTCGACAGCGTGCCGCGAGAGAGAATGCGAAATTCGGTATGGCTTGAGCCGGACCTGGTGGCGGAGGTGGATTTCGCCGAGTTCACGGCTGACGGACATGTCCGCCACGGTTCATTCGAGGGATTGCGCGAGGACAAGGAGGCCAGGGCCGTGAAACTGGAGACAGCGAAGCCGTCGGAAGCGGAGCCGGAGACCGCCAAAAGCAAAACCTCGGCCAAGCCGCGCAAGACGCCGGCTGTGCAAGGAGACGGCGATGTCCTCGGTATCCGCATCTCGCATCCGGACCGGGTGCTCTTCGAAGGCCAGGGCATCACCAAGATCGATCTCGCCCGCTATTATGCCGTCGTCGCCGAGAGGATGCTCCCCTTTGCCGCCGATCACCCCGTTTCGCTGGTGCGCTGCCCGCAAGGCGGCGACCGGCACTGCTTCTTTCAGAAACACGCGAGCGACGGCTTCCCCGAGGCGATCCGGGAAGTGCCTATCACCGAGTCATCGGGCGACACCGAGAACTATATGTACATCCACGATGCCAAGGGCCTCGTCGCCGCCGTGCAGATGGGAACGCTCGAGTTTCACATCTGGGGTTCAGGCATCGATCGACTGGAGAAACCCGACCGTCTGGTCTTCGATCTCGACCCCGATCCGAGCGTCGACTTCGAGACGGTCAAGGCGGCCGCCGTCAAGCTTCGCGACGAGCTCGCCGAGATCGGCCTGAAGACAGTGCCCATGGTGACCGGCGGCAAGGGCGTCCACGTCATCGTTCCGCTCCGCCCCCATGCCGAATGGGAGGAGGCCAAAGGCTTCGCCAAAGCGCTCGCGCGATCTATTGCCGAGCGCGATCCGGATAATTTCGTCGCCACCATGTCGAAGGCGAAGCGCAAGGGAAGGATTTTCATAGACTGGCTGAGAAACGATCGCGGCGCCACGGCGATCGCACCCTATTCCACCCGCGCGCGCTCCGGCGGACCGGTGGCCACTCCGGTCGGCTGGGACGAACTCCAAGGGCTCGAGGCCGCCAACGGGTTTCACATTCCGGACATTGTCGAGCGGATAGAATCCGGAACCGATCCGTGGCGGGAGATCGGCAAGATCAGTCAGTCGCTGACGAAGAAGATATTGAACTCGGTCGAGTGAGCCGGCCGCTCACCCGGAAGCCGCCTGCGCAGCAAGGAATTTCGTTGCCAGTGCCTCCGGCAGACGCCTCGGCCGCCCCTGACCGTTGATGACCGCAATGATTACCTTGGCCGCGATCAGCAGCGCGTCGCCGCGCCTGATCTGCTGCTGCAGGATCATTTTTGCGCCGCCGGCCTTTTCGGTCGCGGTCTCGATGGTGAGGACGTCGTCCATGCGCGCCGGCGCCTTGAAGTCGATTTCCATACGATGGACGACGAAGACGAGGCCTTCCACGTCGCCTTCGATCGCCAGCGACGCCTGCTCGACGCCGAGAAGCCGCAGATAGTCGGTCCGGGCGCGCTCCATGAAATGCAGATAGCGGGCATGGTAGACGACGCCGGAAAAATCGGTGTCCTCGTAATAGACCCGCTGGATCAGTCGGTGGCCGGTCTCGGTCAGCTCGCCGGCAAGCGAAATCAGTGACATGGCATTCTCCGGGAGGATTTTTTGCGTTTTCCTGTGCAGGAACAAAAAGACATTTGCAAGCACTGCAGCTTTGTCACAATCCTATCCTATCAGGACCCTGTCCTCTTCCCGAGCAGGAGAATCGTGCATGAAGATTGCAGTCCTCGGCGGTGATGGTTTCGTCGGCTGGCCCACCGCCTTGCATTTGTCCGATGCGGGCCACGACGTTCACATCCTCGACAATCTCTCCCGCCGCTGGATCGACACGGAACTCGGCGTGCAATCTCTCACGCCGATGGATTCCATCCAGGAGCGCACGCGCATCTGGCACGCCGAAACCGGCCGGCGTATCCACTTCAATCTGATCGATCTCGCCCGCGACTACGAACTCCTGAAGAATTGGCTGGCGGAGCATCGGCCCGATGCGGTCGTCCACTTCGCCGAACAGCGAGCCGCTCCCTATTCGATGAAGAGCGACAGGCACAAGAATTACACGGTCAACAACAACGTCAACGCGACCCACAACCTCCTCAACGCACTGGTCGAACTCGACCTCGATGCGCATCTCGTGCATCTCGGTACGATGGGCGTTTACGGCTATTCCACGATCGGGGCCGCGATCCCTGAAGGCTACCTGCCCGTCGGCATCGAGACCATGGGCGGAGAGACGGTGAACCAGGAAATCCTGTATCCTTCCAACCCGGGCTCCGTCTATCACATGACCAAGTGCCTGGATCAGCTGCTTTTCCAGTTTTATGCGAAGAATGACGGCCTCAGGATCACCGATCTGCATCAGGGCATCGTCTGGGGCACGCATACGGAACAGACGCGGCGTCATCCGCAGCTGATCAATCGCTTCGACTACGACGGCGATTACGGAACCGTCCTCAACCGTTTCCTGATCCAGGCAGCAATCGACTATCCGCTGACGGTTCACGGAACCGGGGGCCAGACGCGTGCCTTCATCCATATTCAGGACTCGGTGCGCTGCATCGAACTCGCGCTCAAGAACCCGCCGGCGCGCGGCAGCCGTGTGGAGATATTCAACCAGATGACGGAAACGCATCGCATCCGCGATCTCGCCGAGATGGTCGCACGCATGACCGGCGCGAAAATCGCTTGGCTTCCCAATCCGCGCAAGGAAGCGGCCGAGAACGAGCTCGTGGTGCAAAACGAGAAATTCCTCGCGCTCGGCCTCAATCCGGTTCGGCTCGAAGACGGGCTGCTTTCGGAAATCGTCGATGTGGCGAAGAAATTCGCCTATCGCGTCGATCGCTCGCGCGTGCCGGCCGTTTCCGCCTGGACGAAGGACATCGCCCCCTTGATCAACCACGATCCGGAGGGCAAGCGGCTGAAATCCGTTTCATGAGCCGCGTCTTCGCCAGTCCGGAGGGGCTCAGCCCCTCCTCTACGGTGACTGCGCGCCACGCTTTCGTGACGCTCGTCACCAATAGCGACTACGCGCTCGGTGCGCGGGCCCTGCTCAGATCGATCCGCCTCACCCGGACGCCCGCCGATATCGTCGTGCTCCACACCGGAGGGGTGGATGCCGCCGCTCTCGAGCCGCTGCGCGAGTTCGACTGCCGCCTGATCGAAACCGACCTGCTGCCGCTCTCGGACGGATTCAACGCCCGGCATCAACGCCGCAACGTGCATGAGCAGGCACCCTTCACCAAAGGACGCAAGCCCGATTTCCATTCGCCGCTCGACAATTTCTGCAAGATAAGGCTGTGGCAACTCGTGGAATACGAACGCTGCATCTTCATCGATGCCGACGCGATCGTGTTGCGCAACATCGACAAGCTGTTTCTCTATCCGGAATTTGCCGCAGCGCCGAACGTCTATGAGAGTCTCGCGGACTTCCACCGCCTGAACTCCGGCGTCTTCGTCGCCGAGCCGGCAGTCGCGACCTTCGAGAAGATGCTCGCGGCCCTCGATGCGCCGGACGCCTTCTGGCCGCGCACGGACCAGACCTTTCTGCAAAGCTTCTTCCCCGATTGGCATGGACTGCCGGTGACGATGAACATGCTGCAATATGTGTGGTTCAACCTCCCTGAGCTTTGGGACTGGCGCTCGATCGGGGTGCTTCACTACCAGTATGAAAAGCCGTGGGAGAAGGATCATCCGCGCGCGGACGCGCTGCGCCCGCTGATCGGTCTCTGGCACGCCTATCTGACCGGCAGGGAGATTCCGGATATTGCCGGTCTTGCCAATCCGCCGCAGCCGGGTCCGACGTCGCCATGACCCGCGTTCTCGTCTCCGGCGGCACCGGATTCGTCGGCCGCTTCATCGTCGAGCACCTGCTGGCAAACGGCTATGAAGTCACGGTCGGCGGGCGCTCGCCGCCCCCTGCTGGCTTGTATTCGCAACGGGTGTCCCATGTGCCGCTGCGGCTCGATGCGGATGCGGACCAGGCCGGCGCGTTCGACGATATCTATTTTTTCGTCCATGCCGCCTTTGAGCATGTCGAGGGCAGATATCGCGGAGGAGAGGGTGATGACCCCCAGGGGTTCCGCCGCGCCAATCTCGACGGCTCCGTTCGCCTTTTCGAGGAAGCGCGCGCCGCCGGCGTACGCCGCTGCGTTTTCCTGTCGAGCCGCGCGGTCTACGGCGACACCGCGCCGCCCCTTGTCGCAGAGACCTCACCTGCCGCTCCGGACACGCTCTACGGACAGGTAAAGCTCGCCACCGAGAACGCCTTGAAGTCGATGGCCGACCACAGTTTCGTCACGACGAGCCTGCGCGTCACCGGTGTCTATGGTCCCGCGGGCCCGGGACGAAAACACAAGTGGAGCGATCTCTTTTCCGATTACATTGCCGGCCGGCCGGTACCATGGCGCATCGGCACGGAAGTCCACGGCGACGATGTCGCCCAGGCCGTCCGCCTCATGCTCGAGACCGAACCGGCGAGAATATCCGGTCAGGTGTTCAACGTCTCCGACGTGCTGACCGACAACCGCGAGATTCTCTCCTTTCTCCAGGCCGCAACCGGCTGTCCGCACCCGCTGCCGCCGGCAGCGGAAGCCGCCGAATTCAAGACGATGTCGACGGAGAAGCTGCGCGCTCTCGGCTGGGTGCCGGGCGGAAGGGAAAGACTGGCTGCGACGATCCGGGAACTTGCGGAGAGACGGTGACTGGCAGGCGGATGAGGGGCGATTTCCCACTTATCCGAGATCGACGACCACAATTTCCGGCGGCACGCCGAAACGGATCGGCGCGATGGAGCAGCCGAGGCCGCCCGAGACGATGAGGTTGCGATCATGCTCGACGATATGACCATAGGCGTACCGGTCACCGAAACGCGACGGCACGACGGGCGAGTGGCCGGCAAAGCGCACCTGTCCGCCATGGGTGTGACCGGATAGCGTCAATGCGACCCGCGAGGGCACCTTCGGAAAAATGTCCGGCTCGTGCGCGAGCAGGATCACTGGCGCCTCGTCCGTCACCTGTGCGAGCGTGCCATCGAGATCGTCGAGCCCGCCCATCCACGCGCGTTTCCACTTCCGTCCCGGCAGGAGCGCAAGCTGGTCCTCGAGCCCTGCGAGCCAGAAAGGGAAGCCGCTCTTCTCAAGCCGGACCGCGCGATTGCTGTGCACCTGAATGCCGGCCCCGGCCAATGCCCGATGACCGAAGGTATCGCCGCCGCCGTTCTTCTGGGCGGTCGCGTCTTCCCACCAATCATGATTTCCCATGATGGCATGGACGCCGAGGGGCGCCGTGAGCGTGGCAAGCGCCTTCGACCACTCGCTCGCATGGACATACCGCGTCACGAGATTCATGCCGGAAGCGTAGTCGCCGAGAAGGACTGTCACGTCGCCGCCGAGGTCGTTGGCGCGCTCGCAGATGGATGCGATGCGGCGCGCAGACATCCAGGGTTCGCAGGCGTGAATATCCGCGAGCGCGACCAGGCGGAGCTTCAGGCCGGGCGTCCAGCCGGGTGGCGTCAGGGCGTAGCGGGCCACCCTCAGACGCGCAAGCGGTTCGATGGCGAAGGCGTAGCTGCCGAGGGCCACGGCGCTCGCCAATCCACCTCCGAGGACCCTCATGAAGCCCCGCCGGGTGATCATTTCAGTCGTCCTCGAGCGTCAGCCGGAATTGGCTTGCCTCGACATCCCGTGGCGGATTGAGGCCGAGATGCTTCCAGGCATTCGCCGTGAGCACGCGACCACGCGGCGTGCGCTGGATAAAGCCCTGCTGGATCAGATAGGGCTCGATGATGTCTTCGATCGCGTCGCGCGGCTCGGAAAGCCCGGCGGCGATGGTCTCGATCCCCACCGGCCCGCCGCCGAAATTCTGGGCGATCATCGTCAGATACCGCCGGTCGAGCTGGTCGAGACCCATGCTGTCGACGAGCAGCCGGGTCAGCGCCTCGTCGGCAATCTTCCGCGTCACGGCCTCCGCCCGTGCGACCTCGGCGAAGTCGCGCACCCGGCGCAGGAGACGGCCGGCGATGCGAGGCGTGCCGCGCGCCCGGCGGGCAATCTCGCGCGCGCCTTCGTCGGTCATGCCGAGACCCATCAGCCGCGCGCCACGCCGGACGATCAGCTCCAACTCCTCGACCGTATAGAAATTGAGCCGCACGGGGATGCCGAAGCGATCGCGCAGCGGCGTCGTCAGCAGTCCGAGGCGCGTCGTCGCCGCCACCAGGGTGAACTTCGCGAGATCGATCTTCACCGAACGGGCCGCCGGCCCCTCGCCGATGATGAGGTCGAGCTGGAAATCCTCCATGGCCGGATAGAGAATTTCCTCGACGGCCGGATTGAGGCGGTGGATTTCATCGATGAAGAGCACGTCGCGCTCTTCGAGGTTGGTGAGCAGCGCCGCAAGGTCACCGGCCTTGGCGATCACCGGCCCGGAAGTCGAGCGAAAATTGACGCCGAGCTCCTTCGCCATGATCTGCGCCAGCGTCGTCTTGCCGAGCCCGGGCGGACCGACGAAGAGCACGTGGTCGAGCGCTTCGCCGCGATTGCGCGCCGCCTCGATGAAGATCTTCAGATTGGCGCGCGCTTCAGCCTGGCCGGTGAAGTCGTCGAGCGTCTGCGGGCGCATGGTCGCATCGAGGTCTTCGCCTCCCTTTTCCGGCGCGATCAGACGTGCGGCTTCGCTCATGTCACTGCTTCCGTTTCGGGCTGTCCGCGGCCATAGGGGCACCGGCGTCGAGGCCGGTCACCGTCGCTGCCGCGCTCAACCATAATAGCGGCGCCCGGATCAATCCAGCGAGAACGGCCAGCGTCCCTCTATTCCAATGCTTTTGTGGCCGCAGGAAGGCTCGTGGCTTCCTCACCGCGACAGCTCCTTCAAGCCGAGGCGGATCAGCTTGGCGCTGTCGCCGCCCTCCCCGCCGTTTTTCAGCGCAGCCGCAACGGCATTGGCCGCCTGGTCTCGCGAATAGCCGAGATTGGTGAGCGCCGAGACCGCGTCCGCAACCGGCGCCGCGGCAACGCCTTCGCCGAGCTCCTGCTTCAGGCCGATCGACGGTGCCATCTCGCCGGCGAAGGCCGGAGCCTTGTTCTTCAGTTCGGTGACGATACGCACGGCAACTTTCGGACCCACGCCCGGCGCGCGCGAGATCGACGTCTTGTCCTGCAAGGCGATCGCGTTGGCGAGTTCCCCGGGGGTCAGCGTAGAGAGCACCGCCAGCGCCACCTTGGATCCCACACCCTGAACGCTCTGAAGCAGTCGGAACCATTCGCGTTCCAACGCGCTCAGGAACCCGAACAGCTTCAGCTGATCCTCGCGCACATAGGTCTCGATGAAGAGAACGGCCGCCTCTCCGGCGCTTCCGAGCTTTCCGAGCGTGCGCGCCGAACAATGGGCGACATACCCGACCCCATGCACGTCGAGAACCACGTGATCCTCGCCGATCTCGTCTATCGTGCCCTTGAGCTTGCCGATCATCTGGTCTCTCTGGATGGTGTTGGTCCGTCGTCTTTGAAGAAATGCCGTTGCCCGGCCTACCCCGCAAGCGCCGCAAGGCGGCTCGTCACCGCCTGCCTGTTATGGGCATGGCAGATGGCGATGGCGAGCGCGTCGGCGGCATCGTTGCCTTTGAACTCGGCCTTGGGCATCAGCACCTTCAGCATCATGTGTATTTGCTGCTTTTCGCCGTGGCCGACGCCGATCACGGCCTTCTTGACGGCGTTTGGCGCATATTCCGCGACCCTCAAGCCCGCCCGGGCCGGCACCAGCATGGCGATGCCGCGCGCCTGGCCGAGCTTCAGCGTCGCCGTCGCATCCTTGTTGACGAAGGTCTGTTCGACAGCGGCCTCGTGCGGCTGATAGCCGTGCACCACCTCGGCAAGTCCGTCATGCAACTGGCAGAGACGGGAGGCAAGATCCATCTCGCCATCGGAGGTGACGGTGCCGGAAGCGACGAATCGCAGCGAATTGCCGAGCGTTTCGATGACCCCCCAGCCGGTGCGCCTCAAGCCCGGATCGATGCCGATAATGCGAATCGTAGTCTGCATGCTTCACCCTATTTCGGTCGGCGGGACGCTGCCAGCAAAAAGTGAACAAAACAAAAACATTGCACAGAAATGGTCGCGCCTTGCCTAAAAGCGCCGGCGCACCCTTGGCGTAAGGAAACTTGAACCTACATTGCGGAAGATCAATTTCTCTTAATTGAAAGCCCCGCCATGATCCCCTTCTCCATTCTCGACCTGTCGCCGATCACCGAAGGGGGCAGCATCGCAGAGTCGCTCGAAAATTCGCGGCGGCTGGCAATCGCCGCGGAGGAGAACGGCTATGAGCGTTTCTGGCTGGCCGAACACCATGGCATGAAAGGCATTGCCAGCGCCGCGACGTCTCTCGTGATTTCGCATGTGGCTTCGGCCACGCGAACGATCCGCGTCGGCTCGGGCGGCATCATGCTGCCCAATCATTCACCGCTCGTCATTGCCGAGCAATTCGGCACGCTTGCGGCGCTTTACCCCGGCCGCATCGATCTCGGCCTCGGCCGCGCGCCCGGCACGGACATGAGAACGGCGCAGGCGCTCCGCCGCAACATGGAGGCGAGCGCCAACAACTTCCCGAACGATGTCGTCGAACTGCAGGCGTTGCTCGGCCCGGCGACCGAAGACCAGAAGATCATCGCCGTTCCGGGCGCGGATTCGAACGTGCCGATCTGGCTGCTCGGTTCGAGCCATTTCAGCGCCCATCTCGCCGGCATGCTCGGCCTTCCCTTCGCCTTCGCCTCGCATTTCGCGCCGGACATGCTGCTTTCCGCGCTCGAAATATATCGCGAGCGCTTCACCCCGTCGGCCCAGCTCGACAAGCCGCATGTCATGGTGGGCGTCATGGGTGTCGCCGCGGACACCGACGATGAGGCGAACCACCTCTTCACCTCCATGCAGCAATCCTTCGTCGCGCTTCGCCGCAATGCCCGCGGGCGCTTTCCGCCGCCGGTCAAATCGATGGACGGCCTCTGGAGCCAGGACGAGAAGATTTTCGTCGACCATGCAATGAGCTACGCGGTGGTCGGCGGCCCCGAGACGATCCGCCGCAAGATCGAGGCATTCGTGGATCTCACCAGAGCGGACGAGCTGATCGTATCAATGCCGATCTTCGACATGGAAGCGCGGTTGCGGTCGGTGAAGCTGTTTGCCCAAGCGCAACGCGATCTCGCCGCCGCCTGACGCGAACAGCAAAGACCCGCATCGCTCGGAGCGATGCGGGTCAATTGCATTGGGATGTTCCGAACGCTCAGGCGGAAAGCTTCGCCAGAACCTCGTCGGAGACCTCGAAGTTCGAATAGACGTTCTGGACGTCGTCGTCATCTTCGAGATTGTCGATGAGCTTCATCAGCGACTGTGCCTTTTCCTCATCCACCGGCACGGTATTCTGCGGCTTCCAGACGGCCTTTACGGTCTCCGCCTCGCCGAGCGCGCCTTCGAGCGCCTTCGATACTTCGCCGATATCCTCGAAGCCGCAGGTGATGGTGTGGCCTTCCTCGTCGGTCTCGACGTCGTCGGCACCCGCTTCGATTGCCGCTTCCATCACCTTGTCGGCGTCGCCGGCGGAAAGCTTGTAGGTGATTTCACCGACCCGATCGAAGGAGAAGGAAACCGAACCGGTTTCGCCGAGCGCCCCGCCCGCCTTGGTGAAGGTGGAGCGTACGTTGGAGGCGGTGCGGTTGCGGTTGTCCGTCAACGCCTCGACGATGACTGCGACGCCGCCCGGGCCGTAGCCCTCGTAGCGAACTTCTTCGTAATTCTCGGCATCGCCGCCCGCAGCCTTCTTGACCGCGCGCTCGATATTGTCCTTCGGCATCGACTGCGCCTTGGCGTTCTGGATCGCCAGACGCAGGCGCGGGTTCATCGTCGGGTCGGGAAGGCCGGTTTTTGCTGCGACGGTGATTTCGCGCGCGAGCTTGGAAAACATTTTGGAGCGCACCGCATCCTGACGGCCCTTGCGGTGCATGATGTTCTTGAACTGTGAATGGCCAGCCATGACGCCCTCTGCATGCGTGATTTTGGTGAGATCGGGCGCCTTATAGTTTCATTGCCGCGTCCAGTCCAGCAGGCGCGTCGTGTTTTCAGGAGACGGAAATGCGTTGCCGCCGTCCTCAAACACCCTGCAGGACATAGATGAGCGGTCTCCTCGGCAGGGAGCGCAGCGACACCTTCACGGAAGGTTCCGTGGCGAAGCGCTTGTCGAAGTCGTCTCCGAACATCGCCAGAAAGTTGTTGGTCATGGGCCTGTGCATCGGCAGGATCAGCGCCGAGCGCAGCCGCGAGACGACGCGGCTCATGCTCTCCGCTCCCATCGTCAGACCGCCGTCCACCGGCACCATGAGCACGTCGAGGCGGCCGATTTGCCGGTAATGGCTTTCGTCGAGCTCGTGGTGCAGATGGCCGAGATGGCCGATGCAGAGCCCGGCAATCTCGAAAATGAAGATCGAATTGCCGTCCCGTTCCATGCCCTCGAAGCCTGAACGGATATCCGTCGTCACATTGCGGATATAGGCGTCGCCGACGACGAGATCATGATCCGCCGGCTCGCCGTTGTCGCCCCAGCCGTGCAGGACATGCCGGATCGCCGGATCTGGCGCCAGGGTGTAATGACTGGAATGGGCCCTGTTCATCGTCACCACCGTTGGCGGCGACGGCGTGCGGAACCAGCCGTTGTAGTCGGTGGCGATCGAAACTCCGCCCGGCGTTTCGATCAGGAAGGTCGAATGACCGAGAAAGGTGATCGTCACCTCGCTTGTGTCGGCAGAGGCCACGGGAGTGGCGGCGGGGACCGAGAAGCTGGCGAACGTCGCCGCCGGCGTGGCTGCCGCGATCGCCTGGCATTGGCTCACATGGGCTTCCGCCTGCTGCGCGTGCGCCGGTGTCGGCCAGAGCGCATGGATAATCCAGATGACGGTCACGGTGTAGGCAAGGTATCGCAGCAGCATCCTTCACCTCTCGCATGTGCGGGAAGAAAAACTTGCTCTGGTACTCCGCCCGCATAGCGCATTGCTGCTCATGCCGGGCGGCACGCAGGATCATTCAAGGCCGCGATCGCGTCCAGCGTCTAACGACCGGCGGCCGCTCACAATTGCGTCATTGCCGATGCACCGGTCTCTTCACTCCCCCGGCGCCGGCGCCGGCGCGGCCGCCGGTGCACGCTTGCGCCGCAATGAGCGCAGGGCCACATAGAAGACCGGCGTCAGGAACAGGCCGAGGACGGTGACCCCGAGCATGCCGGCAAAGACCGCCGTACCGAGCGACTGGCGCATTTCGGCGCCGGGCCCGGTGGCGATGACCAGCGGCACGACGCCGAGGATGAAGGCGAAAGCGGTCATCAGGATCGGCCGCAGCCTGAGCCGGCTCGCATCGATCGCCGCCTCGATCGGCGTCTTGCCCTCCTCCTCGCCCTGGCGGGCGAATTCCACGATGAGGATCGCGTTCTTCGCGGCAAGACCGATCAGGACGATAAGCCCGATCTGGGTCAGCACATTGTTGTCGAAGCCCCGGATCGAAACGCCGAGAAGCGCAGCGAGCACGGCAAGCGGCACGATCAGGATGATGGCCAGCGGCAGCACCCAGCTTTCGTATTGCGCAGAGAGCGCCAGGAAAACGAAGACCACCGAAAGCGCGAAGATGAAGACCGCAGTGTTGCCGGTCTGGCGCTCCTGCAAAGCGAGTTCCGTCCATTCGAAGGTGGTGCCCTGCGGCAGGATCTGACCTGCAAGCGCTTCCATCTTGTCCAGGGCGCTGCCCGTAGAAACGCCCGGCGCCGGATTGCCCTGAACGGGGACCGAGACATACATGTTGTAGCGCTGGACGAGCGCCGGTCCGCTCGTATCGCGGATCTCGACGAGCGTGCCGAGCGGCACCAGGGCGCCCGAGGCGGAGCGTACCTTAAGCGCAAGTATGTCCTCCCGCTCCAGCCGGAATTGCTGGTCGGCCTGGGCACGGACCTGATAGACGCGGCCGAAGGCGTTGAAATCGTTGACGTAGGACGTCCCCAGATTGATCGAGAGTGTCTCGAAAATATTGGGAATCGGGACGTTCAGCGCCCGCGCCTTGTCGCGATCGATCGCCAGGAAGAATTGCGGGCTGGAGGCCGTGAAGGTGGTGAAGACGCCGGTCAGCCCCTCCGTCTGGTTGGCCGCTCCCATCATCTGATGGGCGAGCCCGAGCGCCCGGCGCATGTCGGCGCTCTGGCGGTCCATGATCTGCATCTTGAAGCCGCCCGAATTGCCGATGCCTCGCACGGAGGGTGGCGGAACGGCGATGATGAAAGCCTCCTGAATGCCTTGCATCGCACCGAAGATCTGGCCGATGATCTGTTCCGCACTCTGCTTTTGCTCGAGGCGTTCTTCGAAGCTGTCGAAGGGCGTGAATATCACGCCGGAATTGGATGCATTGGTGAAGGTCGCGCCGTTGAAACCGGCAAAGGCGACCGCATCCTTTACGCCGGGTACCTCCCGGATAATCTCCGAGGCCCGCCGGACGACCTTATCGGTGCGCTCGAGAGAGGCACCGTCCGGAAGCTGAATGACGACGATGGCATAGCCCTGGTCCATCGTGGGTATGAAGCCGCGAGGTACGACCTGTGCCATGTACCAGGTGGCTCCGAGCAGGGCGACGAAGACGACGAGCGCCCCGGCTAACGCGATCCGCGTCCTGACGAGGTGGCGCACCGTCCATGCATAGCCATCGGCCATGCGGTCGAAGCCGCGGTTGAAGCCGTTGGCAAAACCGCGGCCGATCCGCGTCAGGGGATTGCGGCTCTCATGCTCGTGGTTCTCGTGCGGCCGCAACAGGATTGCGGCAAGCGCCGGCGAGAGCGTCAGGGAATTGACCGCGGAGATCACCGTCGCGACTGCGATCGTCACCGCAAATTGCAGGTAGAACTGCCCGGCAATACCCGGAATGAACGCGGTCGGCACGAACACTGCCGTCAGGACGAGCGAGATCGCTATGACCGCGGCGCCCACCTCGTCCATAGTCACATGCGCCGCCTCTCGCGGCGTCATCCCGCGCGCGAGGTTGCGCTCGACGTTCTCGACAACGACGATCGCGTCGTCGACCACGATGCCGATCGCGAGAACCAGGCCGAACAGCGTCAGCATGTTCAGTGAAAAGCCGAAGGCATAGAGAAGCGCGAATGTGCCGACGAGCGAAACGGGGATGGCGACGATCGGAATGATCGCCGTGCGCCACGACTGCAGGAACACGATCACGACCAGAGCGACGAGGAGCGCGGCCTCCCCGATCGTCTTGTAGACCTCGTCGATGGATTCCGAGATGAATTCCGTCGGATTGTAGATGATCCTGTATTCGAGCCCTTCGGGAAAATCCCGCGAAAGTTCGGCCATCGTCGCCTGGATCGCGTCGGCCGCAGCGAGCGCATTGCTGCCGGGGCGGGAGAAGATGCCGAGCGCGACGGCGGGGCTGCCGTTGAGATAGCTGTTGGTCACGTATTCGCGCGCACCGAGTTCGATGCGGGCGACGTCCTGCAACTGGACGAGCCTGCCTTCTTCGGTCGCTTTGACGATGACGTAGCGGAACTGGCGAGCGTCGCTGAAGCGGCCGTCGGTGGTCACCGTATACTGGAAGGCGCTGTCGCTCGACATCGGCGGACCGCCGATGGATCCGCCCGAGACCTGGACGTTCTGCTCGCGCAGCGCGGAGACGACATCGCCTGCGGTCATGCCGTAGGCGGAGAGCTTCTGCGGGTCGAGCCAGATGCGCAGCGCATATTCACGCTCGCCGAACAGAAGAACGTCGCCGACTCCGTCCAGCCGGACCAATATGTCGCGGATGCGCGTGCGGGCGTAGTTGGAAACATAAAGCTGGTCATAGCGGTCGTTCGGCGAAAGCAGATGAACGACCATCATCAGGTCCGGCGAGCTCTTCGTCGTGGTTACGCCGATGCGCCGGACTTCCTCGGGAAGCCGGGGCTCGGCGATCGAAACACGGTTCTGCACCAGCACCTGCGCCTGATCGAGATCGGTCCCGAGCTTGAAGGTGATCGTCAGCGCCATCGAGCCATCAGCGGTGGCATAGGAGGACATGTAGAGCATGTTCTCCACGCCATTGATCTCCTGCTCGAGCGGGGTGGCAACGGTATTGGCGACGGTCTCCGCATCCGCGCCCGGATAGGAGGCGCGCACGACGATGGTAGGCGGCGCGATCTCCGGATACTGCGCCACCGGAAGCTGGAAATAGGCGATGCTGCCGACGATCAGCAGAACGATCGAAAGCACCGACGCGAAGATCGGTCTGTCGACAAAGAAATGCGCGAACCTCATTGGGCATTCTCCGCCGATTGCGCGGCCTCGGGGGGCAGGACGATGAGCTCGGGTTTAACCTTCACGCCCGGACGGACGCGCATGAGACCGTTGACGACGATCGTCTCGTCCCCCGTCAAGCCACTGCGGATGACCCTGTAACCGTGGAGCCTGGGACCAAGACGCACCGGTTTGGTTGCGACGCTGCCATCCTCGCCTACCGTGTAGACGATGCGTTCGTTCTGGTCGGCGGCGATTGCCTCGTCCGGCACCAGAACCGCCCGGTAGGTGTTCGATCCCTCCACTTCTACGCGCCCGAACAGGCCGGGCTGCAGGATCAGTTTGGGGTTTGCGAGGCGCGCGCGCACCCGCATCGTACCCGTCTGGTTGTCGACCCGGTTCTCCGCGAAGTCGAGCTTGCCCTCGAACGGCGGCTCGTTGGCGTCGGCGATCGTGACCAGCACCGGAATGGAGCCCGCCCCCTCCTGCAAAGCGCTGCCGCGGTCCCGAGCCGTACGTGCATAGGAGAGCAGCCGGCGCTCGTCGACGTCGAAATAGAAATCGATCGGATCGAGCGAGACGATCGTCGTCAGCACCGTCTGGTCCGCTTGTACCAGATTGCCGGGGGAAATGAGACGCCGGTCGACGCGTCCGCTCAGCGGCGCCGTGATGGTCGTGTAATCCAGATCCAGCTTCGCGCGCTCGACGGCCGCCTCGGCGCCGCGCACATTCGCCTGGGCCGCGAGCAGCGCACGGCGGTCGTCGTCAAGCCTGGACACCGAGAGCGTGCCCGATTCCGCGAGCGATTCCGTTCGCTTGAACGTGGTCTCCGCGAAGACAAGGGTCGATCGCGCAGCCTCGAGCGAGGCTTCCGCCTGGGAAAGGGCGGTGCGGAACGGCCGCTGGTCGATGACGAAGAGCTTGTCGCCCTTCTTCACCATGGCGCCGTCGGTGAAGAAGACCTGATCGAGATAGCCGCCGACCCGTGCGCGGATCGCGACCTGGTCGACCGCTTCGAAGCGGCCGATGAATTCGTCGGCGTCGACGACATCGCGCACGACGGGTTTGGCGACGGTCACCGTCGGCAACTGCGCATCCTGCGCGCCTGCCGGGACCGAGACGAGAAGGGAGACGAAAAAGCCGGCGATGGCCGGCAGACGCCACTTTCGCAACATGCACGCTCTCCAGATATCTGAACGTCAGATCGCCGGCACCGGGACTGCAATTGGTGCGGCGCCTTTGGATACCGGAGCGCCACAGCGACTCTGTGCGCCCGACCGAGCTGCGACGCTATGGAACTCCGGCTGCATTACCTGCATGTTTCCCTTGATCGTTTTCGGTCAAAGGAAGACACATGCAGCAATCAAAATGCTGCAGCGACCTCTGCGCGTCTGAGGAACGCGCGGCGCTGTACGCCGGGATGAGGGAAAATATGAGCGCTTCCGCCCGCATCCCGTTTCAATTATTGGCATGGAAACTTACGAATAGCGGCCGCGTGCGGTGCGGCTCTCATTTTGGTCGCTAACCTGCCACCATTTGGCGGGTCTGTCACCCTTGAAAAAAGGAGATCCGAACAGAGCGCCCGCATCTGGAAATGGATGCGCAGACGGAGGATGCTTTGCCGCTCAAACCCAGAATTGCGGGATCGTCTCGGCCAGGCGCGGGCCGATCCTGAGCGGCGCGATCTTCTCCGCCAACCCCGTCCGGTCCGAAATCTCGATCCCGACGCCGCAGATGGTGGCCGGGCCGGATGCCGCTTCGAAGCGACCCTTGGGCATCTTCGAGATGAAGCGGTTGAGCGGCTCTTCCTTGTCCATCCCCAAGGACGAGTCGTAGTCGCCGCACATGCCGGCATCGCTCATATAGCCGGTGCCACCGTTGAGTATCTGATGGTCCGCCGTCGGCACATGGGTATGCGTGCCGACCACCAGGCTGGCACGCCCGTCGACGAAGTGGCCGAAGCATTGCTTCTCGCTCGTCGCCTCGGCGTGAAAATCGAAGACGACTGCATCGGCCTGCTCGCCGAGAGGGCAGGCGTCGAGGATCGTCTCGGCCGTCTTGAAGGGATCGTCGAGCTCGGGATGCATGAAGACGCGCCCCATGACATTGGCAACCAGAACGCGGGCGCCGTTTCGCGCGAAGAAGAGATTGGAACCGCGACCCGGAGTCCCGGCAGGATAGTTTGCCGGCCGCAGGAACTGATCGTGCCGCTCGCAGAAGACCACCGCCTCCTTCTGATCCCAAACGTGATTGCCGGTGGTCACTACGTCGGCACCGGCGCTGATCGTCTCGAGAAAGATGTCTTCGGTGATGCCGAATCCGCCGGCAGCGTTCTCGCCATTGACGATAACGAAGTCGAGCTTGAGATCGCTCACGAGTCCCGGGAGGCGCTCCCAGACGGCCATGCGGCCCGTCTTGCCCACCATATCCCCCAGAAACAGAAGTCGCATGCCGTTCAATCCCGCTTGGACCAAGGCAATCTGGATCGACTCCAATTCATGCACGTGGTCGGTTCAATGAATTTTAAGCAGGATGTGGCGGAATCCGCGCAAAATCCTCATCCCGCTCAGAAATGCCGAAAACCGCTCTCCGTCAATACGGCGTCCAGCGCCACGTCGTGCGGTTCAGCCGGCACTGATGCCACTTCCTGGCAGTCGAATGCAATCCCGATCAGGCGCGGCATGTGGCCTTTGCGGCGCAGCCGGTCGATCGCCCGATCATAATAGCCGGCGCCATAGCCGATCCGATGGCCCACGGCATCGAAGGCCGAGAGCGGTACGAGCATGATGTCCGGATCGACTTCCGGCGCATCGGGGCCAGGGCCAGTGGTGCCGAAACCGGTTTCGACGACCGCGATGCCGTCGAGCAGTTCCCGGAAAACGATGGCCTTGCTGTCCAGGATCACCGGCAGGCAGAGGCGCGCACCGCGATCCCTGAGCCGCACCATCAGCGGCCGGACGTCGGCCTCCGAACGGATCGGCCAGAAGCCCGAGACGACGTGTCCGGGATCGAGCGCGATGACCTCGGCCGCATGATCGGCCATGGCAAGGCTCGCCTCGATACGCGCTTCCGCCGGCATGGCATCGCGGAGCGCCAGGCGCTCCTTCCTCAAAGCTGCTTTCAGATCCTTGGGTGACATCCAACCTTCCCCTGCGGGCAAATATTGCCGCGGTGACCAACCTCAACGCCATGCCATAGCGCAAAACGACCCCGAAGCGGAACCACGCGGGCGCCGCTTTCGCAATACTTCGCGACTCGTGCGTGTGTCACAATGGCTTTGGATGCCAATTCTCGAAGGAAGTTGCCTCAGAGCATCCAGTGCAGATGCCGGACTGCGTCACGGTGGCGCCGGTCTTCCTCGCATGCGAGGCGATAGGTGTCGGGGATAGCGGCGTCTGCCAGAAGGTGCCGGTCGCCGCGGCGGCTCACCAGCGCCCATTGCGTGCGAAGCGAAAGCCACAGCCGCCAGCGCGCAAGGGCCGTCGCAAGCGGCGGGGAGGAGCTTCTGACGGGCTGTGCTGAGACGACCAGAACGGGCATGGCGAGGACCTCGGAAGGGATGGCGACAGGTCCATCTTTGCGCCGTCCTTGACATGTGACAAATGAATTGCAACCATGCCTGTCATCAGCGTTTCTTATGGCAGCGACATGACAGCACCGCTCGACAGCGACCTGCTCAGAACCTTCCTGGCGGTGGCCGACACCGGCAATGTCACACGCGCTGCCGACATGGTGCGGCGAACCCAATCGGCCGTCAGCATGCAGATCCGCAGACTTGAGGATCTCATCGGATCCGCGCTCTTCGAACGCCATTCGCGTGGCGTGATACTGACCGGTGAAGGCCGGCGCCTTGTCGACAATGCACGCCGTATCGTTACCCTCCTCGACGATACGGCTGCGGCGATGCGCTCACCGGCGCTCGACGGGTCCGTCCGGATCGGGATTTCCGAGGAATATGTCAACTCCACCCTGCCGAAGGCGCTCGGCGCTTTCGCGGCCATTCATCCCGGCGTCGAAGTGACGGTGCGTCAGGAAACCTCCATGGCCAACTCGGCGGCGCTCGCGGCCGGAGAACTCGACATCGCCGTCGTCTTCGAGCCGGGCGGACGAACCCGCAGCGAGGTTCTGATGGTAAACCCAACCGTTTGGGCCACCTCCGAGCAGCATGGCACCCATTTGCGGCAGCCCCTGCCCATCGCGACCTATACCTATGCGGAAGGCGGCTGGTGCGACGACCTGGCCCTGCGCAGCCTGACGACCCGGAATATCGAGAACCGCGTCGCCTATGTGAGCCGCACGAGCGGCGGGCTCATCGCCGCCGTCGTTTCAGGCCTCGCCATTGCGCCCCTGTCGCGAAGCACCATACCGCCCGGCTGCCGCGAGCTCACCGAGGCGGATGGCTTCGGCATCATCGATATGTCGAATGTCGTGCTGCGGACGAGGCGCGGGAACCGGTCGCCGACGGTCGAGGCGATGGCGGATGCAATCCGCCGCGCTTTCCGGGCACCGAGCGAGAAGGAAAGGGAAGAAGTGCGATCCACGACGACCGATGGAGAGTTTACGATCCCGGGTACCTACTAGGTAGGTGGGCACCGTATGCCCGGACCCACGGGTCCGGCCAGGGACAGTTCCCTTGAGATCGTGTATGGCCCCGGGGATTGTGGTTCCTGTCGGGAAGCGCAGATCGCCCCGCAGATATAGAGCGTCCCGGGGCTTTTCACCAGAGCCGGATGCCGCGGAGCTGCATAATTTCTGCGAAATCGCAGGCCGGACTCAATTTGCCGGGGGAGTCGGCCGCCCGTTGAGCTTGGCGGCGATGTCCTGAATCTGCGCCGTCACTTCACCGAGCGCCGAGGCAAGCGCCTCCTCGCTTCTCGTGTGATCCGAAAGCGCGGTGTCGCGGCCTCTCTTCAGATCGTCCACTTCGGCTTCGATACTCTTCAGCCGGCGATTGACCTCGCTCAACTCGTCCATGACCATGATGCCTGCCATGACGGTGATCCTGAGGTCGCCTATTTCGCCGAACTGGGCCTTCAGATGGCCGACATACTGGTCGAACCTGGTCGCGAGGTCGCCGAGGTGCTCTTCCTGCCCTTCCTCGCAGGCCATGCGATAGGCCTTGCCGTCGATCGTTACCGTCACCTGCGCCATACGTTCAGAACCTCAGCGATCCAGCACCGCGCGAATGGTCTCCATCGCCGTCACGAGACGACGGGATACCTCGCGATTGACCTCTTCCAACCGGTTGGCGCGGAATTGGGATTGGTCGAGTTCCTGTGCCAGGCGAGACCGGTCCTCATTGACCCGCCTGACCTCGCCTTCGAACTCGCTCACATCCTTTTCCTTGTCGAAGCGGCCGTCGATCGCGATTTCAAGTGACTGAACCGCGTTGCGCAACTCGTCGATCGCCGCCTTGACCGTCTTTGCCGGCATGTCTTCCGATACCTCTCTAGGGGGAGCGGCTTCGCCCTGCCCTAAAACAAAGTGCGGAGCGCTTGCACCTTGCCTGGACGGGCCTCGCTCCAAGGCCGAATCGTAGAGCTTTCATCACTTCGGCCCTTTTCTTTTTAAACCTATTACGCAAGTCTCAACAATGCCAAGCGCGGCATTGAACTGCGGAAGCTGTGGATGGTCGATTTCGCCTCCCGAACCGGCAACCGGCCGGCGGCGTTCCTGCCGTTCGAGAGGCACCGCGCGGGGGCCGCCGCATTTGGTCGCGGAGGGCCCGTATTTATTGACTCGGCTCACGCACCTGCTATGTGTCTGCCGCTTCTCATGCGGTCTTTGGAGGATAGAGACCGTCCCCTGACCACCGAACGCAAACGGAACAGTCATGATCTCTCGCGAAAAACACGACCGGATGGCGAATGCAATCCGCTTCCTCTCCATGGACGCCGTCGAGAAGGCAAATTCCGGCCACCCCGGCCTCCCGATGGGCGCCGCCGATATCGCAACAGTGCTGTTCACCCGCTATCTGAGCTTCGACCCTAAAAACCCCGCCTGGCCGAACCGCGACCGCTTCGTCCTGTCGGCCGGCCATGGGTCCATGCTGCTCTATTCGCTGCTCTACCTCACGGGCTACGACGACATCACCATCGACGAGATCAAGAACTTCCGCCAGCTGGGTTCGCGCACGGCGGGCCATCCGGAATACGGCCACGCCGCCGGCATCGAGACGACCACCGGTCCGCTCGGCCAGGGCATTGCCAATTCCGTCGGCATGGCGATCGCCGAGCGCAAGCTGCGCGAGGAGTTCGGCAGCGAGTTGATGGAGCATTATACCTATGTGCTGGCCGGCGACGGCTGCCTGATGGAAGGCATCAGTCAGGAAGCGATCGCGCTTGCCGGCCACCTGAAGCTCAACAAGCTGATCGTCTTTTGGGACGACAACAACATCTCGATCGACGGTCCGATCTCCATTGCCGACTCGACCGACCAGCACGCCCGCTTCCGCGCCAGCAAATGGCACACGATCGCCATCGACGGCCATGATCCCGAAGCGATCGCCGCCGCGATCGAGGAAGCCCAGAAGTCCGACAAACCGACCATGATCGCCTGCAAGACCGTGATCGGCTTCGGTGCGCCGAACAAGGCCGGCACGCACAAGGTCCACGGCTCTCCGCTCGGGGCCGAGGAAATCGCCGCCACCCGCAAGGCCCTCGGCTGGGAAGCCGAGGCTTTCACGGTTCCCTCCGACGTGCTCGACGCCTGGCGCATCGCAGGCCTGCGGTCGGCCAAGGCGCGCAAGGAATGGGAAGAGCGGCTCGAAGCCGCAGAGGCGGAGAAGAAGGCGCAGTTCGTCCGCCGCTTCTCCGGCGAGCTCGAAGGCAGCCTCGCCTCGGCGATCGGCGCCTACAAGCAGAAGCTTGCCGAGACCAAGCCCTCGCCGGCGACGCGAAAGGCTTCGGAGGATGCGCTGGAAGTCATCAACGGCGTACTTGCCGAGACGATCGGCGGCTCCGCCGACCTGACCGGCTCCAACAATACCAAGACGAGCCAGACGCACTCCATCACGCCGGACGATTTCTCCGGCCGCTATATCCACTACGGCGTGCGCGAGCACGGCATGGCGGCCGCGATGAACGGCATGGCGCTGCATGGCGGCCTCATCCCCTATTCCGGTGGCTTCCTGATCTTCTCGGATTACTGCCGCCCGTCGATCCGCCTTGCCGCGCTCATGGGCATCCGCGTCATCCACGTGCTCACGCATGATTCCATCGGTCTCGGCGAGGACGGGCCGACCCACCAGCCGGTCGAGCACATGGCCGCGCTTCGGGCCATCCCCAACCTTCTGATGTTCCGCCCCGCGGATGCGACGGAGACCGCCGAATGCTGGCAGCTTGCCCTGGAAAACCGCAAGCGCCCCTCCGGTCTTGCGCTCACCCGCCAGAACCTGATGGCGGTGCGCACGGAATATGAGGAGCAGAACCTCTGCGCCCGCGGCGCCTACGACCTGATCTCCGCAAGCGATGCGCAGGTCACGATCTTCGCCACCGGCTCGGAAGTCGAGATCGCCGTCAAGGCCTGCCAGACGCTGACCGCCAAGGGCATTGCGACGCGCGTCGTCTCCGTCCCCTGTTTCGAGCTTTTCGCCGAGCAGAGCGAGGACTACCAGCAGGCAATCATCGGCACGTCGCCGGTCAAGATCGCCGTCGAAGCCGGCATCCGCCAGGGCTGGGACCACTTCATCGGCAATGACGGCATCTTCATCGGCATGTCGAGCTTCGGTGCTTCGGGCCCCTACAAGGATCTCTACAAGCACTTCGGCATTACGCCGGAAGTCGTGGTTGCGTCCGCCGAAGCCAAGCTGTCCTGATCAAGCCAGGAGGACATTCCCCGATGCCCTCCTTTCCACCCCACGCATTCTGACAGGGAGAGACCCGATATGACAGTGAAAGTCGCCATTAACGGTTTTGGCCGCATCGGCCGTAACGTTCTCCGCGCCATCGTCGAATCCGGCCGCACCGACATTGAAGTCGTTGCCATCAACGACCTCGGTCCGGTCGAGACCAATGCTCACCTGCTGCGCTTCGATTCCATCCACGGCCGCTTCCCGGCCGACGTGAAGGTCGACGGCGACGCGATCGTCATCAACAACGGCAAGCCGATCAAGGTGACCGCCATCCGCAATCCGGCGGAACTGCCGCACAAGGAACTCGGCGTCGACATCGCGATGGAGTGCACCGGCATCTTCACCGCCCGTGACAAGGCAGCCGCTCACCTGGAAGCCGGCGCCAAGCGCGTCATCGTCTCGGCCCCGGCCGACGGTGCGGACCTGACCGTCGTCTACGGCGTCAACCACGACAAGCTGACGAAGGATCATCTCGTCATCTCCAACGCATCCTGCACGACCAACTGCCTGGTACCGGTCGCTAAGGTGCTGCACGATGCCATCGGCATCGATCACGGCATGATGACCACGATCCACTCCTACACCAACGACCAGCCGTCGCTCGACCAGATGCACAAGGATCTCTACCGCGCCCGCGCCGCGGCGCTGTCGATGATCCCGACCTCCACGGGTGCGGCCAAGGCGGTCGGCCTCGTTCTGCCGGAGCTCAAGGGCAAGCTCGACGGTATCTCGGTGCGCGTGCCGACCCCGAACGTCTCGGTGGTCGACCTGAAATTCGTCGCCAAGCGCGAGACGACCAAGGAAGAGATCAACGCCGCCATCAAGGCTGCCGCCGACGGCCCGCTCAAGGGCGTTCTCGGCTACACGCTTCAGCCGAACGTCTCGGTCGACTTCAACCACGACCCGCATTCCTCGGTCTTCCACATGGACCAGACCAAGGTGATGGAAGGCAAGTTCGTGTCGATCCTGTCCTGGTACGACAATGAATGGGGCTTCTCGAACCGCATGGCGGATACGGCGGTTGCCCTGAGCAAGCTCCTCTAAGACCGATGTTCCGGGCCCTTTCCTCAACGACGGTGCGCTGGCGCCCGCTCGAAGGGGAAGGGCTCGAACATCTGACGCTCAGGACTTTCGACACATCGCTCGGCGCGGCCATCCGCGCCGAAAGCGTTCTCATCGGCGAACGCGGCGCAACGGCCTATGGCGTCCGCTACCGGATCGACTGCGATGCCGGCTGGCGCGTCTTTTCCTTTCTCATCGAGACGACCCAAGGGCTGAGGCTGCACCTCATGTCCGATGGGCACGGCCATTGGCGCAAGGCAGACGGAACGGCCTTGCCGCAATTCGACGGTTGCGTCGATATCGACCTCGCCGGCACGCCCTTCACGAACACGCTGCCGATCCGCCGCCTGGGCCTCACCCGGCAATCCGGCACCGCCAGGCTCGACATGCTTTACGTGCCCTTCGACAGCTTCGAACCGACCGTCGACGGTCAGCATTACACCTGCCTCGACGACGGCAAGCTCTACCGTTACGAGGCGGCGGACGGCAGCTTCACGGCGGACCTGCCAGTGGACGAGGATGGCCTCGTCATCGACTACCCTACCCTATTCCAGAGACTATCACCGGAGACCATCTGATGACTTTCAAGACTCTCGACGATCTGACCGACATCGCCGGCAAGCGCGTTCTCGTGCGCGTCGATCTGAACGTGCCTGTCAAGGACAATCAGGTGACCGACACCACCCGCATCGAGCGCGTGGCGCCGACCATTCGCGAACTCTCCGAGAAGGGCGCGAAAGTCGTTCTGCTCGCGCATTTCGGCCGGCCGAAGGGCGAGCCCGTCGCCGGCATGTCGCTGAAGGCGATCGCCCCCGCCGTCGAGGAGATTCTCGACCAGCGCGTCTATTTCGCTGCCGACTGCATCGGCGACAAGGCCGCCAACGCCATTGCCGAATTGAACGACGGCGAAGTGCTGCTGCTCGAGAATACCCGCTTCCACAAAGGCGAGGAGAAGAACGATCCGGACTTCGTGACGGCGCTCGCCGCCAATGGCGACATCTATGTCAACGACGCCTTCTCCGCCGCCCATCGCGCCCACGCCTCGACCGAAGGGCTTGCTCATCACCTTCCCGCCTATGCCGGCCGCACCATGCAGACGGAGCTCGAAGCGCTTGAAAAGGGACTCGGCAATCCGAAGCGCCCGGTGGTTGCGATCGTCGGCGGCGCCAAGGTCTCGACCAAGATCGACCTTCTGCAGAACCTCGTGAAGAAGGTCGACGCGCTCGTCATCGGGGGCGGCATGGCCAACACCTTCCTCGCGGCGCAAGGCGTCGATGTCGGAAAGTCGCTCTGCGAGCACGATCTTGCGGAGACCGCCAAGGCCATCCTCGCGGCCGCCTCGGAAGCGGGATGCGCAATCGTTCTTCCGGTCGACGGCGTCGTTGCCCGTGAGTTCAAGGCCGGTGCGGACAACGAGGCCGTCGATATCAACGCCATCCCTGCCGACGCCATGGTGCTCGACGTCGGGCCGAAATCGATCGATGCCATCAACGAATGGATCTCCCGCGCCGAAACCCTCGTGTGGAACGGCCCGCTCGGCGCCTTCGAGATCGCGCCGTTCGACAGGGCGACCGTGGCAGCCGCGAAACACGCGGCATCCCGCACGCGCGCAGGCTCGCTCGTCTCCGTCG
Source organism: Sinorhizobium sp. GQ132 (assembly GCF_059758575.1). Classification (NCBI taxonomy): domain Bacteria; kingdom Pseudomonadati; phylum Pseudomonadota; class Alphaproteobacteria; order Hyphomicrobiales; family Rhizobiaceae; genus Sinorhizobium; species Sinorhizobium sp. GQ132. The sequence continues at coordinate 300,478 of NZ_JCAXDX010000005.1, read as the reverse complement.
CCGGGGGCGGCGACACGGTCGCAGCGCTCAACCATGCCGAGGTCGCCGACGATTTCACCTATGTCTCGACCGCCGGCGGCGCCTTCCTCGAATGGATGGAAGGCAAGCCCCTGCCGGGTGTCGATATTCTCCGACAGCGGAACTGAGCCCGGCTACGGTGCTCTGCATGCAAGGTGCGTCGCATTCAAATCACTCATGCGACGCGCCCATCGCCTCGATAGCTGAACCCGACAAGTTGTTCCAGATTCGAACGCCTCGTCGTGCAGGTGACATGCACCTTCGCGCCGGAACTAAGCCACCCGAAATAATTACGATTTTTCAAACGATTAAAATTATTTAAATCGTTTTAGCCCGTTTTACTGCCATTTTCCCGCACGGTATCTTCTGTTAACGCGGCTTTGTTCCCGAGGCGCGAAAGACGGTTCTGCGCCTCGCTCCGAGATTGGTTTCATTCGCTGTTCCGATTGCTGATCAGCGCTGTGTGTAGGAGAAGAATATGAGCGAAAGACTGGAAGACATTGCGGTTGCCATGGTGGCAAACGGCCGCGGCCTGCTTGCGGCCGACGAGTCGACCGCGACGATCAAGAAGCGCTTCGACAGCATCGGCCTGGAGTCCACCGAGACGTCGCGCCGCGACTATCGCGAGATGCTGCTGCGCTCGGACGATGCGATGCGCGAGTATATCTCCGGCGTCATCCTCTATGAGGAAACACTGTTCCAGAAGGCTGCCGACGGCACGCCCCTCACCGACGTCATCCGCAATGCGGGCTCGATCCCGGGGATCAAGGTCGACACCGGTGCCAAGCCGATGGCCCATTTCCCGAACGAAACGGTAACCGAAGGCCTCGACGGGCTCGCCGCCCGCCTTGCCAGATATCATGAAGCCGGCGCCCGCTTCGCCAAATGGCGGGGCGTGATTGCGATTTCCGACGCTCTTCCGACCTGGGGCGCGATCAGGGCCAATGCCCATGCGCTCGCCCGCTATGCCGCGCTGTGCCAGGAGGCGAAGATCGTACCGATCGTGGAGCCGGAAGTGCTGATGGATGGCGCCCCCGGCGATCACTCGATCGAGCGCTCGGAAGAGGTCACCGAATGGGTCCTGCGCACCGTCTTCGAGGAACTTGGCGAACTCCGCGTCAGCCTCGAAGGCATGATCCTGAAACCGAGCATGGTGATCGACGGCAAGAAGGCGCGCAAAGCGTCCGTCGATGAGGTCGCCGAACGCACCATCAAGGTGCTGAAGCGCACCGTTCCGGCGGCTGTTCCCGGCATCGCCTTCCTCTCCGGCGGCCAGTCGACCGAAGAGGCGACGGCGCACCTTTCAGCCATGAACGCGGCGCACGACCTGCCCTGGCAGCTTACCTTCTCCTATGGCCGGGCGCTGCAGCAGGAAGCGCTCAATGCCTGGGGCGGCAAGTCGGAAAACGTCGCGGCCGGCCAGCGCGCCTTCGCCCATCGCGCCAAGATGTGCAGCCTCGCCGCCAAGGGAAGCTGGACGAAGGACTTCGAAAAAGCCGCCTGAGCGCCAGAATAGTTAGAGGGAGCGAGGAGAGGCCCGGTGACAGCGATGCCGCCGGGCCTTTTTTATGGCGCCGCCTTGCTGCCTCGACAATTGTCAGGGAGACAAGTTCGCTGTTCAGCGGCGCCGGCGACGACTTTAAATCTACGCCATCTGCGACCGACCGGAGGGCCCATGAACACCGTCTCCTTCATTACCGTCGACGTCTTCACGACCGACCGTTTCGCCGGCAATCAGCTTGCCGTCATCCCGGATGCACGGGTCTTGAGCGACGCCCAGATGCAGGCGATCGCCACGGAGTTCGGCTATTCCGAAGTCACCTTCGTCCTTCCGCCCGAAAATCCGGAGAACACCGCGCGCGTGCGCATCTTCACGCCGACGACCGAAGTGCCTTTCGCCGGCCACCCGAATGTCGGCACGGCCTTCGTGCTCGGCCGGCAACGGGAAGTCTTCGGCCGCAAGCCGGGCGGCGCATTGCGTTTCGAGGAAAAAGCGGGCCTTGTCGAAGTGAGTCTTCTCGGCAGTGACGGCATCGTCACGGGCGCAAGGATCGTCGCCCCGCAGGCGCTGCAAATCGGACCCGCCATAGACGCCGCGACGATTGCCGCCTGCGCATCGCTGCGCCAGGACGACCTCGTCGACCGAACTCATCCGCCGGTGCGCATTTCGGTCGGCCTGCCCTTCTCGGTCGCCGAGGTGCGCGACGTCGATGCCCTTTCGACAGCGCGGCCGAACGTCTCGGCCTTCGAGGAGGCGAACAGCCGCTATCCGCTTGCGGAAGACAGCTTCAGCCTGTTTCTCTATGCCCATACGCGCGAGCGGCCCGGCCATATAAGGGCACGCATGTTCGCTCCGCTCGACAACGTCATCGAGGATCCGGCAACCGGCAGCGCTTCGGCGGCGCTCGGCGCTTACCTCGTCTCGCTGCTTCCCGAGGCCGACGCGAAGGCCGAACTCGTCATCGAACAGGGCGTGGAAATGGGCCGCCGCAGCCTCATCACGGTCGGTGTCGACAAGAGGAACGGCACAGTCCGCAACGTCAGCGTCTCGGGCGACTGCGTTTCGGCGATGCGCGGGGAGATCTTGATCTGATCGCCGTAATGTTCAGCGCCTTCCGACCTTGCACTCTGTGAGCGCGTCGAGGAGCGCGCGGAAGCGCGGATCGTCGCGTATGAGGTCCAGGTCCGGATCCTGGTTGAACCACTGGACATGGTAGCTGGAGCTCAGCGGCACCACGGTTTCCAGCAGTTCCAGCGCGCGCTCGCCCTCACCGAGGAGCGAATGGACGCAGGCTGCATTGTACCGCGCGACGATATCGTCCGGATCGATCGCCAGCGCGCGAGAAATCCATTCCTTCGCACGTTCCGCCTCGCCCATATGCGCCAGCGCCAATGCACCGCGATGCGCCGGGCTGGCATTCTCGGGGTTCCGCTCCATCGCGCTTTGCGCTCTTTCGATACCGATCCGCGCCCAGCGCTGGCGCTCGGTCTCCATACCAAGGGACAGGTGGCAACCCATCAAATGGATCGGCGAAAAGTAATCGTCCGACCGGATTTCCGCCGCACGCTCGAAGAATCCGATCGCTTCCCGGAAGCGGCCCTGCGCGAAGAGAAAACGGCCATAATAGAGATTCGCCTCATAGAGCGAAGGATCGAGCGCCAGGGCCTGCAGAAACTCACGACTTGCCTCCTCCGTCTGGCCGTCGTGGTTCAATGCGAGCCCGCGCGAGGCATGCGCTTCCGCCAGGTTCGGATCGAGCGTGAGCGCCCTGGCGCTCATGTCGAGTATGCTCTCCAGCGGAAACTCCTTTTCGTGCCAGTCCCTGATCGCACATTCGCACTCGGCGATGCCGGCATAGGCACGCGCATAATTCGGGTCGAGTTCGACGGCCTTCAGGAACATGCGGCGTGCGAGCAGCAGATAGGGCCGCGTCCACGTATGGGAGAACTGCCGACCGCGGAGATAGTACGTATAGGCCTCGACCGAGGTCGTCGGGTCGCTTTCGATCGCCCTCTTTTCCTCCGGCAGAAGCTTTATCTTGAGCTGGTCGACGATGGCATGAGTGATCTCGTCCTGAATAGCGAAAATATCCGTCAGATCGCGGTCGTAGCGGTCGGCCCACAGATGCCCGCCGGTCTGGGCGTCGATCAACTGGCCGGTGATGCGCACACGTCCGCCCGCCTTGCGCACGCTGCCTTCGAGGATGAAGCGAACGCCGAGTTCATGGGCGATCTGCTTAACCTTCACCGACTTGCCCTTGTAAGTGAAGACGGTGTTGCGGGCGACGACGTGCAGGCGCGAAATCTTCGAAAGGTCGGTGATGACGTCCTCTGTGATGCCGTCGGAGAAATATTCCTGCTCGGGATCATGGCTCATATTGGTGAAGGGCAGGACGGCGATCGATAATTCGTAGCCGCGGTCGACGACGCCGGACGGCTCCCCACGCTTGCCGAGCGAATTGCCGCCGAGCGACACCGTATAGACGCGGACGGTCGATGCGATGTTCTTCAGGCTGTATTCGCCCTTGTCGATGAAACCGACATCGAGTCTCGAGCCGACATGGTCCCGCACGGAGGCAGAAACGGCGATGCCGGAAGGATCGGCAAGCCCTTCGAGCCGTGCCGCGACATTGACGCCATCGCCGAAGATGTCGCCGTCCTCGACGATCACGTCGCCGAGATGGATGCCGATCCTGAGTTCGATGCGCCTGCTCTTCGGCAAGCCTTCGTTGCAGGCGAGCATGCCGCGCTGAATCGCGGCGGCACAGGCAACAGCGTTCACCACGCTCGAAAACTCGACGAGCATGCTGTCTCCCGCCAGTTTGACGATTCGGCCTTTATGTTCGGCGATCTTTGGTTCCAGCAGCTCGCGGCGATGGCGCTTCAGCGCCGCGAGCGTGCCGGCCTCATCCGCTCCCATGAGGCGGCTGTAGCCCACGACATCGGCTGCGAGAATGGCGGTGAGACGACGTTCCAACAGAGCCTCGATCTTCATCTTGTGGCCGAGCACGGTAATTTAACCTTTTCCTGTCGTCATGTCGTGCGGAGATAGAGCAACTTGAGCGCGACAATAGCGCGGCCCTTTCCCAAGTTGCTGTTTCTCAAGGAACGCCGAAGCCGCCGGACTTCGAAATCTCGCGCGGCACCGCAGGAGGCTCAGGGACGCACGAGCACCGTGACCATCATCACGACGATGGCGAAGACGGCAATCTTCCAGAAATCGCGGCGCTGCCTCAGTCCCGGATAGCCGAGCGGCTTGATGAGCTGGACGCACATGGCCAGCAGCAGGAGAACCGTCAGTGCCTTTGACATTCGCTCATTTCCGGGAAGATCCGCTGCAATGGGAGCGACGTCATACGGACGTCACTTTTCGTCGCATAGAGGGCTATTGTTTTCGCCGTCGATTTGCAATGACCGGTGGTATTGATTTCCATCGGCAGAGCGGCGGTCCTCGTCACGACACGCCGAAGGGCGAACGAATTCCGGGTGGACGATGAGAAATAACCTGCTTCCCGTTGCCGCGCTGCTGCTTGGCACCCTGTTTCTCTTCCTCGGAAACGGTCTGCAGGGCCTGCTCCTGCCGGTGCGCGGCACCGCGGAGGGCTATCCGACAACCATCCTCGGTCTGTTCGGCACGCTCTGGGCCACCGGTTTCGTGCTTGGCTGCTTCTTCTCTCCGAATGTCGTCAAGCGCATCGGGCATGTGCGCGCCTTCAGCGTGTTCACGGCCCTGATCGCAATCGTTTCCCTGCTGACGGGCATTCTGATCGACCCGGTCTGGTGGCTGGCGCTGCGCGCGGTGACGGGTTTCTCCACTGCCGGAACGTCGATGATCATCGAAAGCTGGCTGAACGAGCGCGCCACCAATGAGAGCCGCGGCGTGATCTTCTCGCTCTATATCGCCATCACCCTTTTCGGCGTCGTCGGCGGCCAGATGATGATTCCCTTCGGCGAGACGTCCACGACCTTCTTCTTCATGATCTGCGGCATTCTCTATTGCGTAGCGATGCTGCCGACGCTGTTGTCCAGGGCCGCCTCGCCGCAGCCGCTGAAACAGGTGCGCCTCGACCTGCGCGGCCTCTACCGCAATTCGCCGGTTTCCTTCCTCGGCATCCTGCTCATCGGCATCGCCAACGGCGCCTTCGGCACGCTCGGCGCGGTCTTCGGCCGCCAGGCCGGGCTGTCGGACAGCACCGTCGCGGCGATGATGAGCGTGGCGATCTTCTCGGGCGCCGTCATGCAACTGCCGGCCGGCCGCATCTCCGACCGTATCGACCGCCGCTATGTGCTTGCCGCGCTCGCCGGGGTCGGCGCTTTCGCCGGCCTCCTGATCTTCCTCGTCGAGCCCGGCCAGGTCTGGATCGTTCTGACGTTGATCGCGATCTACGGCGCAGCCGCCAATGCGCTCTACCCGATCGCGGTTTCCCACGCCAACGACTTCGCGACCCCCGAGGATTTCGTGAAGGTTTCCGGCGGGCTCCTGCTGCTCTACGGCATCGGCACGATTATCGGCCCGACGATCGGCGGGCCGATAATGACCGCCAGCGGGCCTTATGGCCTCTTCATGATCACGGCCTGTGCGCATATGCTCATCACTGCCTATGCGATCGTCCGCAGCCGCCGGCGCGCACCGGTGCCCGCGGCCGAGCGCGAAAACTTCTCGCCGGTCAATGCCGGTACGGCGACGACGCCGGAGAGCCTGCAGCTCTCGCCGCGTGCGGCTCCGCTGGAGGAACTGCCGGACGAAGGCGCCGACGATCCCCAGGAAGAGGAGAGATCGAATGAGCCTGTTTGACGATGACCAACCGAAAAAGAAGACCGAGCACGAGATCGGCAGCGATCTTTCGCTGCTCTCCGTGGACGAACTGACCGCGCGCATCGCGCTTCTGACGGAGGAAATTGCAAGGCTCGAAGCGGAAAGACAGCGCAAGTCGGCGAGCCGTTCGGCCGCCGAAAGCCTTTTCCGGTGAGCGCGGGCTGGAATGATTGCGGACTTTTAATCCAGAAGAATGCTTGGGCTTTAACCGCAAATTAAGCATTTTCTGCGATTGTCCGAGCATCCGGTCCTTCCGGACTCAGACAATTTCACCGACTGGCGAATGGGTCTGATTTTTCTCCCTGTTTTCCCTTGAGAGCCGCTTCACGCGGCTCTTTTTTTGCTTTGCGACAGGGCGGCCTCCAAAGAAGTGTGGAGATTAACCCTTTCTTAAGAATGCTCTTGCGCGGAATGCGGTATGGGATCATTCTTCGAGCATGGAGGGGCCTCAGGAAACTTTTCCCAGAGCCGCCCGTTTCCTGACAGTTGTGATGCGTTGGAACCAGGGAATACAGGCATGTCCGAAAGAGGATTGAATACCGTCAGTTTCGCCGGTCACGCTGCGTCTTCGGCGCAGTTCAAGGCGCTCTACGCTGAAGGGATGGGCCTGGTCGAGGAAACGGCAAGCTATCTCGATGGCCCTGGACGCACCGCCGCCAAGGTGCTGCCGCGCATGGCATCCGTTCTCTATGCTGCCGAGTCGATGCGCCTCACCACCCGGCTGATGCAGATGGCGTCATGGCTCCTGCTGCAGCGCGCCGTCAACAATGGCGAGATGAGCCGCGAGCAGGTCCTGTCTGAAAAGAGCAAGGTGCGCCTGGACAGCTTCAACGTCGACCGCAGCGCGCCGGGCTGGAACGATCTGCCGGAGAGCTTCCGCGAGCTCATCGAGCGGTCGCTCCGGCTGCAGAACCGGGTCGCATTGCTCGACCGCGAGATTTATCGGCCGCAGGAAGCAACGAGCTTCGTTCCGGACAACCAGAACGGCGTCAAGGCGCAGATCAAGCTGCTGCAGACGGCCTTCGGAGCGAGTTGAGCGAGGCAGAACCCTGCCGCTGTAAGCCAAAGCCCGGCCATGTGCCGGGTTTTTTGTTGGCGCGGGCGTGATTGCGGGTGGATCCTCGCGTCAAGCCCAGGGTCAAGCCCGAGGATCCATGCACGGACGACTTGAGCGAGAAAGCACCTGCCCAAAGCCCGCAGGAAAGAGTGAAAGCCAACAAAAAAGCCCGGCAATGCCGGGCTTCGAAACACGCTGTCGAGCGGCTGAATCAGAGGCCGAGGCCTTCGAAGCGCTTCTTGAACTTGGAGACGCGGCCGCCGCGGTCGACGAGCTGCTGGTTGCCGCCGGTCCAGGCCGGATGCGACTTGGGGTCGATTTCCAGGTTCATGGTCGCACCTTCCGTACCCCAGGTCGAGCGGGTTTCGTATTCGGTGCCGTCGGTCATGACAACCTTGATCGTGTGGTAGTCGGGATGGATGTCTGCCTTCATAACAATCTTCCTAGAGTTCCAGGGTCCAATTGTCGCAAGGCATTGCGACTTTGGGACCGAACACGTAAATGAAGCCGCAGACCGCTCTTGGGCCGCGGCTTCCCAATTCGATGCCGTGCCTATACATGAAGGTCTGCGGGATAACAAGTGCCGCGCGGAAGACTTGTGATCTCTGCATGGTTCGTCGGATCGGCACGGTCCGGGGCGCCAGCAGATCGCAGTCGCACAGCTCTGGCGCCTCGGCGGCGTACAGGCCTGTGGCCCCGTGACAGGCGAACGGGGGGCTACGTGCCAAGACAAGAAAAACAACCGCCGGCGCGCAGGTCCATCCGCCCGCTCGCAACCGTGCTGCCTTATCTCTCGCGTTACCGTGGCCTCGCCATCGGCGCCGCCGTCTCTCTGACCGTTGCAGCGGCCACCACGCTGACCTTGCCGCTGGCCGTTCGACGGATGATCGATCACGGCTTCTCCAGTTCCGACTCCGGCTTCATCAACACCTATTTCTCCATGCTAATGGTGCTTGCAGTGGTCCTCGCCCTTGCCAGTGCCGCCCGCTATTACTTCGTGATCTCGCTCGGCGAGCGCATCGTCGCCGACCTCAGACGCGACGTCTTCGCACGCGTCATGCAGCTCTCGGCCTCATTCTTCGACGTCAATCAGTCCGGCGAAATCGTCTCGCGGCTGACGGCCGACGCGACGCAGATCAAGTCGGCGGTGGGTGCGACGGCATCGGTGGCGCTGCGCAACCTGATCCTCTGTCTCGGCGCAATGGGCATGATGGTCTATACGAGCCCGAAGCTTTCGAGCCTCGTGCTTGCGGCGATCCCCCTCATCGTCTTCCCCCTCGTCGGCTTCGGACGCTCGGTACGCCGGCGTTCCCGCGAAGCGCAGGACATGCTCGCGGCCGCCTCCGCCTATGCCGGCGAAGCGATCGCCGCCACCCGCACCGTGCAGGCCTTCAACGGTGAGGAGAGCGCGCGCTCGCGCTACGGCAGCGCTGTGGAGGCTGCCTATCGCGCCGCGCGCGCTGCGACCAAAGCGCGCTCGGTGCTGACCGCCTTTGCCATCACCATGATCTTCGGAAGCGTCGTCGCCGTGCTCTGGTTCGGTGCGCGGGACGTCCTGGCGGGCTCGCTTTCCGCGGGGACGCTCGGTCAGTTCCTGCTCTATTCCGTTTTTGCGGCAGGCAGCCTCGGCGCACTCTCGGAAGTGTGGGGAGAGCTCTCGCAGGCGGCGGGGGCCGCCGAGCGTCTGAACGAGCTTCTGAGCGAAGTGCCGGAGATCGGGGCGCCCGAGCATCCGGTCGCAATGCCCGTCCCTGCCGCGGGTGCGGTGGAGTTCGACGGTGTCCACTTCGCCTATCCCGCCCGGCCGGACTATAAGAGCCTCCGGGGCTTGACCTTTGCGGTAAGACCGGGCGAGACGGTGGCCATCGTCGGCCCGTCCGGCGCCGGCAAGAGCACGGTCTTCTCGATGCTCCTGCGTTATTACGACCCGGCGAAAGGCACCATCCGCGTCGACGGTACGGACATACGCGCCGTCGATCCCGCGAATCTTCGGGAGAGACTTGCGATCGTGCCTCAGGACGTGACCATCTTCGCCACCTCGGTGCACGACAACATCGCCTTCGGCGTGCCGGAGGCAAGCCGCGAAGCGGTGCGCGCCGCCGCCGTCGCGGCGCAGGCCGAAGAGTTCATCGGCAGGCTGGATCAGGGCTACGACACGCTGGTCGGCGAGCGCGGGGTGACCCTTTCGGGCGGCCAGCGCCAGCGCATCGCGATCGCCCGCGCCATCCTCAAAAACGCTCCGATCCTTCTCCTCGACGAGGCGACCTCGGCGCTCGATGCGGAGAGCGAAACGGCGGTGCAGAAGGCGCTTGAGAACCTGATGCAGGAGCGCACGACGCTCGTCATCGCCCATCGGCTCGCCACCGTGCTCAAGGCGGATCGCATTCTGGTAATGGAGCACGGCCGTATCGTCGAGGAAGGAACCCACGAGTCGCTGATCCGCCAGGGCGGGCTTTATGCGAAGCTCGCGCGGCTCCAGTTCGATCACGGCGCAGAAGCACTGTTCGTCGGCTCGCGAGTTTAGCTGACGTTGATAGCTGCTCCTTCTTCGCAAAGCTGCAGGCGTGGGCGTCCTCTTTGAACCACGCACTGCCGGAAGGAAGATCGTGGCAAACCTCCCGCAGGTGGTCCGGAATTCGCGCGCTCCTACTTCACCTGGCGAAGATAGTTGTCGAGCCTCTCGCCCTCCATGACAAGTTTGGAACGCAGTTTGCCCGCCTTCTGCAGGACGGCTGCGAGATTGGCCGGCTCGCCGGCCTTGATCACGCCGATCATGCTCATCATCAAATGGGGCGGGCAATAATAGACATAGACACCAGGCCGTTCGATCTTAACGGTGGCTCTTTCGTCGAGCGGCGTATTCCAGGTTTCCACCCCCTCTGGAACCGCATAGGAACGCACATTGTGGCCGCTGTTGGTGGGCACAAACGTGACTGTATCACCCACCTCCACTTCAAGAAAACCAGGCTCGAACACCATGCTGCCTTCGGCGCCGTAGTTCACCATTTTCACTTCATGGTCCGCCGCCTGGGAGACAGGCGGCACGGCAATGGTTGCGAGCATGATCAGGGCGACTTGGGCGAGGCGGTGCATTGTTTTCTCCGGCTGAGGCATGGGAAGGGATTTCACGCGAGAACGGATCGCTTGGGGCGCACGACGGGCGCGCCGGCACTGTCGGTAAGTATCTCCACTTCCACGCCATAGGTGCGGCCGATGAGGTCAGCGTCGAGGACTTCGGATGGACGTCCCACCGCCTTCACTTGGCCGTCACCGATGAGGATCAGCTGGTCGGCGTATTGAGCCGCGAGGCTGAGGTCGTGCAGGACAAGGATGCTGATCCGGTTGCGCGAGCGGGTCTCCCTATGGGCGAGGTCTAGGAGTTTCTGCTGGTGGTGCATGTCCAGCGCACTCACCGGTTCGTCCAAAAGAAGAATGTCCGGATCCCGCAGCAGCACTTGGGCGAACAGGGCGAGCTGCCGCTGGCCGCCACTGAGCGACAGAATGTCGTGTTCCGCCAGATGCGCGATACCCGCCGCCTCCATGGCCTCGGCCGCCGCGCGCAGGGTGTCGTCATCGACGTGGAAGGAGAGTTCGCCCATGCGCCCGAGAAGCACCACCTCGAGGGCAGTGAGCGAGGCATCGATGGTTGTATCTTGCGGCATGTAGCCGACAGCGTTTCGCCACGCGCGCAGATTGCGATGCGACAGAGCGGTACTCCCGCGACGGATCGTGCCCGCAACCGGCCGAATTTCGCCGAAGAGCGCGCGCAGGAGCGACGATTTTCCCGCTCCGTTTGGGCCGAGGATGACATGCATCTGCCCAGGCAGGAAGCGCAGGTATAGGTCCTTGGCGACGCAATGACGGCCGCGATACAGGGTAAGATCATCCAGGACGAGTTCGCTCATCGGCGTCGCGCCAGCATGATCCAGAAGAAGAACGGCACACCGACCATGGCAGTGACTATACCGACGGGAAAGAGGGCGCCGGGGATAACGACTTTCGAGATGATGGACGCCATCGACAGGAATGCCGCCCCCGTAATCATGGAAAGCGGCAGGAAGAAGCGCTGATCCTCGCCTGCAAGCAATCGCGCGACATGCGGCGCAACGAGACCGACGAATCCGATGATTCCGACGAAGCTGATCGCGGTGGACGTCATTAGCCCGGTAAGAACCAGCGTCGTCAGACGCAGACGGGTGAGATCGACGCCGAGGCTTTGCGCGCGTGCCTCGCCAAGGCGAAGCGCCGTAAGCTTCCAGGCGTCACGAAACAGCAAGGTAATGCAGAAGACCGTCACGCCGAGCGTGACCCAGAGGTTCGTCCACGTGGTCTTGGTGAGGCTGCCGAACAGCCAGAAAAGGATCTGCTGGCCGACTTCCGGCGAGGCGATGAATTGCAAGAGCGAGAGCAGGGATTGGAAAAAGAAGAGGAGCGCGATGCCAGCCAGCACGAGCATGGTCGAGGTTATGTTCGCAAAGCCGGCGAGCAGGAACAGGAAGGCCGAGGCCAGCATCGCAAAGACGAATGCGCCGAGCGGCACGGACATTGCGGGATGCAGGCCGAAGCCGCCTGTAAAGATGCTGATGGCCGCGCCGAAGCCGGCGGCGGCGGCGAGCCCGAGTGTATAGGGACTGGCCATCGGATTGTTGAGAAGCGTCTGAATTTCCGCTCCCCCGGCACCGAGCGCACAGCCGACGACGAGAGCCATCAAGGCCATGGGCAAGCGGAGATCGTTGACGATGGCTAGCGTCATATCGTCGGCGGCTTCCGCGCGGAAAAGCGCGGCGAGCACCTGGGCTGGCGACACCATGGATGGTCCGGTGCCGATGTCGATCACCAATGTTACACAACAGAACAGCGTCATGCCGAAAAGCAGGCGCCAGCGCCGCCGCTCCCGGCGACGCTGGCCTGCCATGGCTGAAGCGACCAATGTGGCGCCAGTCATGTGGGATCACCCACCAGCCTTGTCGGAAAGCGACACCGTGAAGGTGCCTTCCGGAACGACGGGCAGATACTTTTTGTAAAAGTCCCTGTAGGTTTTCTCCGGGTCAAGATCGGCGAAGAGATCGGGATAGAGCGCCTTGGCGAAGAACTGCATCATCGCATGATCGGCCAGCGTACGCGATGCACCCTGATAGACTCCGAAGATCCGCCCTTGCCGGGCCGCAGGGATCTGGTCCCAGCCTGCGCGGGCAGTGAAGCCCTTCAGGCGCTCCAGTGCCTCGGCTTTGCTAATGCCTTCACCCATCAACATTGCGGTCGGATTCTTGCGGGATTCGGTGCCCGATATGACAATCACATCCGGTTTGGACGCCAGAACCTGCTCAGGATTGATCGGGCCCCACCACTCCACGAAAGGGGCGGCGATATTGTCACCGCCGGCCGCCGTCGCCATCGCGCCCCACATATTCTTGCCATAGGTGAAGCTGTATTCAGCTGGCCCCTTATTGCCGAATTCCACATAGATTTTCGGCTCCTTTTTGCCGGATTTGGCGAGCCGCTGACCAATCAGGTCGACGGTCGCCCTGTAGTCCGCTGCGATCGTGCTAGCCCGCTGCTCTTCGCCGGTGATCAGGCCTAGAATCCAGGCGCTATCGAGGTGCCGCTCCAGCGCCTGGGCATTGAAGTCGACAACGGCAATCGGAATGCCCGCATCCTCGATGCGATCGGCATCTAGACCAAGGCCCTTATACTGCCAGTCCGCCAGCACGACGATGTCCGGCTTCAGCTCCAAAACTTTCTCGATGGAAAAAGTCTGGGCTTCGACCTCTCCGACATCGGGGATTTTGTCGAGCGACGGCCGATGGGCGACGTATTTGGCCCAGCTGGTCGGCCGCCAACCCTCCCAGGCCTCACGGGAGATGCCGACGACCTTGTCATAGGAAGCCTCGCGGCCCACGGCCATGTAGTCTTCGAAATAGAAGCCGAGCAGAACCCTTTTGGCGGGCAGGTCAGCCTTCACCTCTCGACCGATGACGTCAACGAACGTCTTTTCTTCGGCAGCGGCTCCCGCGACATCGAGCAGTGCGGCAACAGCGAACGCGAATCCAACGGCTGTGGATCGGACCAGGCAAAGAGTCAAGTTTGAATCATCAGGAAACAAGCGTCAGTAGAGCGAAGGTAAGACACCCGGATGGTTTGTTGAAAAACTGAAACGTTGCAACGGTTTGTACCCTGCCCGAATCCGAGCGGACGCCCTTTACTGGGAAATGCTTCGGCGTTTGGCCCTCGACCTTCCCGCCGGCGCAGCACGCCGCGTCAGTCGGGAAAAGATGCAGCCGCCGACAGCGCCGCCGCCCGGCACGGAGCGTCACGCACGGCGAGCATCGACAGCCCTGCCGCGTCCAAGGAAGGGCAGACGGCGAGAAGTCAGTGCGACCATCATGCCGACGTCTATCCAACACGCAGGGGAGCTTATTTCTCCGTGAGCTTGAGCTCGATGCGGCGGTTCTGCGCGCGTGCTTCCTGGCTTTCGCCCGGTGCGATGGGCTGATACTCCCCGAAGCCGGCCGCCACCAGCCGGTCGGCCGGAACGCCTTTCGAGATCAGGAACTTGACGACGGACGTCGCGCGGGCGGACGACAGTTCCCAATTGTCCCGGAAGCGCCCTATCCCCGACAGCTGAACGTCGTCCGTGTGGCCGTCCACGCGCAGTACCCAGTTGATCTCCGCCGGGATCTCCTTGGCAAGGTCGAGAAGGGCTGTCGCAAGTTTCGCCATCTCGGCCTGCCCTTCCGGGTTCAGGTCGCTGCCGCCCGATGGAAAGAGCACTTCCGACTGGAAGACGAAACGGTCGCCGACGATGCGGATATTTTCCCGATCCGACAGGATTTCCCTCAGCCGGCCGAAGAAGTCCGAACGGTAGCGGTTGAGCTCCTGGACACGCTGCGCCAAGGCGACGTTCAGCCTGCGGCCGAGATCGGCTATCTTGGCCTGCGAGGCGTCGTCCTTCGCCTCCGATGCCTGGAGTGCGCCTTCGATGGCGGCGATCTGGCTGCGAAGCGCTGCGATCTGCTGGTTCAACAGTTCGATCTGACTCATGGCCCGGGCGCTGACCTGCCGCTCGTTTTCGAGCTCGGACCCAAGCCGGCCGATCTTTTCGTCGGCGACTTCGGCACTGCCGGCGCCCCGGTCGAGCAGGGCCTGCAGGCGGGACCGCTCGCCTTCCGACTGTGAAAGCGACGCCTGCAGGTTGGCGAGCGAATCCTCCAGATCCTGCTTGCCGCTTTTCTCGAGCGCCAGAAGCTGGGTGAGTTCGTTGATCTGGCTGTTCAGCCGGTTCAGCACCTCGTCCTTGCCGCTGATCTCCCGGCCGAGCAGGAACTGCGCGGTGACGAAAACGCTGAGCAGGAACATGATCGCCATGAGCAGCGTCGAGAGCGCGTCGACGAAGCCCGGCCAATAGTTGATCGCCCGCGGATCGCGGCGTCGGGAAAGCGCCATGCTCAATCCCCTCCGCCGTCTTCGATGCGGCTGAGCTTCGCCTGTCCTGCGGCCTTCTCGCTTTGCACGGTGATCCGGTCGGCCTGGCCGATGCGCGCCGTCAGCCGGTCGAGAGTCTTGCGCATCGCCTTGGCTTCCTCCTGCTGCGCCTCGATCCAGTCGCGCAGCATCTGCTGCTCGCCGCGCATGTTCTTGACGAGGCCCTGGATGCCTTCGGCGAGGCTCGCCATGGCCGCGGTGGTGCGCTGGTTCACGCCGCCGTCATGCGTCAGGCGCGTAAGCTGGTCGGTGAGCCGCCGCAGCTCTTCCACCGGAGCGCCGTCGGTCATGTCGCCCGGCGAGGAAAAACCGGAGCTGACGTCGGTTACCGACGAGAGCCAGTTCTCGAGCTCCGTATAGAAGCGATTCTGCGCGCGTCCCGCCTGCAGATCGAGAAAGCCCACGATGAGCGAACCGGAAAGACCGAAGAGCGAGGCGGAGAACGCCGTTCCCATGCCGGTGAGAGGTGCCGAAAGACCGCTCTTGAGGGAGCCCAGGAGGTCGTCGGTGCTGCCGCTTCCCGCATCCAGCGACTGGATCACGGTGTTGATGGAGCCGATGGTGCCGAGCAGGCCCCAGAACGTGCCGAGCAGGCCGAGGAAAACGAGAAGTCCGGCGAGATAGCGGGTGATGTCGCGCGACTCGTCGAGGCGCGCAGCGATTGAATCCAGGATGGACCGGAGCGCGGCCGTCGAGATTGCCGTCGTTTGGCGCCCCCCGATGAGAGCACGCATTGGCGCAAGCAGCACCGGATCGCGCCCGACCTTATCGGCGCTGCCGGCGGCACGGAAGGAGTTGAACCAGCGAACCTCGGGTCTCAGACTGAGGACATGGTTGAACGCCAGCAGGATACCGATCACGAGCACGCCCAGGATCAGCCCGTTGAGGCCGGGATTGCCGGCGAAGGCCTCGCTTGCCTGGCGGAAGAGGATCGCAGCGACGAAACCGACGATGATCAGGAAAAGGA
This sequence comes from Sinorhizobium sp. GQ132, assembly GCF_059758575.1. NCBI lineage: Bacteria > Pseudomonadati > Pseudomonadota > Alphaproteobacteria > Hyphomicrobiales > Rhizobiaceae > Sinorhizobium > Sinorhizobium sp. GQ132. Next base: position 284,638 of record NZ_JCAXDX010000005.1, on the reverse strand, counting down.
CCATCGTCCAAAAATAGGGCATCGGGCTCGAAAGCTTGTGCGGACCGTAGTCCTCCTCCACGTCTTCGCGATCGCGCCAGCCGGACAGATTCAGTTTCGCCATAAGTTCGCCAGTCTCCCGGTTTTGCGGCAGTTTCCGCGCCTGTCCGACGAACAAGAGGGCGGCCGCATCACTCTGAATTGCTACACCATTCCCAAATCGAAGACGATCGAAGAGCAGTGCTGCCGATGGCCTGAGGCCATCCGTATTGGCCCGGAGACTAGTGGAAGTTTGCGCCGAATTGAAGGGAAAACAAAGGGCACGGCACTAAAGCGCGTCGCATTCAAATCGAATTCACACGGCACGCTTCAGCTTGCTGTTTTATGCATGTTGCCCTCCCGGAAACGTTGCACCGTTCCGGGCGAACTATATTGCCGTTACTTGGACGGAATCGGGCGCTGGATCACCTCGCGAAGCGCCTTTGCGATATGCTCGTTGCCGCAGACGATCGAACCTGCTTCCAGCGGTTTGCTGCCGCCTTCGGCATCGGTGGACCACCCGCCGGCCTCGCGGATGAGCAAGAGGCCGGCAGCCATGTCCCAGGCGGCAAGGTCCCGTTCCCAGAAGCCGTCGAAGCGGCCGGCCGCAACATAGGCGAGATCGAGCGAGGCGGAGCCCATGCGGCGAATGCCGGCGACCTCGCCCATTACGTGGCGCAGCTCGACCAGATACTTGCCGTGATTGCCGCGGCCGAGATGGGGCGTGCCGGTCCCGATCACGGCATCGGAGAGGGCCTTGCGCGCGCCGACGCGCAGGCGGCGGTCGTTCAGGAAGGCGCCGCCGCCTCGCTCGGCGGTGTAGAGCTCGTCCGTCGCCGGGTTGAAGACGACCGCGCCGACGATCTCGCCCTGGCGCTCGAGCGCGACGGAGATGGCGAAATGCGGAATGCCGTGCAGGAAATTGGTGGTGCCGTCGAGCGGATCGACGATCCAGCGATGGGCGCCGTCCGTTCCCTTGATCTCCTCGCCCTCCTCGCCGAGGAAGCCGTAGGTCGGGCGAGCCTTCATGAGCTCCTCACGGATGATCCGCTCGGCCTTGCGGTCCGCCTGCGAAACGTAGTCGGCCGGTCCTTTCAAGGAAACCTGCAGGTTCTGTACTTCGCCGAAATCGCGTGCCAGCGACTTGCCGGCCTTGAAGACGGCCTGGACCATGACATTGAGAAGGGCGGAGCGGGCCATACGGCAATTCCTCTAGCGAAGGCCGGCCGAGACCGCTCGACCGGACATTGAACCTGTCTGACAGTTCGCATGCGGGCCGCAGCTCGAAGCGCGGGCAGGAGAACCGTCGTCAAAAAACCGAGTGAGATGTCACTCCGTCCGCGGCGGCACAGGGGTGGAAGGCCGCGGAGAAAACCGGGGCTTCAAGACCACAAAAACCCCGGAAGTTCAAGCGAAATAGATCGGGTCTGCCGGCGCGTGTCAGGTCGAGCGATATTTGTTTGCCGCCGCCAGCGCCGATTTCTGCTGCGTTTCGTTGAGGCCGAGATAGAAATCCTCGAGCGCATCGTCCTTGAGGCCGGCCCGGCGCGAGAGCACGTACCACTTTGCCGCCTCCACCGGGTTCGGACGGGTTCCAATGGCATTGACGTAGAGATGGGAAAGCCGGTTCTGGGCGACGACGTTGCCGCTTTCGGCGGCGCGTTTCATCCAGGCAAACCCCTCTTCCAGATTGCGGTCGCCGGCAATACCCTCGATCAGCCAGATGGCAATGTCGAGCTGGGCGGTATCATAGCCCGCCCGCGCCGCCCTGAGCAGCCACTCGCGCGCACGGGCCCGCTTGCTCTCCTCTATGCCGTCGACATTGAGATAGATCTGCGAGAGCGCATACTGCGCATCCGCAATGCCCTGCTCGGCGGATTTCTCGTAATAGGGCATCGCCGCCTTCAGCCCCCGCTCGCCCGGCATGTCGGCCACGAGCGTTTGCCCGTAGTTGAACTGGGCCGAGGCGTTGCCGAGATCGGCAGCCTTCTTCATCAGTTCGTCGGCCTTCTTCCGGTCGCGCTTGACGTAGCGGCCCTCCATCAGGATCAGCGCATATTTGAACATGGCCGCCGGGTCGCCATTGTTCGCCGCCTGGCCGTACCAGAACGCCGCCGCCTTGGCGTCGCGTGCAACGCCGAGACCCTGTTCCAGGATCGCGGCGACGAGCGTCTGGGCGGCGGGGTCGCCGAGCTGAGCCCGCGGCAAGGCAAGGTCGATCGCCGTCAGATAGTACCCTCGCTGGAAGGCGCCGTAGGCTTCGTCGATCTTGCCGGTGAAGGGCTTTTCCTCGGGAAGAGCCGGCAATTCGGCTCCCATGCGATCGAAAACGGTGACGCCCTTCGAAGGCGCACTGCCGTCGCCGGGCTTCGGCTTTTCCGGAGCGGCCGCTGCCGGTTTGCGCTCCGCATCCTCCGGCAGTACCGCGCCGTTGAAAGGCGTGATCCGCCCGCGCTTCGACGCGCTGCCCTCGTCGGCCGGCGCGCCCGGTTGCTGAGCCACGGCGGGCGCGACTGCAAGAAGCATCGCGGCGGCAAGGGCTGCGGGCCGGCTGGATTTGAGGAGAGAGCGGATTACCATCGGCAGGTCTTAACCTTCAAACCGTGGCGCTTTTTCGTCAAGCAATGCGTTGACGGCCGCAACCACCGACGGCGCCTGACCGGCCTCGCCGAAGACGGCAAGGCGGAGCGCAACGAACTCGGCACCGGTTTCGGCGACCGCAAGCGCGGATTGCGGATCCGTGCCGCCCATGACGATGCAGGGAATTTCGATCATCGACGCCCACCATTCGGCGAGTGCCAGGTTCTTCGGATGCGCCTCCGGCTTTATGTCGCCATCCGTGCGGCCAAAGAAAACGTAATCGGGCCGCAGCTCGCCGATCTCGAGCGCATGGTGACGGTCTGTGGCGTTGCCGCCGCCGACGATCAACTTCGGCGCGTGCCGCTCGATCGCATCTGCAAGCGCATCCGGACCGCCGGCGATGTGGAGACCGTCCGCCTTCGCCCGTCCGGCGACGCGCGTGTCGCCCTCGATCAAGGCCGCGGCGCCGGCCTGCTGGATAACCGGCACGAGCGCTTCCGCATGCATCTGGAAATCCGCATCGCCGAGCGCGTATTGCGGCACGATCACCGACGCTACGTCGCCGCCCCTCAGCGCCTCGCCGACGAGTTTCGCGCGTTCCGCGCTATCTGCGATATCCGGAACGACCAGCACGAGGCGGCAGCGGTCTTCAATGTTGCTCATGGGTCAATCCTGGCGATCTCGCTTCGGGCCGGAAGCCGGCACTCGATTTCATTGCGGAAAACCGATAGACGGAGATGACAAAAGGATCAACCGCCGCCAATGCTTCCCGACATCGACTTCTATCTCGTTGCCGTTCCGGCCGTCGTGCTCGTTGGCCTGTCCAAGGGGGGCATGGGCGAGGCCCTGTCGCTGATGGGCGTCCCGATCCTGTCGATGGTCGTTTCGCCCGTACAGGCCGCGGCGCTGCTCCTGCCGATCCTCATCGCCATGGACATGGTTTCCCTTTTGATCTGGCGCAAGCACGGGGATCGGCAAACCCTCGTGATGCTCCTCCCGGGCGCCCTCGCCGGCATCGCGGTCGGCTGGGCCACGTCCGCCTATGTGCCCCGCGACGCGCTGAGGCTGATCATCGGGCTCATCACCGTCGTCTTCGTACTGCGCTATGTCTACACCCTGTGGCGCAGCCGCAATGGTCCGCCCATCCAGCCGAAACCGCAGCGCGCCGGTCCGGCGGCACTCTGGGGCTCCTTCGCCGGCTACGGCAGTTTCGTCGCCCATGCCGGCGGTCCGCCCTTCCAGATATACGCACTGCCGCTGAAGCTCGCGCCGCGCGAATATACCGGCACCATCGTGCGCTTCTTCGCGACCCTCAATGCGGTGAAGCTCATCCCCTATTTCGCCCTTGGCCAACTCGATCTCAGCAATCTCAAGACCTCGGCAACGCTCTTCCCGCTGGCCATGGTCGCGACCGCCTGCGGCGCCTGGACCGTCCGGCGGATGAAGCCGCAGGTCTTTTATCCCTTCATGTACACGATGGCCTTCCTCGCCGGCTCGAAGCTTATATGGGATGGGCTCCGGAGCATCGTATCGGGAGGAGTATAGCGGGTGCTGCTGTGCGAAGCACGTTCCGCACCGCACAATTTTCTTGCCGCTCCGGGGGAATTCGCCTAACGTCCGCGCATGACGATCGCGGACCCATTCGATGCCATTGCGGATCCGAACCGGCGCCATCTGCTGGAGGAACTCAGGCGCGCGCCAAGAACCGTCAACGAGCTCGCCGAAGGTCTGCCGATCAGCCGGCCCGCCGTCTCCCAGCATCTGAAAGCCCTGCTTGACTGCAGCCTGGTATCAGTTTCGACCAGCGGCACACGGCGGATCTACGCGATCAACAAGCCGGGTTTCGACCGGCTCAACCTGTGGCTGGACCAATTCTGGTCCTGATGCATTCCGTCCGGCCGCGCAAAGCCGACCGGACCTTGGTCCGGTCAAGCAATGCAATCTATCTTTTCGGGATTGCTTTGACCCTATCGTTGCATCGCCTCTGCAGTTCCGCGTGGCGATGCATCCCGATACAATCGGGAGTACCGTTCACGCTCAGTGCGTCGAGGAACGGAGTCTTTCGATTTCGTCCTTGATGCGCAGCTTCCGTCGCTTGAGTTCGCTGATCAGTTCGTCCTCGCAGGACGGAGAGTTCAGAGCCTCGTGTAGCTCCTCTTCAAGGACGCCATGTTTTTTCTCAAGCGTTGCAAGATGAGCCTCAATGGTCATTGGCAGTCCCTTCCCTTTAGCTTGCATCCGGCACGCAAATGCCGGATGTTCCATGGTTGAAACCTTTTTAATGTGCCATGCCATTTTTCATTTGTCGAAGGCGAAATGATGACGCCGGGTAACTTCCCGTCGCCAACCAAGATGTGGTAGAGCGACGCAGGAATTTCCGGATCGCGGATCGGCGAAGCCGGGCTTATGGGGATCGCTTTGCATGCCGGACCAGGACCAGGCCGAACTCAGACTGACTATCGCGCGCCTGAGGCAGGAACACGAAGACTACGACGCGGCAATCAACGCGATGATCCAGACGGGTTGCGACGCCTTGCGCGTCCAGCGCATGAAAAAGAAGAAGCTGGCCATCAAGGACAAGATCACCAAGATCGAAGACCAGATCATTCCCGACATCATCGCCTGAAATGGATCGAGACGTGACCGATACTACGCCCCCGCCCGTCGCCATCATCATGGGAAGCCAGTCGGACTGGGAGACGATGAAGAACGCGGCCGACACGCTCGAGGCGCTCGACATCGCTTACGAAGCCCGGATCGTTTCCGCCCATCGCACGCCCGACCGCCTGGTCCGCTTCGCCAAGGGCGCGCGCGACGAGGGGTTCCAGGTGATCATCGCCGGCGCCGGCGGTGCGGCGCATCTTCCCGGCATGTGCGCGGCCATGACGCCGCTGCCGGTCTTCGGCGTCCCGGTCCAGTCGAGAGCGCTTTCCGGCCAGGACAGCCTGCTGTCGATCGTGCAGATGCCGGCCGGCATTCCGGTCGGCACGCTTGCGATCGGCAAGGCGGGCGCCATCAATGCGGCACTTCTGGCCGCCGCCGTGCTCGCGCTGGGTGACGAGGATCTTGCCGACCGTCTCGACGACTGGCGCGAACAGCAGACCGTATCGGTCGCGGAATATCCGGTAGACGAGGCATGAAGACCATAGGCATCATCGGTGGCGGCCAGCTTGGCCGCATGCTGGCCATGGCCGCTGCCCGCCTGAACTTCCGCACCGTGGTGCTCGAGCCGCAGCCGGACTGTCCGGCGGCGCAGGTGGCGAACGACCAGATCATTGCCGCCTATGATGATCCGCGCGCATTGGACGAGCTTGCGCGGGTGGCGGATCTCATCACTTACGAATTCGAGAACGTCCCGGTCGCGGCCGCCGAGCAACTCGCCCGTTCGCGGCCGGTCTTCCCGCCGCCGAAGGCCTTGGAAGTCGCGCAGGACCGTCTCGTCGAGAAACGCTTCATCAACGGCTGCGGCATCGCCACCGCCGGATTCCATCCCGTCGACAGCCAGGCCGATCTGGAGGCCGCCCTTGCGGACTTCGGCGGGGCCGGCGTGCTCAAGACCCGCCGGCTCGGCTACGACGGCAAGGGCCAGCGCGTCTTCCGTTCCGCTGCCGACGATCCGGCCGGCGCCTATGTCGCGCTCGGACAGGTCCCGCTGATCCTCGAAAGCTTCGTGCCGTTCGACCGGGAGATCTCGGTCATCGCCGCACGCGCGCCCGACGGCACGACCGCCTGTTTCGATCCTGCCGAAAATGTGCATCGCAACGGCATTCTTCACACATCGACCGTGCCCGCATCCGTCGGCGGGTCGACCACGGAGGCCGCCCGCAAGGCGGCAACCGCCATTCTCGACGCGCTCGGCTATGTCGGCGTCATCGGTGTCGAGTTCTTCGTTCTGGCCGACGGCGGCGTCGTCGCAAACGAGATCGCGCCGCGCGTACACAATTCCGGCCACTGGACGGAGGCCGCTTGCGTCGTTTCGCAGTTCGAGCAGCATATCCGCGCGATTGCAGGCCTGCCCCTCGGCGACCCGTCGCGCCATTCGGACTGCGTGATGCAGAACCTCGTCGGCGACGACATCGCCCGCGTTCCGGACCTGCTTGCCGAACGCAATGTGCTCCTTCATCTCTACGGCAAGGCCGAGGCGCGGTCCGGCCGCAAGATGGGGCACTTCACCCGCCTGCTCTGACCGGGACGTCATGGAAGGCGGGGACAGTCGGCAAAATCCCCGTCATGCGGTTGACACGATTGGGGCGACACGGTATGTGCCTGCCTACTTGAACAGCGCGCTGAACGGCGCGCTTTTGATTGTTGGAATTACCGGGCGAATTTTCGTTCCCCGAAACCCTGCGGATCAGGAAAAATGAAGATCAAGAATTCGCTCAAGTCCCTGAAGACCCGTCACCGCGAAAACCGTCTGGTTCGTCGCAAGGGCCGCGTCTACATCATCAACAAGCTGAACCCGCGCTTCAAGGCACGCCAGGGCTGATGCTTGCTGCAGGCCGTGCCTGCAGCGCCGCGCGTCTTGGCGGATGCGCAAAGGTCGTAGCACTCGGCTTGCTGCACGTCTCCTGAATCGGCGATTCAAGGAAAATCCGGAACACGGCGGCTTGCTCGCCGATTTCCCAAAATTGATTTGATCTTGTTTCATGGCGGGCTACGATGTCCGCCATGCGTGTTTTCATGAAGCTGATACTGGCATCTCTTGCCGTGACCGCCGCCGCGATAGTGGCCGCCGCTCCGCTTAGTGCGGCAGAACCCTCGCCTCAGGCCGAGGTCGCTGCGCTTACCACTCCGAAAGAGCGCGTCGATGCCCTCTTCGCCGATCTCAAGAAGGAAGGCGATGAGGGCAAGGCCCGGCAGGTGGCCGATCGCATCCGCCTCGAATGGCAGGATTCCGGTAGCGCGACCGTGAATCTCCTGATGCAATGGGCCAACAAGGCGATTGCCGATGAGAAGCAGTCGGCGGCGCTCGATCTTCTGGACCAGGCGCTTGCCCTCGCCCCCGACTATGTCGAAGGCTGGAACCGCCGCGCCACGCTGCACTACCAGATGGGCAACTTCCGCAAGTCGATGTCCGACATAAATCATGTCCTTGCCCTGGAGCCTCGCCATTTCGGCGCGCTCGCCGGCATGGCCACCATGCTCGAGGCCGCCGGGAAGGATGAACTTGCCATGCGCGCATGGCAGCAATTCCTCGACATCTACCCCTCCGACCGGAAGGCGCAGGAGCAACTCGGCGAACTCGCGGAAAAGCTTGCCGGCAGCCGCACGTGACCGGCACCTGAGGACGCGAGAATGCCCCTCGTCCGGCCGCAGGCGCAAGGCGTCGCCACCGGCCGTCCGGAAGTGCGTTGAATCAAATGGTTAGAGCATTTCAGTGTTTCTATGAAGCGTTGAAATGCTCTAAGACGCGCTGTGAACGTGGAGAGCGGACGAAGTCGGCGCCGCGAGCCCCTTCGCCCCGTTTGCGGGGAGAAGGTGCCGGCAGGCGGATGAGGGGCTGCGTCGAAAAGCGCTCGATCGAGCAGGCGGCGGCTCAGATGCCCGATTGGCCGTCCGAGCCGATATAGGCGATGCGCAGCATGTTGGTGGCGCCGGGGGTACCGAGCGGCACGCCGGCGGTAACGATGATTCGGTCTCCCGGCTTCCCGAAGCCTTCCGTCGAGACGATTCGACAGGCGCGGTTGACCATATCGTCGAGATCGGTCGCATCCCCTGTGACGACACAGTGCAGCCCCCACACCACGGAAAGCCGGCGAGCCGTCTGGACGATCGGCGAAAGTGCGATGACAGGCACCTGGGGGCGCTCGCGCGCAGCGCGCAGCCCGGTGGTGCCGGAGGAGGTGTAGGTCACGATTGCGGCAAGCTTGAGCGTCTCGGCGATCTGGTGAGCGGCAAGCGAGATGGCGTCCGCGCCCGTTGCTTCCGGCGGCGTGCGCTGAGCGTAGATGATCCCCGGATAATGCGGATCGCGCTCGACGTTGCTGGCGATCGACGCCATGGTCGAAACCGCCTCGACAGGGTACTCGCCGGAGGCGGATTCGGCCGAAAGCATCACCGCATCGGCCCCCTCGAACACGGCGGTCGCCACGTCCGACACTTCTGCGCGCGTCGGCACCGGCGAGGAAATCATCGATTCGAGCATCTGCGTGGCGACGACGACCGGCTTGCCCGCGCGCCGGCAGGCACGCGTCAGTTGTTTCTGAAGCCCGGGTACGGATTCGAGCGGCATTTCGACGCCGAGGTCCCCGCGTGCCACCATCAGCGCATCCGAAAGCTCGATGATCTCGTCGATCCGCTCGATCGCCTGCGGCTTCTCGATCTTCGACATCAGTCCAACGCGACCGCGGGCGATCTTGCGAACCTCGGCAAGGTCCTCAGGGCGCTGGATGAAGGAAAGCGCCACCCAATCGACCTCTCCTGTCGCCAGCACGGCGTCGAGGTCGACGCGGTCCTTGTCGGTCAGCGCGCCGACGCCAAGCAGCGTATCGGGCAGGCTGACGCCCTTGCGGTCCGAAATCCGCGTGCCGGAAACGACCGTGGTGACGATGCTCTTGCCATCGGACTTTTCGGCGCGCAGATGCAGCTTGCCATCGTCGATGAGCAAGCGATGGCCGGGCTTCACCGCTTCGAGGATCTCCGGATGCGGAAGATAGACGCGGCGGCTGTCGCCGGGCACATCGCGGTTGTCGAGCGTGAAGGTCTGGCCGATCTTGAGTTCGACCTTGCCTTCGGCGAACTTTCCGACGCGCAGCTTCGGCCCCTGCAGATCGGCGAGGATGCCGATCGGACGGCCGCAGCGCGCCTCGACCACACGGATCCGTTCGATCAGCGTGCGCATGACCTCATGGCTTGCATGGCTCATGTTGATTCGGAACAGATCGGCCCCCGCCTCGTGCAGCTTCTGAATCATCTGCTCGTCGGCCGATGCCGGCCCGAGTGTCGCGAGGATTTTGACTTTCCTGTTCCGTCTCATCAATTCTGGCTTTCCTGCGTGCCGGGCGTGTCGGAAAGCTGAACCATCCAGCTTCCCTGCCGCCCCGTGTCGTATTCCTTGAATCCCATGCGCTGGAAGCCGCGGGCGAAGCAGTCCTGCACGCCGACGATCTTGAACTCGTTTTCGGCCACGCACATGTTGACGTCGCCGGTCCAACGGCCGCCCTTGGCCGCATCTTCCGCGTAGAGATAATAATATCGGGACTGAAGTTCGCCTTCGATCAGCGTGGCGCAGGTCGTCGCCGGAACCTGCCACCAGCCTTCGGTCACCCAGCCTTCCTTGGCCCGATAACCGATCGCCACGCCGACCAGAGTCTGCGTCCCATTGCAGACTCGAAAATCGGCGCGGGCATCGCCGGCAGAGAGAAATGAAGCGGAAATTGCCAAGGAAAACAGGAGGATGGATCCAAACGTCATCGACCCCGGCTTCACTCTGGAAAAAGGATATCTAGACACGGCTTCCTACGGAACTCCGTTTTGATTTGCGTGGCACTTTCTTGCGACGCCCAGCCCTGAAAGTCAACGCAACTCTAATCGATTATAATCGTCATTCCTGTGACGGAACGGCATAAGAGCTTCGCGTTTTTCTTGCGAATGGCGGCTTTGCGTGCAATCAGGTGGGTACCTTTAGCCTGGCAGGAGCCGAATGCACCATTACTCTCCTTACGAGATCACCGGGGGCGATCCGGCAAAGGGTCTCGTGCTGGTTGCCGACCATGCAATGAACCGGCTGCCGCCGGAATATGGCCGGCTCGGCCTGCCCGAAAGCGCCTTCGAGCGTCACATCGCCTACGATATCGGCATAGAACCGCTGACGCGGCGATTGTCGGACGCACTCGGCGCACCGGCCGTGCTCGGCTGTTTCTCGCGCCTCCTGATCGATCCGAATCGCGGCGAAGACGACCCCACCCTAATCATGAAGATTTCCGATGGCGCGATCGTTCCGGGCAACCACCCGATCTCGGACGAGGAGTGGCAGAACCGCATAAGGCGCTTTCACCGCCCCTACCACGAGGCCGTATCCGAAACCATCGCCCGGTCCGCCGCGGCCTTCGGAAGAGCGCCTCTCGTCATTTCCCTGCATTCCTTCACGCCCTTCTGGAAGGGCGTGGCACGCCCCTGGCATGCCTCGGTTCTCTGGGACAACGACCCGCGCGCCGTGTTTCCGCTGATCGAACGGCTGGAGGCCGCCGGCGACATCGTCGTCGGCAACAACGAGCCCTATGACGGCGCGCTGCGTGGCGATACCATGTACCGGCACTGCATGGCTCCCGGGATCGCGCATGCGCTGATCGAGGTCCGCCAGGACCTGATCGCCGATGCCGCGGGTGTCGCCGCCTGGGCGGAGCGTCTGACGCCCATCCTTGCGGCGCTCAACGCCCTGCCGGAGCTTCATGCCTACCAGCGACACCCGTCCCGCACGGGCGCTTACAGCGACTGAAGAAGAGGAGGCCACCCCGATGAACGAAATCAGCCCGGAACAGCGCACCGCTTTCGAGGCCGCGGCTTTCCGCCGGCTGCTCGAACATCTGCGCGAACGCAGCGACGTCCAGAACATCGACTTGATGAACCTCGCCGGCTTCTGCCGCAATTGCCTGTCGAACTGGTATCGCGAGGCGGCAGAGGCCTCCGGCGTGCCGATGAGCAAGGAGGAATCCCGGGAGATCGTCTACGGCATGCCCTATGAGGAATGGCGGGCGCAGAACCAGGTTGAGGCCTCGCCCGAACAGAGAGCCGCGTTCGAACGCAATCGCCCGGAGGAGTAAGACCTGCGCGGGAAATGCCTGTGTTGTTGCGCAATCGCCCTTGACCTCGGCGGCCGTTCACGGCAGTTCACAGCACCCGGAAAATTCATCCCCACAAGGAGACGACCATGTCGGATGCTCACGGCATTGCCCGCGACCAGCTTCGCGCTTTCATCGAACGGATCGAACGGCTGGAAGAAGAGAAGAAGACCATCGCCGACGACATCAAGGATGTCTATGGCGAGGCAAAATCGATGGGCTTCGATGCCAAGATCCTGCGCAAGGTGATTTCTATCCGCAAGCAGGACGCCGACGAGCGCATGGAACAGGAAGCGATCCTTGACACCTACCTCCAGGCGCTGGGCATGATCCCTGCCGCCGAATCCGAGGACGCTGCCTGACAACTCGGCAAAAAGCCCGCCGGCGGACTGACCTGGCGGGCTTTTATATTTAAGCGGCAATCGAAGGCTCAGTTTGTGTTGAACTTCTTCACTTCCATGAAGTTGACCGCGCTGCCGCTGAAGCGCGCCGTATCGACCGCTCCGCTATTGCTGGTGAAGCCGGCCGCATAAACGGTCGTCGGCGCGACGCGGAGCGACTTGCTTACGAAGCGCGGCGCCTTGACCGGCTTCGACAGGGTAGCCACACGGCCCGCCGAGAGTGCCCACTCGGAAATGATCTTCTGCGTCAGTTTCGGTTCCGTGCGTACGGAAGACCGGCTCTTCGCCTGGGCATCCTGCCTCTTGGGACGGGCGCCCTTCGAGGGAGCATCGGCCTCCGTGTCGAAGACGCTATCGAAGATCGCCTCACGTGAAGCCGAACCCGACTGCGGCGCATAGGCCGCGACCTCGATCGCCGGAGAAAATGCAGGCGCCCGATTCTCGCTGGTCGGCGCTGCGAGGGCAACGCGCGTACCGGCGGCACTCGGCGGCTGCGCCGCGGAAGCGAGCGCAGGCCCATCCGCAGAAGCGGGAATGGTGACCTCGGCGTGAGCCACGGCCGCGAGCGCCTCTTCGCCGGCCGGACGCATTCCCGGCACCGGCACGAAGCCGAACTCCTGAGCCTGGCCGTCGGCGGAGGCGACGAGCGTCTCGTTGGCGATCAAGGCGTTCATGTCGCGACGGTCGAGCATTTGCGGAACCGGAACCTTGAGGGTGCTCAGATCCGCGAATTCCGAAGGCACGGCCGCTGTCTGCGGCATGGCAGCTGCCAGCGCCTCCTGGGCACTGTTCTTTTCCGGCGCGACGAGTGCAACCGCTACGCCGCCGTCAGCCGGAGTTTCCTTGAATGCCGGTCGCACGGCCGGCACCGGTGCGTTGATATCCTGCTGCCCGGCAGGCGCCGCAGTGGAACCTGCAACACCGGGAAGAGCATCCTGGGCCGCCGGCGCCGATGCGGTCTGAACCCTGGCCGGAGCTTCCTCTTCGGCGCCGCCGGCAGCGATTGCCGCGGGTTCTTCATCCTCGTCGCCGCCTCCGCCGAAGAGCGCGGCGAAGAGGTTGCGGCGCTTGCCGGTATCGCCCGGCCCCTTGGCGCCGCCGCCTGCGACCTGGATCGCCGATGCGCCGACGCGGCGCTTGTAATCGGCCACAGCCTGCTCATAGCCCGGCAGCGGCTTTCCGTCGGAGGGAATATGCATGGTCTTGCCGTCCGGGAAGAGCCGCGCGAGCTCGTTGCGCGTCATGCGCGGCCATGCGCGTACCCCGCCGACGTCCATATGAACGAAGGGCGAACCGGAAGTCGGGTAATAGCCGACGCCGCCGACCTGGAACTTCATGCCGATCTCACGCAGCGCCTTGAGCTTCACGTCCGGTATATAGAAGTCCATCGCCTTGCCGAGCATGTGCTGGCTCTTCTTCGCCACGCCCTTCGACCGCGACCTCAGCATGCCGTTCGTGGCCGGCGAGCGATAGGCGGAAACGACGTGGATATAGTCGCGCGAACCGCTCTTCTGGTAGACTTCCCAGACGAGATCGAGCAGGCGCGGATCCATTTTGGTCGGTTCGTTCCGCCGCCAGTCGCGCAGGAAACGATTGATCTGCTGCAAACCCTTCTGATCGTAGCGACCGTTGCGCTTGAAGGTGATCTGCGCCTTTTCCTTGGTGTGGATGAAATACAGCTTGAGGGTGCGTGTCTGGCCGGCGGCCTCGACCGGAGGCGCCATCCCGGGTGTGACGAGGGAGCAAACCAGCGCGATGGACGCCAGGACCTGGGGCGCCTTTCGAGCGACCGCCGAGCAGAGTCTGCGCGCAAAGGAACCGACTGGTTCCTCCAAACCGAACAAATTTGGCATTCAATCCCCGTCCGACGGACAACCGTGCTTTGCTGTCTCAGATGACTGTCAAATAAGGTGACAGCATGGCAATTATGCCACAGTGTTCACCGCCCCTTATAATATAGTGAACAGTTTGCTAACAAGGTCTAAACGGCGGTGGACGATTTGCACGGCAAATGAGGTGTGAATGCGTCGATTTTATGCCGCTTCACGCAAGGGGTTGTCGGGATCGATGCCGTAATCCTTGAGTTTGCGATAGAGAGTCGAGCGGCCGATTCCCAGTTTGCGCGCCACCTGGCTCATCTGGCCGCGGTAGAATTTCAGGGCAAAGCGAATCAGCTCCTCCTCGACCTCGGCGAGCTTCCTGACCTCGCCGCCCTCGCTGAGGCTGGCGATGGCGTTTTCCAGGCGGCCGTCCGGAGTCGTCTCGGAATGCGGTTGTTCCCGTGGGCCCGCGTCGGCCGGGGCGGCGGCGAGCTGAGCGGAAGCGGGACGGCGTTCCGGGCCGGCTTCGCCCCAGGAGAGACCGCTGCGATCGGCAACGATGTATCCCGGTATCTGGGTGGCGACCTGCGGAAAGTCCCGGACCGTGAGCTCGTGACCTTCGGCGAGGACGACGGCGCGGAAGATGGCGTTTTCGAGCTGGCGGATATTGCCCGGCCAGTCGTAGGACGTCAGCAGCGCCATCGCGCCGCTCGATACCGTCAGCCTCTGATCCAGCCTCTGCTCGGCGGCGAAGCGCTCGACAAAGGCGCGTACGAGAACGGGGATATCCTCCTTGCGTCGGCGTAGCGCCGGAATGGTGATCGGGAAGACGTTCAGCCGATAGTAGAGATCTTCGCGGAACCGGCCCTCGCGAACCTCGGTGATGAGGTCCTTGTTGGTGGCCGAGATGAGGCGCACGTTCACCTTCTGCGGCTGACGCGCCCCGATCGTCTCGATCTCGCCCTGCTGGACGGCGCGCAACAGTTTTACCTGGACCTCGAGCGGAAGATCGCCGATCTCGTCGAGAAAGAGGGTGCCGCCATCGGCATCGACGAACTTGCCGCTGTGCTTTTCGCTTGCGCCCGTAAACGCTCCCTTCTCATGACCGAAGAGAATGCTCTCGACGAGGTTGTGGGGAATGGCGCCGCAATTGACGGTGACGAAAGGCTTCGCCGCCCGGTCGCTGGCCGCCTGGATGGCGCGGGCCACCATTTCCTTGCCGACGCCCGACTCGCCCTCGAGCACGATCGGAATGTTCGACTGGGCAGCGCGGCGCGCGAGATCGATGACGCGGATCATCGCCGGGCTTGCCGAGACGATATCGTCGAAACCGACGGCCCCGCCGCGCGGACGCCGTGCGGTTTTGACCTTGCCGTCGCGGCTCGCCATCTTCAGCGCGTTGCCCAAGGCGATCGACAGCCGCTCCGGCGAAACCGGCTTTACGAGAAAATCGAAGGCGCCGGCCTGCATCGCCTGGACCACCGTTTCGATGCCGCCCTGCCCTGTCTGAACGATGACCGGGATGTCGATGCCACGCTCGGCGAGCGCCTCGAGAAGGCCGTGCCCGTTCATTTCCGGCATCAGAAGATCGAGCAGGATGACGTTGATGATCCCGCCCTTGCGTTGCAGGAGTTCGAGCCCGCTGCGCCCGTTATCGGCGAGATGCGCGACATGGCCCAGCCGCTCGATCATGTTCGTCAACAGCCGCCGCTGCACCGGATCGTCGTCGATGACAAGAATATGAGATGTCACGAAAGCCTCCTGCTTGGGACACGCGGGGTACCTTTGGCCAGCATCATGTGCCAAATCATACCGGCCATTCGTCCCACAAACGGCTGAACATCCTGTTTTGAGAAATGCTTGCATTTTATCCATCGCGGGCGGTAGCAATGGGCGCCATGCCGTTGCCTCGCTTCAGGGTTAAGGCCTGTTCAAAACGAGAGAACCGACGATGAATTTTGCCTCGCCACGCCTCGCCGCCTCCGGGCAATCCCTCATGCGCGCCTCGCTGGTGAATTCCGGGGCCGGACAGGCTTCAGCAGCGCCGGACGAGCTCGGCGAGCTGCCGTCCTGGCGGCTCACGGACCTCTACCTCTCGCCCTCTTCCGAGGAATTCCGCTCGGACCTCGCGAAAGCGGAAACCGACGCGATCGCCTTCGAAGCGAAGTGGAAGGGCAAGCTCAAGGAGGCTGCCGGCCGAACCGGTGATCAGGGCATCGGCGCGGCCGTGAAGGAATTCGAGGCGCTGGACGACCTCATGGGCCGCATCGCCTCCTTTGCGGGGCTTACCTATTTCTCCGATACGTCCAATCCGGCGAACGGAAAGCTCTACGGCGACGTCCAGTCGAAGCTTACCGACATATCGGCGCATCTCCTGTTCTTCTCGCTGGAACTCAACCGCATCGACGACAAGGTGATCGACGCCGCCCTCGCGACCGACAGCCTTGCCGCCCACTATCGGCCCTGGATCCTCGACCTGCGCAAGGACAAGCCCTTCCAGCTCGACGACAGGCTGGAGCAGCTTTTCCTCGAAAAGTCCATGACCGGCGCAAACGCCTTCAACCGGCTCTTCGACGAGACGATCGCATCGCTGACCTTTTCGGTGGACGGCAAGGAGCAGCCGCTGGAAGTGACGCTCAACCTTCTGCAGGACCCTTCAGTCGAAGTGCGCAAGAAGGCCGCGCTTGCGCTCGCGGAAACCTTCAAAGCGAATATCCGCACCTTCACCCTCGTCACCAACACGCTTGCGAAGGACAAGGAAATCTCCGACCGCTGGCGCGGTTTCGAGGATATCGCCGACAGCCGCCATCTCGCCAACCGGGTGGAACGTGAGGTCGTGGACGCTCTGGCAGCATCGGTGAAGGCCGCCTACCCCCGGCTCTCGCACCGCTATTATGCGATGAAGGCCAAGTGGCTCGGCATGGAGCAGATGGATTTCTGGGATCGGAACGCCCCTCTGCCGGAAACGCCGAACGCGCTTATTCCCTGGAACGAAGCAAGGGATACGGTCCTTTCCGCCTATCACGCCTTCGCCCCGGAAATGGCGGCGATCGCGCGGCGCTTCTTCGACGATAGCTGGATCGACGCGCCGGTCCGACCGGGCAAGGCGCCGGGCGCTTTCGCGCATCCGACCGTCCCTTCCGTGCACCCCTATGTTCTGGTCAACTACATGGGCAAGCCGCGCGACGTGATGACGCTCGCTCACGAGCTCGGCCATGGCGTCCATCAGGTCCTTGCCGGCGCCCAGGGCGCGCTGATGGCCTCGACGCCGCTGACGCTTGCGGAAACCGCATCCGTGTTCGGCGAGATGCTGACCTTCCGCGCGCTCCTCGACCGGACCAAGGACAAGCGCGAACGCAAGGCGATGCTTGCGCAGAAGGTCGAGGACATGATCAACACGGTCGTCCGGCAGATCGCCTTCTATGATTTCGAGCGCAAGGTGCATACGGCCCGCAAGGAAGGCGAGCTGACGGCCGAGGACCTGGGCCGGATATGGCTATCGGTGCAGAGCGAAAGCCTCGGCCCGGCGATCCGGCTTTCTGAGAGCTACGAGACCTACTGGGCCTATATCCCCCACTTCATCCATTCGCCCTTCTACGTCTATGCCTATGCCTTCGGCGATTGCCTGGTGAACTCCCTCTATGCCGTCTATCAGAACGCCGAGCGCGGCTTCCAGGAGAAATATTTCGAGATGCTGAAGGCGGGTGGAACGAAGCATCATTCCGAACTTCTCGCGCCCTTCGGGCTCGACGCCACCGATCCGTCGTTCTGGGCACAGGGCCTGTCGATGATTGAAGGGCTCATCGACGAACTGGAGGCGCTTGATAAGGCGTGACCCGCTCGGGCCGTATCGGCCCCCGTCGGACCGAATTGACAGCGACCGACCTCGATGATCGAACACGCGCCCTATGTCCTCTTTCGGGACGACAGCGAGAACCGCACGACGGTTTTCGCCGAGCCTTTGCGCGTCATCACGGCACGGACGAGGGCTGAGTTCCACCGCGGCCTTGGCGAAATCGAGGCGGCCCATCGTGCCGGCAAATGGATCGCGGGCTTCATGGCCTACGAAGCGGGCCATCTTTTCGAGAAGAAACTGGCCCCCTTCGCGCCGGAGAACCGGGAAACGCCGCTGATGTCCTTCGGCGTCTTCGACGCGCCGGCAAAGGACCATCCGCTTGCGGTGCCGCAGCGGCGCATCGAGAACGAGCCCCTCCTCGCGGAGCCTCGTGCAGGCTGGGATTTTCCTGCTTATCGCCAGCGCTTCGAAAAGCTGCACCGGCATCTGCGCCAGGGCGATTGCTACCAGGCCAACCTGACCATGCCGATCCATGCGCGCTGGTCCGGCGATCCGCTCGCCGCATTCTGGTCGTTGATCGAGCGTCAGCCGGTGAAATACGGCGCGCTCGTCGCCCTCGACGGCCCGGTCCTGATCTCGCGCTCGCCGGAACTTTTCTTCCGGGTCGACGCCGACGGCTGGATCGAGACGCATCCGATGAAGGGCACGGCGCGGCGCGGCGCGAGCCCTGATGAGGATGACGCGATCATCGCGGCGATGCGCGCCGACGAGAAGACGCAAGCCGAGAACCGCATGATCGTCGACCTTCTGCGCAACGACATCTCCCGCGTGACCGAAGTCGGCACGCTCGACGTGCCGAAGCTCTTCGACATCGAGACCTATCCGACGGTCCACCAGATGGTGAGCCACGTCAGGGCGAAGCTTCTGCCCGAGATCGGCATCGCCGACATTTTCGCCGCGCTCTTTCCCTGCGGCTCCGTGACCGGCGCCCCGAAGATTCGGGCGATGGAAATTCTCCACGATCTGGAGTCCGGGCCGCGTGACGCCTATTGCGGCGCGATCGGCTACATCGCCCCGAACCGCACGATGCGCTTCAACGTCGCGATCCGCACCATATCGCTCTTTGCCGGGGGCCGGGCTGTGTTCAATGTCGGCGGCGGCATCGTCTTCGATTCCAAGGCCGAGGCAGAGTACGAGGAATGCCTGCTGAAGGCCCGCTTCGCCGTCGGCGATGCCGAGATCGCCCGATGACCGGTTTTTCCCTGATCGAGACGCTGCGCTACGAACCGGAGAATGGCTTTACGAGGCTGCGGCTGCATCTGGCGCGACTGACGCGCTCCGCCAGGCGCCTCGGCTTTTCAGGTGCGGCCGCAGCCGAGGCGACGCTGGAGCGAGCCGTTGCGGGCGCGCGAGCGCCGCTGCGCGTGCGCCTCACGCTCGACCGCGACGGCAGCATCGACGTGACGACGGCGCCCTTCGTGCCGCTTGCCGACGGCGCGGCGTGGCGGGTGCGGATCGCCTCGACGCGGCTCGATTCCAGCGACCGCCTCCTCCGGATGAAGACCACGCGCCGGAGCCGCTACGAGGCGGCACGCAGCGAGTTTTCCACGGCCGAGGCCGACGAGGTCATCCTGCTCAATGAAAAGGGGGAAGTCTGTGAGGGGACGATAACGTCGGTCTTTCTCGATGACGGCAGCGGGTACTTGAAGACGCCGCCGATCGCCTGCGGCCTCCTCGCCGGCGTTCTGCGCACGGAGCTCATCTGCCAGCGGCGAGCACGGGTCGAGCGATTGGCTCCCGCCGACCTCGCAAGCGGCCGTCTTTACATCGGCAATTCCCTAAGGGGTCTGATCCGGGCTGAACTCACGGTCTGATCCGGGTAGCGTATGGCGCTTGACGCGATCGCGCCCTTCACGCTTGGCGATGTAAAGGGCATCGTCCGCGCGTGAATAAATGTCCCTGACGCTGTCGCCCTCCCGATACTCCGCAAGTCCTACCGAACAGGTGTAGAAGAACTCCGGTATGTTCGAAAGCGGTCTGGCGTTGCGGACCCTGTCCAGCAGCCGATCGAGGATGAGGTTCGCTTCGCTGACGGTGGTGTCCGGCAGGATCAGCATGAACTCTTCGCCGCCGATCCGCCCGAAGCAATCGGAGCGCCGGACGAATTCCTGCATCTGCCGGGCGAAGTCGAGCAAGACCTCATCACCGCGATGATGGCCATAGCGATCGTTGATCGCCTTGAAATAGTCGATGTCTATGATTGCCACGCACCCCCACATGTGCGGGTTCTCGGCGCAGTTGCGGATGAACTCGTTGAGCCTTTCCATCGTGTAGCGCCGGTTGGGCACGCTGGTGAGTTCGTCCACCTGTGAGGCCCTGAGCGCGAAATCCCGGTCCTGGCGAAGCTTGCGCTCCCCCGCCCGCACCTCCGTAATGTCGACGGCGATGCACAGCATCCAGCCTTTCTGGTCCACGGTCTCCGTCATCCAAAGCCAGCGGCCGTCGTGAAGGTCGGTCTCGACCGTGCGGAAAGGCACCTTCCCGCGCCGGTGGACCGTGGCGGCGATCCAGCCTTCGAGGTCGTCAGTCTTGAGAACGGTGCCCCTGCCCGCGGCATGATTGCGGCGCATGATCTCCGCCCAGGTCGGCGCTTCGCCCTCGCCGACGTGGTAGGCCGATCGAAAGGCTTCATTGGCGTAGCGCAGCCGATCCTGCGGATCATAGAGCGCGATGAGCACCGGCGTTGCGGCTTGCAAGCCCATCAGGGCCTTGAGGTGATCACCAGTCACGTTGGTCTGCTCCAGGAACTTCGGTCGCGATGCGAGGCAATGGGCTCTGTTGAAGCTATAGCACGATGCGCTTGCGGCAAGCTGCCCGCATCGCGATGATTCCGGAATCGACCCGAAGTCGTGCCGGTGCGGCCGCGGCATCGCTGCCCCTGGAAGATAGCCGGTTAAGCAAAGTCGCAGGTGCCGCCTTGACGGGACCGCTCTTTATTGTGACAGGAAACTGTGCTCTACAGCGCCGCGCATCTATCCAGACGCACGAAAGTCCGCTGCACTCTATAGTTTGCCTGAGTGGTTCTGCCCGACATGCAGTCCTCATCAGGAATTCGAGGCTCGCTTCTCGCGCGCATCCAAGCATCGCACAGGGATGTTTTCTCAGGAGAAAGACAAAAATGGCAGACACCACCTATCCGGTTTATGGCGAGATCGCCGGCCCGATCGTGATGATCGGCTTTGGGTCGATCGGCCACGGCACCTTGCCGCTGATCGAGCGCCACTTCAAATACGACAAGAACCGGTTGATCGTGGTGGAGCCCCGTGAGGACGCCAAGGACGCGGAAATATTCGCGCGCCATGGCGTGCGGCACGTGCGGGCGGCCGTCACCAAGGACAACTACAAGGAACTGCTGAAGCCGCTCCTGACGGAAGGCGGCGGCCAGGGCTTCTGCGTCAATCTCTCTGTCGACACCTCGTCGCTCGACCTGATGAAGCTTTGCCGCAAGCTCGACGTCCTCTATGTCGACACGGTCGTCGAACCGTGGCTCGGCTTCTACTTCGATGCCGAAATGGACAATTCCGAGCGCACGAATTACGCCCTGCGCGAAACGGTACGCCGGGAGAAGGAAAAGAACCCGGGCGGCACCACGGCGGTTTCGACCTGCGGCGCCAATCCCGGCATGGTCTCCTGGTTCGTCAAGAAGGCCCTTCTCAATCTCGCCGACGATCTCGGCCTGAAATACGAAGAGCCGCATCAGGACGACCGGGAAGGCTGGGCGAAGCTGATGAAGAAAGCGGGCGTCAAGGGCATTCACATCGCCGAGCGCGACACCCAGCGCGCCAAGCACCCGAAACCGCTCAACGTGTTCTGGAACACCTGGTCGGTGGAAGGCTTCATTTCGGAAGGCCTGCAGCCGGCCGAGCTCGGCTGGGGCACCCACGAGAACTGGATGCCGAAAAACGCCAAGAAGCACAAGAAGGGCTGCAAGGCGGCGATCTACCTGGAGCAGCCGGGTGCAAACACCCGAGTGCGCAGCTGGTGCCCGACGCCCGGCCCGCAATACGGCTTCCTGGTCACGCACAACGAAGCGATCTCGATCGCCGACTTCTTCACCGTCCGCGATAAGGACGGCGACGTTTCCTACCGCCCGACCTGCCATTACGCCTATCACCCGGCCAATGACGCCGTTCTCTCGCTGCACGAGATGTTCGGCAACGGCGGCACGGCGCAGCCGGAGCTGCACGTCCTCGACGAGCACGAGCTCGTGGACGGCGTCGACGAGCTCGGCGTGCTGCTCTACGGCCATGCCAGGAACGCCTACTGGTACGGCTCCCGCCTCTCGCTGGAAGAGACACGCCGCATCGCGCCCTATCAGAACGCCACCGGCCTGCAGGTCACGAGCGCCGTTCTTGCCGGCATGGTCTGGGCTTTGGAGAACCCGAAGGCCGGCATCGTCGAAGCCGACGAGATGGACTACAAGCGCTGCCTGGAAGTGCAGATGCCTTATCTCGGCCCCGTCGAGGGGCACTACACCGACTGGACGCCGCTCGACGGGCGCCCGGGCCTTTTCCCGGAAGACATCGACACGAAGGACCCCTGGCAGTTCAGGAACATCCTCGTCCGCTGAGGATCACGCGACGAAGCACGCCCTGTCGGCCCGGAGCAGTCCTGCTCCGGGCCTTTTCTATTCGAATGCCGAGCGCGCCGCGCGCATGCCCGCTCTTGCTTTCAACTCATGATCGCGGCATGTTTCGCGCACGCGTGTCTCAAAAGACGCACAACGGTCGTTGCGGTGCTGTGAGACGCCGCACAATTGTGCGTCGATCGGTTTCGATTCACGGAATTATGCGGTAGAGCGGGACAGGAAAGTATGAAGCGGTTTTGCGTTCGCATCCCGCTCAACTCGTGACGCGGGAGAAACGCCGATGAAGCCATTCGCCATCCTCACCCTCCTGGCAACTGCCGCCGCGCTGGCATCCTGTCAGTCTCAGCCTCGGGAACTCCGGCCAATGTCGTCGGCGCCGCAGGCGACGGGTGTCGAGGGTTCCTGGGTCGATCCGAACGGCATCGTCTCCACTTTCGCAGGCGGCACCTTCTCGACGCGCACGACCGACACCAACCAGCTTCTCGCCTCCGGCAACTATGTGAACGTCAGCCCGACGCTGGTGGAAATCAACATGACCTCGCTGGTGCGCAACACCCAGTCCAAGGTCAACTGTGCGCTGGCAACGCCGGCGCAGCTGAACTGCACGACGGACTCCGGCGCACAGTTCTCGCTGGCGCGCCGCGGCTGACACGGCGCCAGATGATGAACGAGGGCCCTGGACGGGCCCTTTTTCTTGCCGGGACGGCTTAACCTTGTCTGAAATCCGGCGGCGTCGGCATGCGTTTGCGGCTTGAAGTCGATCCCGACTGGTGAAAACATCCGCTGCAGCGCGGCGGGTCTTACCTGCGACTCGGCCGGCAGCACACAGGAGCACACCATGATCAGACACATGCGGACCGGCCTCGTTGCCGCTTCCCTTCTCGCGCTCTCTTCGGGCGCAGCTTTTGCCGATTATGAACTGAACATCCTGCACATCAACGACCTTCATTCGCGCATCGAATCGATCAACAAATTCGATTCGACCTGTTCGGCCGAGGAAGAGGGCAAGAACGAGTGCTTCGGAGGCGTCGCCCGCCTCAAGACGCTGATAGACCAGAAGCGCCAGGAACTGACGGGCAAGAACGTGCTCCTGCTCAACGCCGGCGACAATTTCCAGGGCTCGCTCTTCTTCACCACCTACAAGGGCACCGCGGAAGCGGAGTTCCTCAACCTGATGAAGTTCGACGCGATGACCGTCGGCAACCACGAATTCGACGAAGCCGAAGATGGCCTTGCGAGCTTCCTCGACAAGGTGACCTTCCCCGTCGTCACCGCCAATGTCCTGCCGAGTCACAAATCGAAGATCGGCGATCGGATCAAGCCGTCGATCGTTCTGGATGTCGGCGGCGAAAAGATCGGCATCGTCGGCGCGGTCGCAAATGACACGCCTGAGCTCTCCTCGGTCGGGCCGGACATTCTGATCGGCGAGGACGTGGCGACGATCGCCAGCGCGATCGAAGAGATCAAGAAGCAGGGCGTCGACAAGATCATCGCGCTGACCCATGTCGGCTATCCGCGCGACCTCGCGGCGATCGCCAAGATCCCGGACGTCGACGTGGTGGTCGGCGGCCATTCCCACAGTCTGCTGTCCAACACCGACGAGAAGGCCGAGGGGCCATATCCCACCATGGTCGACAACCCCGGCGGCTACCAGGTGCCGGTGGTACAGGCCGGCTCCTACAGCAAATATCTCGGCGACCTCGTGGTGACGTTCGACGACGACGGCGTCGTCAAGGCCGCCAAGGGCGACCCGATCCTCGTCGATTCCTCCGTGAAGCCGGACGAGGCCGTGGCCGCACGGATCAAGGAACTCGCAAAGCCCATCGAAGAGTTGCGATCGAAAGTGATTGCCAAAACCGAGGCGCCGATCGACGGATCGCGCGAGACCTGCCGCGCCAAGGAGTGCGAAATGGGCAGTCTCGTGGCCGACGCGATGCTCGATCGCGTCAAGGGCCAGGGCGTGACGGTCGCCATCACCAACGGCGGAGGCTTGCGCGCCTCGATCGACGGCGGCGACGTGACGATGGGCGAAGTCATCACCGTCCTGCCCTTCCAGAACACGCTTTCCACCTTCCAGCTGAAGGGCTCCGACATCCGCGCAGCCCTTGAAAACGGGCTCAGCCAGGTCGAAGAAGGCGGCGGGCGCTTCCCGCAGGTCGCGGGCCTCAAATATTCGTTCGATCGTTCGAAGCCCGCCGGCAGCCGGCTCGTCAGCGTCGAGGTCAAGGAGGGTGACGCGTTCGCGGCACTCGATCCGGAAAAGACCTATTCGCTCGTCAGCAACAACTTCATGCGCGGCGGCGGCGACGGTTACGCCGTCTTCAAGGACAAGGGCGAGAATGCCTATGATTACGGTCCGGGCCTCGAAACCGTGCTCGCCGACTACCTCGCCGCCCACCAGCCCTTCAAGCCCTACACCGACGGCCGCATCACGGAAGTGGCTGCCGCAGCCCCGGAGGCCGCGCCCAGCGCTGCACCGGAGCCGGACGCCGCCGCACCGGAGCCGGAAGCCGCCGCACCGGAGCCGCAGGCCGCCGCAAAGCCGGCGGAAAGCGAAGCGGCCACCACTGCTCTCGAGGCTTCGCCCCCGGCGGCAGCCGCTGCCGAAGGCCCACGCAAGCACGTCATAGCGCGCGGCGATACGCTGTGGGACCTCGCGGACTCCTTTTACGGCAGCGGCACCGAATGGAGGAAGATATCGGCCGCCAACGGGGATCCGGCGCCGCGAGCGCTTGAAATCGGCCGCGAGCTGGACATCCCGGCCGAGTAAGACGATTTGCCTCGACATTTGGGACCGGCGCGGGCTTTCCCGCGCCGGTTTTTCTTCTTAGAAGGCTTTGAAACTGCCGGCGCGACCACCACCTTGCAAAGGTGCGCGCCTCACGAGGACCGAAATGACCGCCATGGATGCCGAGCCGAACACCAATCACCCCGCCATCAGCTACGGAAAGGTCGGCGTGCTCCTCGTCAATCTGGGCACGCCGGACGGTACCGACGTCGCCTCGATGCGCCGCTATCTGCGGGAGTTTCTGAGCGACCGCCGCGTGATCGAATGGTCGCGTCTCTTCTGGTACCCGATCCTCTACGGCATCGTGCTCAACACACGTCCGCGCAAGGTCGGCAAGGCCTACGAGCTCATCTGGAACAAGGAACTGAACGAAAGCTGGCTCAGAACCTATACGCGCAATCAGGCGGCACTGATGGCGGATGCCTTCGGCGGTCGGCCGCAGGTCGTCGTCGACTGGGCGATGCGCTATGGCCAGCCCTCCATCGCGTCGCGCATCGAGGCGCTGCAGAAAGCCGGATGCGAGCGGATCCTCGTCTTCCCGCTCTATCCGCAATATGCCGCCGCCACCACCGCCACAGTCAACGACAAGGCCTTCGAGGCCTTGCTCAAGATGCGCTGGCAGCCGGCGCTCAGAACCGTGCCTCCCTATCACGACGACCCGGTCTACATCGATGCCCTGGCCACCTCGATCACCAAGCATCTCGCGACGCTCGACTGGGAGCCGGAGCTGGTGCTCGCCTCGTTCCACGGGATCCCGAAAAGCTATTTCGAAAAGGGAGATCCCTATTATTGCCAGTGTCAGAAGACCGCACGCCTTCTGCGCGAAAAGCTTGGCTGGCCGAAAGAAAAGCTGCAGGTGACCTTCCAGTCGCGATTCGGCCCCGAGGAGTGGCTGCAACCCTATACCGACGCCACCGTGGAACGGCTGGCCAAGGAGGGTGTGAAGAAGATCGCCGTCATCAATCCGGGCTTTGTTTCCGACTGTCTGGAAACGCTCGAAGAGATCGCCGGGCAGGCAGCCGAGAGCTTCCACCACAATGGCGGCGAACAATTCGCCCATATCCCCTGTCTGAACGACAGCCCTGAGGGCATGGCGGTGCTCAACCACGTCGTGCGCCGCGAGCTGGAAGGTTGGTTGTAGAACAGCGCCATTCCCGACCGGGAATCGCCGCGACCTAAATCCTCCCGAAGTCGAAGGCGAATACGCCGTCCTCGACTATGGCGTTCGTAATGGCGGTTGCGAGAGGCAGAAGGGTGGCAGCATCGTCGATTTGCCGCAACAACGAGCCGACCATCCGTGCGGTGTCGATGCCTTCGACCGTTTCGCCGCCGAGCTCGCCCGACATCACGTTCGCAACGGTTCGGCCAAGCCCGAGGCCGTGACCGAGCCGGCTGTTGCGTCCGCCGCCCACCGTCACGTGCAGATCGCCGATGCCGGCGCGGTCGAAAGCGGAAGCACGGTTGCCGCCGATCCGTTCGCAGAGCAAAGCCATTTCCTGAGCCGCCTGATTGAAGGCCGCCGCAGTCGGGTTTTTTGACTGGCCGTCGGCGCGCAGCCCGTCCGGATAGCGGGTCTGCATGGCGCTGACACCGATTGCGAAGAAATTCTTGAGCGCCGCGCAGGCCTCGACGCCGGTCACATCCTCACCCACCGCGAGCCGGTAATAAGGTGTCCGCATCAAGCCCGCGGCGAAGTCCGCGGCCGCCCTGTCACGGCTGGCATAGATGCTGGACGTCGGATAGCGGTTGGCAAGCTCGCGCGCGATACATGGCCCACCGATGCCGATGAAGCTCTCCATATTGGCGATCCGCGGCGGCAGCGTCTCGGCATAGGTGACGACCCGCTCACCCTCGCGGTCGAGACCCTTCGTCACGAAAGCCACCGGCTTTTTCGAGCGCAGCAGACCGCTCAGCCGGTCGGCCGCCCAGGCGACACCCGGGCTGCTGACGCCGACGACGATGAGATCCGCCGTGTCGGCATGTTCCGGGCGGAGTTCCTCGTCCGCGAGGATCGTCACCGTTTCGGCAAGCGTCGCGTCGAGCTTCGGATGGATTTCACCCGCCTTCATCCTGCTGACAGGCAGCGTGTCGAGCGGCGTGCCGGCCAGCAGTACCCTGTGGCCGTTGTCGCTGGCAGGCACGGCAAGGGCAGTACCCATGACGCCTGCCCCTAAAACGAGGATCGTTGCCATATGTGCCCCCCGCGACTGTTCAGCGCATCATCGCGGCGACATTGCCGCCGTCGACGGTGACGACCGCGCCGGTGGAGGTCCGTGCCTTGGCCAGATGCACGAAGGCCGCCGCCACGTCGGCGCCTGTCACCTCGCGGCGAAGCATATTGCCTCGCATATAGTCCTCAGGCGTCACGCCCCGCGCCTTCGAGCGTTCCTCCACCATCTTGTCGGTCATAAGACCGGTACGGATACGGTCTGCATTGACGGCGTTCGAGGTGATGCCGGAGCCGCCGTGCTCGATCGCATATTGGCGCATCAGCGCCATCAGCGCCGCCTTTGAAGTCCCGTAGGGGCCGAAATCCGCGCCGGGATTCACCGCTTGTTTGGAGACGTTGAACACCAGCGCGCCGCCCGTTTTCTGCTGCTCCATGACGCGTACCACGGCACGCGCGACATAGTGATGGCTCCAGAAGTTAAGGTCGAAGGCTCTGCGGAAGGTCGCCTCGTCGACGCCAAGCAGCTTTCCCTGGAAGGCGGCCCCGGCATTCGAGATCAGAATGTCGACACCGCCATAATGCGCCACGGCCTTGGCGACGGCTGCGTCTACCGCCTCCGGATGGGTCACGTCGCACAGCACCGGCAGCGCGCCGAGCTTTTTCGCAGCCGCGTTCAGCGCGTCCTCGGAAATGTCGAAGAGCGCGAGTTCGGCACCCTCCGCCTTCAGTGCCTCTGCCACCGCGAGGCCCAGCCCGCTTGCTGCGCCGGTAACGATCGCCACCTGTCGGGTCAAAGGCTTTTCCTGCACCTTTGCCAGCTTCACCTGCTCAAGCGACCAGTATTCGATGTCGAAGAGATCGGCCTCAGAGAGCGCCTCGAACGCCTCGATGCCTTCCGCTTTGGTGATGACGTCGATGGTTGCTTCCGCCACGTCCGCACCGACGATCGCATTCTTTCGCGCCGCGCCGGCGGCGAAGAGGCCGATGCCGGCGACATAAAACACCCGAGGCTTCGGGTCGAGCATCCGCTTGCCACCGCCGACACGGGCATTGTTGCGCTCGAAATAGTTCCTGTAGTCGGCCTCGAAGGCGGCAACCGCCGCCCGCGCCTGCTCTGCCCATTCGCCGAGCCTGTCCTTTTGCGGCGCCGGCAGTGCCACTCCGAAGCGTTTGATGTGGATCACGTGCTCCGGTGTCGCATTGCCGCGGCGCGTCAGGCTGTCGACGTTTTCGGCGTTGCAGAATTCGAGGATCTTCTCGCCTGTACGGTGCTCCAGAACGAACCGCTTCGGGGTACCCTCGAGGCCCGTCTCGATCGCCAAAGCCCCGCGCAGGATCGGCGCAATCTCCGCGGCGGAGGCCAGGTTGTCGGGAAGGACGATGCCCGCGAACGGCTTCGCCCTGCCCTCAGAAAGACGCCGCTCGGCCTTGTCTATCTTGGCGATCATGTCCTCATAGGCCTCTCGCGGCTCGTCCGACCAGGTGAAGATGCCGTGCTTCAGCAGGATCATGCCATCGCCCTTCGGGTTTGCCTTGAAGGCGGCATCGCAGGCCTTCGCCAGATCGAAGCCCGGCATCACATAGGGAACGATGATCGACTCGGGAAAGAGTTCTCGGATCAACTCTTCGCCATGCGGCTGATTGGTGAGCGAAACGATCGCATTCGCATGGGTGTGATCGATGTGCTTGAAGGGAAGGATCGCATGCAGGATGGCTTCGACGGACGGGTTGGGCGAAGCTGGATCGATAAGCAGGCGGCGTTGGAGCATCACCATGTCGTCGTCGGAGAGCGTCTCGAAGCCGATCATCGCCTGCAGCGGCTGCAAGCGCACCGCCGGCAGTCCCTGCGGCTCGATCGTACCCATGTCCCATCCGCTGCCCTTGACGCAGAGTACCTCCATCTCGGTGCCGTCCATCTCTTTGAACGTGGTCTTGACCGATGTGTTTCCGCCGCCGTGCAATACCAATTCCGGATCGGAGCCCAGCAGCCGGGTCGTATAGGTGCGGACCGCAAGATCGGGATTGACGCCTTTGGCGGCATAGCCCTCTACGGTCGAAGTGAATTCGGAGTCCAACCAGCGCGATTTCATGACAGTTCCTTTCCTGGCCGGCACCGCGTTCGAGCGGCCGGCTCCCAGTCGATCAATAGTGTAATGTCCGGTCCGCAGCGGTCAGATGCGGACCTCGGTCTCGGCATCGAACACGTGCACCTTGGAGGGTGGGATCGCAAAGCGAACCTCGGCGCCCTCCGAAAACCGCTCCGCCTTGTCGACGACCGCGACGAAGCTTCCCTCCGGGCCCTGGCAGAAAAGCTGCGCGTCATGGCCAAGCCGCTCGGTGAGGATCGCTTTGGCTGCAAGCGGACCTGCGGAATCGACCACCACGTCGGTCGGGCGCAGGCCGAGGACCACCTTCCTGCCCGGCTTCAATGCCGGGGACGCCTCCACGGCCAGCCGGCCGGCCGCCGTATCGACGGCGGGAGCGCCATTGTCCGCCACCACGGTTCCGGGGAGGAAGTTGATGGACGAAGAGCCGATGAAGTCTGCAACATATTTGCTGGAGGGCCGGTCGTAGACGTCGTCGGGCGAGCCGATCTGCTCGATCTTGCCCGCGCGCATGACGACGATCTTGTCGGCCATGGTCATGGCTTCGATCTGGTCATGGGTGACGTAGATGGTGGTGGTCTTCAGCCGGTTGTGCAGCTGGCGGATTTCCGTGCGCATATGAGCGCGCAGCTTGGCATCTAGATTCGACAGCGGCTCGTCGAACAGGAACACCTCCGCCTCGCGCACCATGGCGCGACCCATGGCGACGCGCTGGCGCTGGCCGCCGGAAAGCTCCTTTGGGTAACGATCGAGATAGGGGGTGAGGTTGAGGGTTGCGGCCGCCCATTCCACTCGCTCCTTGATCTCCGCGGAAGGAACCTTCGCCACTTCCAGGCTGAAGGCGATGTTGTCGTAGACCTTCATCGTCGGATAGAGCGCGTAGTTCTGAAAGACCATGGCGATCGAACGGTCACGCGGATGCACGTCGTTCACACGCTTTCCGCCGATCATGAGATCACCTTCGCTGACGGCCTCGAGGCCGGCCGTCATTCTGAGCAAGGTTGTCTTGCCGCAGCCCGACGGTCCGAGCAGGACCACGAATTCGTGGTCCTCGATTCGGAAGGAGATGTCGCGCATGATCGTGACGGCACCGAAGGACTTGCCGATATTCTGATATTCCACGGTCGCCATCGGTCGTTACTCCCCTGTTCGTTTCGGCCGGCCGTCGCGGCAGCTCTGTCTCAATACTTCTGCCGCGTCGGCGTGATGACGATTTCCTGGACGATCGCGCGTTGCGGCAGCCGATAGGCGTCGAGGATGAGGTCCGCGACGATTTCGGCTGAAATACCGCCGCCGATCGCCGCCTTGTTCGCCTTGTAATTGGCAAGAGTGGTCTCGTCCTTCACGTGGTCCAGCACCTCCGTTTCAATGATGCCGGGGGAGACGACGATGACGCGCACGTCGTGCGGCGCCAGATATTCGCGCAGACTTTCGGACACCGCGTGGACGAAGAACTTTGTGCCGCAATAGACCGTATGGTCCGGGTAGACCTTGCGTCCGGCGATCGAGCTCATCATCACCAGCGTTCCCTGCTTCCGCTCGATCATACCGGATAGCACCGCATGCACGCTGTTCATCACACCCTTGGTGTTGATGTCGATCATCTCGTCCCATTCTTCCGGTGCCTGACGGGCGATGTCGCCGAGCCGTGCGATGCCGGCATTGGCAAACATCATGTCGACCGGCCCGAATTTCGCCTCGGCTTCGCCGACCGCATCGGCAAGTGCAGCGCGATCGCGCACGTCCGCCTTCTTCAGAACGGCATTGGGCAAGTCCAGGGACTCGAGCCGGTCGAGCCTGCGGGCTATGAGCAGCAACGGATGGCCGGCCTTGGAGAAGGCGCGCGCGACGGCCTCTCCAATGCCGGAGCTGGCGCCAGTGATCGCTATCAGCGGTTTTTCGGGCATGGTGGTCCCCTGTTTTTGCGTTTGTCCCGGCTGGAAGGGGCACCGCTAAGACGGCGCGCGCTTGCCGATGCGCAATGTCGCCGCCGCATCCGACATGCAGCGGCACCCCATCCGGATGTGCGTCAGCCTTTCAGAACGGTTTCGACCTGCGAGGCGATGTCGTCCATCGCCTCCTTGGAGGAGCCGTAGCTGCCGGCGAAATACTTGCCGAGACCGACGGGAATCGTATCGCTCGACAATTGCGCCCATTCCGGCAAGTCCGGTTCCGAGCCCATGTATTTGTCGATCGTCTCGCGGACGACCGACAAGTGACGGGTCGTGCCGGCGCCGACGCGGGCATTGGCCTTGACGCGCGGGTCGTCATAGACCGAGGCGCGGGTGGGGCCGGTGCCGCCGCCGAGCGTGGTGATGAGGGCCTGCGTGTCGGCGCAGGTGGCCCATTGCATGAAGATCCAAGCCGCATCCGGGCTTTTCGAATATCTGGACACCGCCAGCGACGAGCCGCCCTGGTGGCCGGTACCGGGGATTTCGCCGTAGCCGCATTCTTCGGGCTTCCTGAGCGCGGCCGGCTGCGGCGGGACGACCGCCTCGCAGAGGCCGGAAACCTTGGTCTGGCTGGCATCGTCGAAGTAGGGAAAGAACTCGCCCCAGGAGAGCATGGAGGCGGCAACCCCCTGAGCGATCGCCTGGCCCTGGCCGTCCCAGGTCCACTGGTCGACACCCGGCGGCATGGTTTCCTTGAGCCTGGTGTAATAGTCGAGCGCGGCGATGCCCCGTTCGTCGTTGCCGAGGAACTTCTTGTCGGCATTGAAGATCGAGCCGCCATTTCCCCAGAGCATGGAGGTCCACTCGCACTCCAGCGCATAGTGGCCCGACTTCATCTGCCCGGCATAGCCGTAGAGGTTCGGCCCCATTTCCTTCGTGATGGCGGCGGAATTGTTCAGCAGGTCCTCGAACGTCGTCGGCGCCTTGAGACCGAGCTTTTCGTAGATGTCCTTGCGGTAGATCATGATGAAGATGGGAATGTCGTAGGGAACGCCAACCCAGCGATCCTCATACTTGGCGATGCCGTCGACGAGCGCCGGCATGAAATCGTCGATGTTGTAGTTCGGCATGGCGAGGTCTGGCTTGTCCTGAAGCTGCTCGCGCGGATCGAACACGTCCTGGCTGAAGGATGCCGACCAGCTCTGGTCGATGTAATAGAGATCGTAGGTTCCGAGCGAAGAGGCGACGTCGAGCGTCAGCTTCTGCAGAACCTGTTCGAGCGGCAGGACCTCGATCTCGACCCTGATGCCGGTCGCTTCCTCGAAATATTTCTTCAGCTGCGAGTTGATGGCGTTCGACGGCGGAGTGGATTCCGTGGCGAGCTTCAACGTCGTTCCCGCAAAGGGCTTGGCGACGTCCTTGAGCCAGGAGATCACCTCGGCCGACGGCTGAAGCTGCTCCTGAGCGAGCGCCCTGCTTAGGCCGAAGGGGCGGCTGCCGAAACCCATTCCGAGCGCGGTTGCGCCGAGGCCGAGCGTGCCGGCGGCGCGCAGGAAGCTGCGGCGGTCGATCTGGCCGCGGACGAAGCGGTCGGTCACAGACGCGAGATAAAACTTTCTGTCTTTCTCTTTCATGTCTTCCTCCTCTATCGGCGCCGGAAATGGCCCCGATCTCTCCTGTTGTCGGCGCGAGCGCCGCATTCTCACTGCTTCAGCGACCCCATCGTCAGGCCACGGACGAGGTGGCGTTGAACGAGCAGGATCACGACGAAGGCGGGCACGATCGCCGCTGCCCCGAGGGCGGCCATGTTGCCCCAGGCCGTTCCGATCGATGTCACGAAGGTCGACGACACGACCGGCACGGTCTTCAGCCCGGTCTGCGTCAGGGTCAGGACGAAGAGAAACTCCGTCCACGAGAAGATGAAGCAAAGTACGGCGGTAGCGGCGATGCCGCCCTTGGCCATCGGCAGCACGATGCGTCGGAAGATCGTCCAGCGCGACGCGCCGTCGAGCAGCGCGCTCTCGTCGATCTCCGCCGGTATGTCGTCGAAGAAGCTCTTCAGAAGCAGTACCGCCAGCGGCAGGTTCATGAGACCGTGCACGAGGATGACACCCGTATAGGTATCGAGCAGGTTGAACTGCTTGAATATGAAGAACATCGGGATCGCCACCGCTACCGGCGGCATCATGCGGGTCGACAGCACCCAGTTGACGAATTCATGGCGGCCGCGGAAATGCATGCGCGACAGTGCATAGGAGGCAAGTGTCGCGACCACGATCGCCAGCACCGTCGAGCAGGATCCGACGACGATCGAATCCCAAAGGCGCGGCCCCATGTAGAAGTTGCCGCCACCCGGTGTTACGGCTTCCTGGCTGCCGAAGCCGAAACCCAGCGATATGCCGAAGACTTGCTCGAAATTCCTCACGGTCGGCTGGAAGCCGAAGAAAATCGGTGGCCAGTTGAAGATGTCCTTTGCGTCGCGGAAGGCGACCGATGTCCAGAAATAGATCGGGAAGAAGAAGGCTCCGACGACGAGCCAACCGGCAATGGTGCGCAGCGTGCGGGCGAAAGCGCTCTGATGCATGTTACCACCTCACCTTTGCAACGCGGATGAATGTGTTGGCAATGACCATGACGATGACCAGGCTCGTCAGACTCAGCGTGGCGCCGTAGCCCCACTTCAGGAACGAGAAGGTCTGCTGCCAGGCATAGAGGCTGACCGTATAGGTGGCGGTGCCTGGCCCGCCCGAGGTCATGACGAAGACGTAGTCGAACACGCGGAAGAGGTCGATGCCGCGCAGCAGCACCGCGACGGCGATGACGCGCGACATCATCGGCAGCGTCAGCCGGCGGAACATCTGCCAGGACGATGCGCCGTCGATCATCGCCGCCTCGTAAGGCTCCGCCGGCAGCGAGCGAAGCCCGGCCAGGAAGATCAGCACCATGAACGGCGTCCATTGCCAGACTTCCGCGATCAGAACCCCGATCAGCGCGAGCGAGGACGTGGCAAGCATCGGCGTCGCCTTGTCGAGCAGGCCGACGAGGCCCAGCAGATAGGAGAGCGCCCCGAACTGCGAGTCCTCCATCAGGAGAAACATCATGCCGGCAATGGCGGGGGGGATGACCAGCGTCATCGAAAGCACCGCGCGCAGCATCCCGAAACCCGGCAGTTCGGCGTCGAGGAGAAGCGCGATCGCCATGCCGAGGACGATTTCGATCGTCAGGGCCACGGCGAAATAGAGGAACGTGACACCAAGTGCACCCCAGAAGCGACTGTCGTTCCAAAGTTGAATCCAGTTGTCGACGCCGACGAACTTGAGTCCTCGGCTCTTCGGCACGAATTCGTGGAAGCTCAGCCAGACATTGTAGATGAACGGATAGATGGTGAAGACGGCGAGCAGCGCGATAAGAGGCAGGAGCCACGGCCACGGCGAATCCGAGATCGCGATGCGTTTTACCTGTGCAATCGACATTGCCTTCTCCTCCCACGGACGCCAGTCGCGGCGGTAACCCGCCCTGGTCCGTCCCCTCCGACAATTCGACGGTGCGGAACACCGTCGTCTCCCCTCGTGCGCCCGCCTTCCCCGGAAGCGGTCCTAGCCTGCCGCGCGCGCCGCCTCGCCGCTGCGGCGCCGTTCCTGCATGTATCTGTCGAGCGCCTCTATCTCCTCGCTCGTCATCCGCAGTCCCGACTTCGTGCGCCGCCAGACTGCGTCGGCAGCCGTCAGTGCAAACTCGCGCTCCATCAGGAAGATGATTTCCGCCTCGGTCATGGAGCCGCCGAAGTCGCGGCCGAGATGGGCGCGCTCCCGCGCCTTGCCGAGAATGCCGCGTGCCTCCAGTCCGTAATGACGCACCAGTCGGCGCGCCTCCCGCCAGGTGAGATAGGGATGCTCGGAGAGAATGGCTCTTGCGAGATCGTCGGCCGTTCCAACCGGAAAGGCGCCACCCGGAAGCGGCTGCGCCGCCGTCCAGCCTCGCTGCCTGTTCCACTCGGGAAAGACCGTCGCGAGCTGTTCCAGGACATCCTCGGCCAGGCAGCGATAGGTGGTGATCTTTCCGCCGAAGATGGAGAGCATCGGCGCCTGCGCTTCCGGCCGATCGAGCTCCAGCACGTAATCGCGCGTCGTCTCCTGCGCGTTGGCTGCGCCGTCGTCGAACAGAGCGCGCACGCCGGAATAGGTCCAGACGACGTCGGCTGCGGAAAGATCGGCACGGAAATAGGACGATGCTGCGGTCAGCAGATAATCTATCTCCTCCGCCGACGCGGTGACCTCTTCGGGAGCGTGCCTGTAATCCCGATCGGTCGTGCCGATGAGGGTGAAATCCTCCTCATAGGGAATAGCGAAGAAGATGCGGCCGTCCGGATTCTGAAAGATGTAGCAGCGGTCGTGCTCGTAGAGCTTCCTGACGACGATGTGACTGCCCTGAACCAGGCGTACGCGGCCCGCCGCACCGACGCCCGCGACCTCGGACACGATCTTGTCGGCCCAAGGGCCCGCGGCGTTGACGAGGGCGCGAGCCGTCGCTTCGCTCTTCAGGCCGGTCTCGGCATCTTCGAAAGTCAGCCTCCAGAGACCGCCTTCGCGGCGCGCGGCTACGCAGCGTGTACGCACCCTGATGTCGGCGCCTCTCATCGCCGCATCGCGCGCATTGAGTACGACGAGTCGGTTATCCTGCACCCAGCAGTCGGAATACTCGAACCCAACTGACGAGACGTCGCGCAGTGGCTCCCCTGCAGGGTGGTTCCTCAGCCGCACGGTCTGCGTTGCCGACAGGAGCTTGCGCCCGCCCAGATGATCGTAGAGGAACAGGCCGAGCCGCAGCAGCCAGGCGGGACGCAATCCCTTGCGGTGCGGCAACACGAAGCGCAGCGGCCAGATGATATGCGGCGCGATTCCCCAGAGCCGCTCGCGCTCTTCCAGAGCATGGCGGACCAGTCGAAACTCGTAGTGTTCCAGGTAACGCAGGCCACCATGAATGAGCTTGGTGGAAGCCGAGGATGTGGCCGAACCGAGGTCGGATTGTTCGGTGAGCAGAACCCTCAGACCGCGGCCAGCCGCATCGCGGGCGACGCCTGCTCCGTTGATGCCGCCGCCGATAATGGCAATGTCGAAGGCCGCTCCCTTCATGCCGCGTCCCTCCCCGACCGGGCGTCGAGGATGTGGTTCGCAACCTCGACGAAGCCGTGACCTCCCTCGCGGGCCGCCACATAGGTCGGCTCCGCCTCGATGCGACCTTTGAAGGAGAGCACGTTCGCAACGCCACAGGCATTGGGGAAGAAGCCGAACATAGGCGCATCGTTCGGGCTGTCGCCGACGAAAACGATCGTCTCGCGCTCGCTGTCGATGTCGACGCCCAGAATGTCTGCGGCGAAGCGACGCGTCGTGGTCAGCTTGTCATAGGCGCCATACCAGCCGTTGACATGGATGGAAGAGATCTTGGCGACGGCACCCTCCTCCTCGAAGATGCGCTTGATCCGGTCCACCTCCGATGCCGGGAGCGCCGGCACGTCCTCGCAAAAATCGATGGCGAGATCGGCCTCTCGGTAGAGCTGATCGGCAGAGACCGCTGCGCCGCGCACTTCCGCGAGGATACGGGCGCTCACCTGGCTGAGCTTCTCGCGGTCGGCGGCACGCTGGGCTTCGGCGATAGCGAAGCGGCGGCGCATGCGATGCTCCGTCTGGTCATAGGCGAAATAGAAGGCGCCATTTTCGCCGACGACTCCCGCGACCGGCCACATGCGGGCGATCATGTCGCACCAGCCGGCCGGTCGCCCGGTAATCGGGGCAACGGCAACGCCCGCCTCGGCGAGGCGCTCGACGGCGTCGTAGGCGGCCGCCGGCAGCCGGCCTTCGTTGGTCAGTGTGTCGTCGATGTCGGCAAAGAGCACCTTGATCCGGGCGGCGACATCGATCGGCATCTCGGCAACCGCACGCATCGCCTCACGCCTCCCCGGCGGCGAAATCCTCGAGGATGCCCGCGTCGGCGGCGATATCGAGGAAGGTGAAACGGTTGCGCATCTCGCGGCAGTGCAGCACGGCCTCCCGATAGGTATCGGCGGGCAGGCCGAGGTCGGCCGCCGTCATCGGGCCGCCGGCATCCCGTAGAAGTCTCTCCATCTCGGCCACCGGCAGTGCGAAAGCCTCCAGCTCCCGGCGCAGCGTCGGCCAGAGTTCGGAGAGCTTTTCGTTGATCTCGCCGGCGGAAGCTGCATCGAAAATCTTCGGCTGGATTTCGGCGTAGCACTGGGCGGCGATGTCGTCGCCCATACGCCGGGCCATCTCGGAAGGGTCGATCTTCGTGGGGCGGACGACCGGCGGCTTGTCGCTGTCGAGGAAGATGCGCTGCAGCCGCGCCATGGTCAGCGTTGCTACCCCCACCTGCTGGCCGTGCAGCGTGCCCGGATGATTTTCGCCGGCAAAGCAGTCGATATAGTGAGATATCTGATGCTCGCCCATCGAGCCGTGGTTCGACATTCCGGTGAAGGAGACGCCGAAGCCGCAAAGCGTCAGGACGCGATGAAGGTAGCCGTTGGCCTCGATGCGACCTTCGGCAATGCCCGCCGCACGTGCGTTCAACGCCCGCTCGTCGGCACCCTGGAGGATATAGGGTACGCTGGAATAGAGACTGCCCGTCAGCCGGTGGGACATCCACCAGTCGATTTGCGCGACAGAGCGCACGAGGCAATCGGCGAAACCGGCCGCCGAGAGATAGCGAGGCGCCGCGGCCGTGACCGCGAGATCGACGAAAAAGCCGGCCGGCGCATGCGAGGGAAGCGAGACCTTCAGGCCGTTTTCCAAGGTGATGGAGGCAGTCGTCGAAGTATAGCCGTTCATCGAGGCGGCCGTCGCGAACACGGCGTATCGGCGATTGGTGCGCCCGGTGACGAATTTGCAGAGATCGTTGATCGTGCCGGAACCCACCGCGATTACGGCATCCGCTCCGGAAAGCCTTTCGGTCAACGCGCTCACGGCACCCATATCCGCATGCGGATGGTCGAGAATGACCGCATCGACCGGACCGAGGCTCTTCAGCGCGGATGCGACGCGCCCGCCCATCGCATCCCAGGTGGCCGCGTCGGATACCACCGCATAGCGTTCGCCCAAGCCGAGGCTGGCGACGAGATCGGCCTCGGCTCCGTCCAGCGATTCCGCAATGGCGATCTTCTCGTAGGGAACGCTGGCCGGCCTACCCGTTTCGGGGTTGATCCAGTTCCCGGCAAGAATGTCGTCGATGAGGACCGCCCAGCCTCCTTCGGGCGCACATGCGGCGGTGTTCTGCTGGCTTGCCGTTTCCATACCCTCGTTCCGTGCTCTCAATCTCGTAGCATGTGACAACATGAATTG
This sequence comes from Sinorhizobium sp. GQ132, assembly GCF_059758575.1. Lineage (NCBI taxonomy): Bacteria > Pseudomonadati > Pseudomonadota > Alphaproteobacteria > Hyphomicrobiales > Rhizobiaceae > Sinorhizobium > Sinorhizobium sp. GQ132. The sequence continues at coordinate 246,291 of NZ_JCAXDX010000005.1, read as the reverse complement.
GCATATGTCAATACACATGCCAGAGATGATTGACAAATGCCATCAGGCTCTGCCAGATAGCGCCATGGCAAGGGAAAAGACTTCCGGCAGGACCGGCGAGGAAACCACGGCGGGGATACCCACCGAGTTCGATGATGCGGTGATGTGGGCCGCCTGGCTCTACTATGCCGACCAGATGACGCAGAGCGAGATCGCCAAGCAGCTCAACGTATCGCGAGCCACCATCGTCAATTACCTGCAGGAGGCACGCGAGCGCGGCATCGTCTCCGTGAACATCAACCCCAAGGCCGGCGGCCGCACCAGCGTCGCCCGTGCGCTGATGGAGAAGTTCGGCCTTCAAGGCGCCTTCGTCATCCCGAACGGTGACGAGGAGAGCCTGTCGCAGCGGCTCGGCGAAGCCGGCGCGCGCGTGTTGGCCGACCAGATCGAGGACGGCGATACGATCGGCGTCGCCTGGGGGCGCACCGTACTCGCCGTCGCAGACCGCATTTCCCTGACGCGCCCTGTCGGAAATCTGACCGTGGTGCAGGTCTCCGGCAGTTCGACCGGCGAGCCTAACTTCTCGCCCGAACTCTGCACCTCCCTGCTTTCGAACCGCATCCACGCCCGCTGCGTCAACCTTCTGGCGCCTGCCGTTCTGTCGACGCGCGAGCTGAAGGCGGCGTTGCTCAACGAACCGGTGCTGAGGAAGCAGATGGATCTGGTGCATTCGACCAACCGCATTCTCTTCGGCGTCGGCGACATCGGCCCGAAGAGCACGGTGCGGGCCTCCGGCATCGCAAGCCGGGAGGAGATAGACGACTATGTCGCGCGCGGTGCCACGGCCGTGATTATCGGTCGCTTCATCGATGCGCATGGTGCCGCGATCGGCGGAGACCACGATGAAAGGATGGTCGGCATTTCGCTCGACGAGCTGAAGCAGGTGGCGAGCCGCATTTGCGTGGCCGGAGGCGCGGTCAAGATCGCCGCGATCACCGCCACGCTCGAAGCCGGCTACGCCACCCATTTCGTAACCGACATCGCCACGGGAGAGGCGTTGCTGGCGAAGTGATCAGGGCGACTCCGGTCGTCCGGTGCGGCTGATCTCGGCCGGGTGGGAGGGCCAATGCGTGTGGTGCGGTCTGAGGAGGGCCGCATAGTGCTGAGCCGTGGAGGAGGTGCGCATGCAACTGGACGAACGCTATGTCATCGGCTTGGATTCATCGACCCAATCCGTCAAGGCCATCGCCTGGACAGCGGACGGCACACCGCGGGCCGAGGGCCGCGCGCCGCACCGCATCTCGACGCCGCATCCGTTCAAGGCGGAGCAAGATGCCGAGGACTGGTGGTCGGCCGCCTGCCAGGCGCTGTCATCACTCATGCGCCAGATCGATCCGGCCCGGGTCGACGGTATTGCGATTTCGAACCAGCGCGAAACGATGGTCCTGCTCGGCCAGGACCGAAAGCCGCTCAGCCCGGCAACCCTCTGGCTCGACCGCCGCGCGCAGGACGTGGTTCAGCTGCTCGCGGAGGAATTCGGCGCCGAGCGGCTGCATGCGACCTCGGGCAAGCCGGTCGACACCATTCCGTGCGTGTATCGCCTTTTCTATTATCGGCAGTATGAGCCGGAAATGCTGGACCGCGCGACGCAGATCCTGAGCGTACATGATTACCTAACTCAGAGGCTGACTGGCGAGGCCGCTGCAAGCTGGACCAGCGGCGATCCCTTCGGGCTCCTCGATATCGAGACGAAGCAATGGTCCCGCGCGATTCTCGACCACCTCGGCATTCCGCTCACCAAGTTGCCGCCGCTTTACCGGCCCGGTACGCTGATCGGCCAGGTAACCGCGGATGCCGCGGCGGCGACGGGCCTTGCCGCGGGGGTGCCGGTCTATGCCGGCGGCGGCGACGGCCATTGCGCCGGCCTGGGAGTCAATGTGATCAAACCGGGCGTCGTCTACCTCAATCTCGGCACGGCCGTCGTCGGCGGTTGCTGGACCCCGACGCGCAAGCTCAGCCGCTACTGGCGCACCCTGGTTTCGCCGAGCGGCGAAGGCTATCTGCTCGAAAGCTGCCAGCGCGCAGGCGCCTATTTCGTCAACTGGCTGCTGGACACCTTCGCCGGAGGACGATCGGATCCCTCAATTTTCGAGAGGCTCGAAGCGGACGCGGCCAGCCTGAGTGTCGGCTCCGGTGGCGTCACCGTCTGCTCCTACCTCATGGGCTGCATGGACCCGCACTGGGACGCGGATGCCCGCGCAGCCTTCACCGGCATGGGTCCTGAGACGGGCATGGGCCATCTCTACCGTGCCTCGATGGAAGCCATTACCCTGGAATTCGTCCGGTCCCTGCGCGAGATGAGATCGATGGGCGTATTGGCCGACCGCATCTTCGTCATCGGCGGCGGCGCCGGCAGCCCGCTTTGGCGGCAGATGATCGCGGATGCCAGCGGACTGCCTGTCATTCGCAGCCTTTCCAACGAGGCCTCCGCACTCGGGGCCGGGATGTCCGCTGCCGTCGGCGCCGGCTGGTACGGGCATTTCAGCGAGGCCGCCGACGCCATGTCGCGCCTCGCCGAACAGGTCGAACCGCGCCCAGCCACGGCCGAAGCATGGGCGGCGCTGTCCCGCCGGCAGGCAAACCTCTACCGCGCGATCCGCCACCTCGATCATGCCGATACCGGGACCTGACTTTGTCTTGACGACAGTTGGCCGTGCGGCATCGCAGAAACGCGCGGACCTTCCCGACACGCTTGAATTATCCCCGCGAATCGCCACCTGATCACTCGGGCGCGACTCCAAACGCTGGAGTTGCAAAAGGAAGGGGCTGTCATGGGCGGTATGGATATCGCAGTCGTCGCATTCGTCGTTGTCGTGATCCTCGTGCTCTTTGCCGGGATCAAGACGGTGCCGCAGGGCTACCGCTATACGGTCGAGCGTTTCGGCCGTTACACGAGGACGATGGAGCCGGGGCTTAATCTCATCGTCCCTTTCATCGATCGCATCGGTTCCAAGCTGAGCGTGATGGAACAGGTGCTCGACGTTCCGACGCAGGAGGTCATCACCAAGGACAATGCGAGCGTGTCGGCGGATGCGGTCGCCTTCTATCAGGTCCTGAACGCCGCACAGGCGGCTTATCAGGTCGCCAATCTGGAAAACGCGCTCCTCAACCTGACGATGACCAACATCCGCTCCGTCATGGGCTCGATGGATCTGGACGAACTCCTGTCGAACCGCGACACGATCAACGATCGATTGCTCCACGTCGTGGACGAGGCCGCCAACCCCTGGGGCATCAAGATCACCCGCATCGAGATCAAGGACATCGCGCCGCCGAAAGACCTGGTCGACGCCATGGCCCGGCAGATGAAGGCGGAACGCGAGAAGCGCGCACAGGTGCTCGAAGCGGAGGGCTCCAGAAATGCGCAGATCCTGCGTGCCGAAGGCGCGAAGCAATCGGCGATCCTCCAGGCCGAAGGACAGCGCGAGGCCGCCTACCGCGAGGCGGAGGCGCGCGAGCGACTGGCCGAGGCGGAGGCCAAGGCGACCCGGATGGTCTCCGAGGCGATCGCAGCCGGCGACGTGCAGGCGATCAACTATTTCGTCGCGCAGAAATATACCGAGGCCCTTGCCGCGATCGGAACGGCGAGCAACCAGAAGATCGTCCTGATGCCGATGGAAGCCTCGTCGCTCATCGGCTCGCTCGGCGGCATAGGCGCGATCGCGAAGGAGGTCTTCGGTGAAGGCACCGCGTCCTCCCCGCGCCAGCGCCAGTCCACGCCCCGAACCGGTCCTTCCGTTCCCTCGGAAACGCCCTGAGGATCGCCCATGATCACGCGCATCATCCTCGAACTCGGCCCCTGGAGCTGGTGGGTCCTCGGCCTCCTGCTGCTGGCGGCGGAGCTGATCCTGCCCGGCGTCTTCCTCGTGTGGATCGCGCTCGCCGCGCTCGTCACCGGGGCCCTCTCGCTCTTCTTCTGGGAGGCGCCGTTCTGGAGCTGGCAGGTGCAGTTCGTCGCCTTCGCTTTGCTGTCGGTCGCTTCCGTCCTTATCGGGCGGCGCTTCGTCTCCTCTTCCGCCGAGAGCGACGAGCCTCTGCTCAACAGGCGCGGCGAAAGCCTCGTCGGACGGACGGCAGTGCTCGAGCAGCCGATCAAGGAGGGCCGCGGGCGCGTGCGGCTCGACGATACGACATGGTCCGTCGAGGGCCCCGACCTTCCGGTCGGCACACGCGTGCGCATCGTCGCCAGCAGCGGCCGCCACCTGACGGTCGAGCAGATCTGAACACATCCGCGTTCGGAAACTGCGGTAGAGAAACGATTGGTTAACCACGCACCTTTACGATTGCGAAACGATTGCAATCAAATTGCGGACAGACGGCGCATGGTGCCCAATATTTCACGCTCGATGATGGCGGGCGCCTTGCGTGTGAAGCCGCCGGCATGGCTGCTGGCGGGTTGCGCTTTCCTCGCCTGTGCGCCAGCGAGTGCGCAAAGCCTCGGCAATCCATCCGCGGCGGGCGTCTCCGTCGCCGCCCCAGCGGACCAGCCGCTTCCGGTCATCATCGATCCGCAGGAGACCGGCGCCCTTGCCGGCACCGACCTCTCGCCGGCCCTGGACGAGGACTTCAACCGCCTGAACCGGCGCGAGGAGACGATCGACGGGCTGCGCAGGCGCATCGATCCCGATGACGGTCAGGCGCCCGGCATTCGCATCGGCACCTTCGTTCTGAAGCCGGCGCTCAGCGAGACCTTCAACCACGAACGGCAGAAGAACGGCGGCAGCAGTCAGAGCCGGAGCTTCATGGAGACCGGGCTCAAGGGTTCGCTCACCTCGGACTGGTCCCGCCATCAGCTCAGCGTGACCGGCGAAGGCGTGATCCAGGACAACATATCCGGTGAGGGCCAGGAGGAGCCGCGCGCCGACATCGACGCGGAACTGCGCCTCGACCTCGGCGCGGAGACCATTGCAAGGCTGAGGACAGGCTACAGTTTCGAACGCGAAGATGCGAACGACCCCAATGCCATCGCCAATGCAGACAGCCAATCCGGCGTCCATAGCTATCGCCTGGGTGCCGCGGTCGAGCGCGACCTCGGTCTCATTCGCGGCTCGCTCGGCGTTGATTTCGAGCGCCGCACCTATGGCGATGTCGAGCTCGACAATGGGACGACGCTCTCGCAAGAGGATCGCGACCGCAATCTCGGCACCCTCACCGGGCGGATCGGCTACGAGCTTTCGCCGGCGCTCATCCCCTTCCTCGAGGCCTCCGTCGGCAAATCGATCTATGATCTGCGTCGGGATACGTTCGGCTTCGAGCGTTCCTATCAGAGCTATGCCGGCCGCGCCGGCATGGAGGTCGATCTCGGCGAAAAACTCAACGGTGAACTGGCGCTCGGTTACGAGACCTTCCGCTTCGACGATGAACGGCTCGGCGACCTCAACGGGTTCTCGCTCGACGGCCGCGTCAACTGGTCACCGCACCGCGGCACCGACGTCCTTTTCGGCGTGCTGACCTATGTCGATCCGTCGACCACTCCGGGCGAGGCGGGATCGATCAATTACGAGCTGACGAACGTGGTCACGCATCAGTTGCGTTCGAGCCTCGTCGGCCGGCTTTCGAACAGTCTCACCCTGCGCGATTTTTCTTCGGATGCCACCGCCTCCGACGAGACGACCTGGCGAACCGGCGCCGGGCTCACCTGGGACATGAGCCGCTATCTCGCGCTCACCGGAGACGTGAGCTACGAGCGCACGGATAGAGACGAGGGTAGCTCGACCGATACCACGCGGATTGGCCTCGGCCTGACGCTCCGGCGCTGATCGGGACGGCCGCGCTCGCGGCCTCCCCGGCTACGTGCGAGCTTACTTCAGACCCTGCAGGAGCGTCTTGAGCGGCCCTTCCACGATGGGGCGGATATCGCCGCGCTCGAGAGCGAAGGCGACGTTCGCCAGGATGAAGCCGTCCTTGGCGCCGCAATCATACGTATCGCCGCGGAAGCGATAGGCGGCGAAGGCCTGAGCTTCGGCGAGCTTCACCATGCCGTCGGTCAGCTGGATCTCGTTGCCGGCGCCGCGTTCCTGCTTTTCCAGGATCGGGAAAATCTCCGGCTGCAGGATGTAGCGCCCATTGATGAAGAAGTTCGACGGAGCCGTCCCCTTGGCCGGCTTCTCGACCATCTTGGTGATCCGGAACCCGTCGCCGACCGTCTCGCCCACTCCGACGATTCCGTATTTATGCGCCTGGTCGGGCGCGCATTCCTCGACCGCGACGACGTTGCCGCCGGACTCTTCGTAGAGCTCGACCATGCCCTTGAGGCAGCCCTTCTCGCCCTTCATGATCATGTCGGGCAGGAGCAGCGCGAAGGGCTCGTTGCCGACGAGATCGCGGGCGCACCAGACGGCATGGCCGAGGCCCAGCGGTGCCTGCTGACGGGTGAAGCTCGTGGTACCGGCCTTCGGCAGCATGGCTTCGAGGAGCTCGATCTCCGCCTTCTTGTTGCGCTCGCGCAGCGTCTGGTCCAATTCGACCTGGATGTCGAAATAGTCCTCGATGACCGCCTTGCTGCGGCCGGTCACGAAAATCAGATGCTCGATGCCGGCTTCGAGCGCCTCATCGACGACATATTGGATGACCGGCTTGTCCACCACCGTCAGCATCTCCTTCGGAACCGCCTTGGTCGCGGGAAGGAAACGGGTCCCGAGACCTGCAACGGGGAAAACGGCTTTGCGGACTTTGCGCTTGTCGTGCATTGGCACCTCCTTGCAGTGCATCTCAGTCTAGCCTGAAACAGGAAAATTGAATTGGATTTAGTCGCCGATTGCCAATTTTTTACGAAGGAAGACGACTCGGTTTTTTCATGGTAAAGACTTTGTTGACTTCGTTTCTGTAGGCTTCTCCCTCGATCGGGTACGGCTTGCGCCGTCCGGTCCCTAGAAGAACCGCATACTGCCCTTTCCAGTGGCCTGGTGCGGGCAAATTGCGAACCTCGGAGTAGTCGGTTCGGCATGAACGCCGGCTGAACGCTCCACCGAGAAACGGAACCGACAGCAGATGATGAAAAACCGCAGGACGTTCTTCCGACATATCGCCGCCGCTCTCGTTGTTGCCGCCGCTTTTGGGTCGTCGCCCGCGCGTGCGGATCAGGGTTTTCAAAACTGGATCAATAACTTCTATGCAACGGCTGCCAAGAGCGGCATCAGCCAGGCGACCTATCGCAAGGCCTTCGCCGGCGTGAAGACGCCTGATCCGGCCGTGCTGGAGAAGGCCGCTTATCAGCCCGAATTCAAGCACAAGATCTGGGAGTATGTCGACGCGCGTGTCAATCCGTACACCAAGCGGATAGGACAGGAAATGGCGGCGAAGCATGCCCGCACGCTCAATGCCCTCGAACGGCACTACGGCGTCGACAAATCCATCCTGCTCGCCATCTGGTCGATGGAATCGAACTACGGCGCGATTCTCCAGAAAGACGACCGGCTGCACTACGTGCCGCGGGCGCTGGCAACCCTTGCCTATGCCGACTCAAGGCGGTCCAAATTCGCGAAGACCCAGCTCATCGCGGCACTGAAGATCCTGCAGAGCGGCGACATCACCCCGCGGGAGCTGACGGGTTCCTGGGCGGGCGCCATGGGACACACCCAGTTCATTCCGACGAGCTACCTGCTCTATGCGGTCGATGCCGACGGCGACGGCCATCGGGATATCTGGCACTCAGTGCCGGATGCGCTCGCAACGGCTGCCAATCTCTTGCGGAAGAACGGCTGGCGTCCCGGCGAAACATGGGGTTACGAGGTCGTCCCGCCGGCCAATGCGGCGAAATATTCGGGCCAGACCAAGACGCTCGGCCAGTGGGCGGCCCTCGGCTTCGCCCGCCCGGGCGGCAAGGGCTTCAGCAATCCGAAGATGCGGGCCGAACTGAAGCTGCCCGGCGGCGGCAACGGCCCCGGATTCTTGATGACCAAGAACTTCTTCGTCATCAAGCGCTATAACGCCTCGGATTCCTACGCGCTCGGGGTCGGGCTTCTTGCGGATCAGATCGCAGGATATGCCGGCATGCAGCAACGCTGGCCGCGTCCGGACGGTTCGCTCGACATCAGCGAAAAATTCGAGCTGCAGAACCGGTTGAAGGAACTCGGTTATTACGACGGCGAAGTCGACGGCAATTTCGGCTCGGGCTCGAAAGCAGCAATCCAGGCGTTCCAGACCCAGAACGGCCTGGCGCCGGACGGGGAGCCGACACAGCGTCTGTTGCGCGCCCTGCGCCGGTGAAACGCACCCGCAGCTTTCTCTCATCACGGCGATTCCCGATCAAACGGTGCCAATCGCCGTGATCTGGCGTATGGTTGCGGGAATGTCTGCCATTCGACGGTGAAATGATCATGCTGACGATCCGATACCGCGGGAAGGGACTGTTTTCGCGTTTGCTTCGGCTGGCTCCCGTCTTGCTCGGCGCTGCGGCGATGGTCGCCGCCGGTTTCTTTGCCACTGTGGCCGAGGCCCAGGAGCGGGTGCCACGACGCAACGTGCTGCAAAGGCTCTTCGGCGTCTTCACGCCGCAAAGGCGCGTCTATTACGAGGATCAATACGATTTTCGGCGCCAGCCGCGGCCGCAGCGCATCCAGAAGCGCCGAGCGCAACCATCGGAGCCACGGCAGTCGCGCCCGAGCCGGGCCAAGCCGCGGCCCGCCGCGGCGCCGCCGCCCGCGCCGGTCGTCGTGGAGAAATCTCCGGACGCCAAGAAGGTCCTGGTGGTCGGAGACTTCGTTGCCGGCAGCCTTGGCGACGGTCTGAAGGTCGCGTTCGAAACCACGCCCGGCATCGTGATCGAGACGCGCGCCAACGGGTCCTCGGGTATCGTCCGCGACGACTATTTCGACTGGCCCAAGGCGCTGCCCGACGCCATCGCGGAACTCAAGCCCGCCGTCATCGTCGTGAGCCTCGGCGCCAATGATCGCCAGATGATGCGGATCGGCGACGTGCAGGAGAAGTTCCGGACCGACGCCTGGACGGAAGAATACCGCAAGCGCGTCAATGCACTGGCGACGCTTGCGCGCAAGGACAATCGTCCGGTTCTCTGGGTCGGAATGCCGCCCTTCCAATCGACGTCCATGACCGCCGACATGGTGACGTTCAACGGAATCTACCGCGAAGAGGTGGAGAAGGTCGGCGGCCAGTTCATCGACATCTGGGACGGCTTCGTCGATGAAGGGGGAAAGTTCGTCCTGACCGGCTCCGACATCAACGGGCAGCAGGTCCGCCTCAGGGGTTCTGACGGCATCAACCTGACGAAGGCCGGCAAGCGCAAACTGGCCTTCTATGTCGAAAAGGACATTCGCAAGCTATTGGGCGAAGCGGCAGCGTCCACGGACGTTCCGGGTGCGGAAGGCCTGAAGGACCTGGTCGTCAGCAAGCCGCTTGCCAACGAAGATATCATCAAGACGCAGCCGATCAGCCTCATCGATCCCGAACTCGATGGAGCGACCGCCCTTCTCGGCGGCGACACGCCCCTCAAGAGCACGGGCAAGAGCCCGCGCGACCGGCTGATCGAAAAGGGCGAGGTGGTCGTCGCCCCGGCCGGACGTATCGACGATTTCCGGCTGACGAAGCAGGGGCCGCCGGGCAGTTCTACCCGTTGATGCGGAAATGCGGGGCTCCGGGAACTCCGTTTTTGCCCCCCATTCGCCTGCCGGGCCCGGCGAGGACTGGCCCTACCGCGGCAGCACCGTCCAGCCCATCAGCGCCTCGTCGATCGCGCGCGCTGCCTGCCGGCCTTCGCGGATAGCCCATACGACGAGCGACTGGCCGCGGCGAATGTCGCCCGCCGCCCACAATTTGTCGACCGAAGTCCTGTAGTCGCGCTCGTTGGCCACGACATTGGTCGAACCGCGGCGGTCGGTGTTGACCGTCAGCTTGTCGCCGAGATCCTTGAGGACGCTGTCTGCGAAGGGCCCGCGGAAACCGATGGCGATGAAGGCGAGATCGGCCTTGATGATGAACTCGGTACCGGCGATCGGCTTGCGGCGCTCGTCGACCTGACAGCATTTGACGCCGGTGAGATTACCGTCCTCGTCGCCGACAAATTCGAGCGTCGCAACCTGGAACTCGCGAACCGCACCCTCGGCCTGGCTGGAGGAGGTGCGCATCTTCGTCGCCCAGAAGGGCCAGACCGCAAGCTTGTCTTCCTTCTCGGGCGGTTGCGGACGAATATCGAGCTGTGTCACCTTGACGGCGCCCTGGCGGAAGGCGGTCCCGACACAGTCGGATGCCGTGTCGCCGCCGCCGACGACGACGACATGCTTGCCGCCGGCGAGGATCGGCTCGGACGGCCAGCCCACGCTGTCGATGTTCTCGCGGCCGACGCGACGGTTCTGCTGTACCAGATAAGGCATGGCATCGTGCACGCCGACCAACTCCACGCCGGGGATGCCGGCGTCGCGCGGCGTCTCGGAGCCGCCGCAATAGAGCACGGCGTCGTTTTCATCGACGAGCTTTTGCACCGCGACATCGACACCGACATTGACGCCGCAATGGAAGGTCACGCCCTCGCCCCGCATCTGCTCGACGCGACGGTCGATGAAGTTCTTCTCCATCTTGAAATCGGGAATGCCGTAGCGCAGCAGCCCGCCGGGCTTGGACTCGCGTTCGTAGACATGCACCTCGTGGCCGGCGCGCGCCAGTTGCTGGGCAGCCGCCATGCCGGCGGGCCCGGAGCCGATGACCGCGACCTTCTTGCCGGTCTTGGTCACGGCCGGCTGCGGCACGATATAGCCCATCTCATAGGCCTTGTCGGCAATCGCCTGCTCGACCGTCTTGATCGCCACCGGCACGTCTTCGAGGTTCAGCGTGCAGGCTTCCTCGCAGGGCGCCGGGCAGACGCGGCCGGTAAATTCCGGGAAGTTGTTGGTCGAGTGCAGGTTGCGGATCGCCTCGTCCCAATTGCCGTTATAAACGAGGTCGTTCCAGTCCGGGATCTGGTTGTGCACCGGGCACCCCGTCGGCCCGTGACAATAGGGAATGCCGCAGTCCATGCAGCGAGCGGACTGCTTCTGCACTTCCTGATCGGACATCGGAATGGTGAATTCGCGGAAATGGCGGATGCGGTCGGATGCCGGCTGGTACTTCGCCACCTGCCGGTCGATCTCCAAAAACCCAGTAACCTTGCCCATCTTATGATCCTGACATCTTCAATCTCAACAGGCGCGCTCGAGCGCGCGTGATGGCCCCTGACCCGGGCGGGCCGGGAGCCGTATTCACGAGGGCCGGTTACTCGGCCGCTTCAGCCATCTTCATGCGCTCCATGTCCTCGAGCGCGCGGCGGTACTCTACCGGCATCACCTTGCGGAATTTCGGCCGGTAGTCCGCCCAGCGATCGAGGATCTCCTTGGCGCGGACCGAACCCGTATAGTGCAGGTGGTTCGAGATGAGCTGGTAGAGGCGCTCCTCGTCGTGGCGCGTCATGTCGCCCGAGACGTCCACCATGCCCTTGTGCATGAGGTCGCCGCCGTGGTGATGCAGCTTCTCCAGCATGTCGTCCTCCTCCGGAACCGGCTGCAGTTCGACCATGGCCATGTTACAGCGCCGGGCGAAGTCGCCCTCCTCGTCGAGCACGTAAGCGACACCGCCCGACATGCCGGCCGCGAAGTTGCGGCCCGTGCCGCCGAGAACGACGACGACGCCGCCGGTCATGTATTCGCAGCCGTGATCGCCGACGCCTTCCACGACCGCGATCGCACCGGAATTGCGCACGGCAAAGCGTTCACCGGCGACGCCGTTGAAGTAGCACTCTCCGGAAATCGCGCCGTAAAGCACGGTGTTGCCGACGATGATCGACTGGTGCGGCACGATCCGAGCGTTCTCCGGCGGCCGGACGATGATGCGCCCGCCCGAGAGGCCCTTGCCGACATAGTCGTTGCCGTCTCCCACGAGATCGAAGGTGATGCCGCGGGCGAGGAACGCGCCGAAGGACTGCCCAGCCGTGCCCTTGAGGGTCACGTGGATCGTATCGTCCTTCAGCCCCTTGTGGCCCCAGCGCTTGGCAAGCGCGCCCGAAAGCATCGCGCCGGCCGAACGGTCGACGTTCCTGATCCCGGCTTCGAAGGCGACCGGCACCTTGGTCTCGAGCGCGAGCTTCGCCTTCTCGATCAGCCTGCGGTCGAGAATGTCGTCGATCGGATGGTTCTGGCGCTCCGTCCAATAGGTCGCTTCCTTCGGAGCCTCCACCTTGTGGAAGATCTTCGAGAAGTCGAGGCCCCTCGCCTTCCAGTGCTCGATCATCCGGTCGCGGTCGAGCAGATCCGAGGCTCCGATGATGTCGTCGAGCTTTCTGGCGCCAAGCGATGCGAGGATCTCGCGCACTTCCTCCGCAACGAAGAAGAAGTAGTTGACGACATGCTCCGGCGTCCCCTTGAAGCGCTTCCGGAGCACCGGATCCTGGGTGGCGACGCCGACGGGACAGGTGTTCAGGTGACACTTGCGCATCATGATGCAGCCGGCCGCGATCAGCGGCGCGGTCGCGAAGCCGAATTCGTCGGCGCCGAGCAGCGCTCCGATGACGACGTCACGGCCGGTCTTCAGGCCGCCATCGACCTGCAGCGCGATGCGGGAGCGCAGACCGTTGAGCACCAGCGTCTGCTGCGTTTCGGCAAGGCCGATCTCCCACGGACTACCCGCATGCTTCAGCGAGGTCAGCGGCGAAGCACCGGTGCCCCCGTCGAAGCCGGCAATGGTGATGTGATCGGCGCGTGCCTTGGCAACGCCGGCCGCAACGGTGCCGACACCCACTTCCGATACCAGCTTGACCGAGACATCGGCTTCCGGGTTGACGTTCTTCAGGTCGTAGATCAGCTGCGCCAGATCCTCGATCGAATAGATGTCATGATGCGGCGGCGGCGAGATCAGGCCGACACCCGGTGTCGAATGCCGCGTCTTGGCGACGGTCGCATCTACCTTGTGACCCGGCAGCTGGCCGCCTTCGCCGGGCTTTGCGCCCTGCGCCACCTTGATCTGCAGAACGTCGGCATTGACCAGATATTCGGTGGTGACGCCGAAGCGGCCGGAGGCGATCTGCTTGATCGCCGACCGCTCGGGGTTCGCAGAGCCGTCCGGCAGCGGCAGGTAGCGATCGCTCTCCTCGCCGCCTTCGCCGGTGTTGGACTTGCCGCCGATCCGGTTCATCGCGACCGCGAGCGTGGTATGCGCCTCGCGGCTGATCGAGCCGAAAGACATGGCGCCCGTCGAGAAGCGCTTGACGATCTCCGCAGCCGGCTCGACCTCTTCGATCGGGATCGGCTTGCGGCCAGCCGCCTCGGCCCCCTTGATCGTGAAGAGCCCACGGATCGTGTTCATGCGGCTCGCCGACTCGTTCATCGTCGCCGAGAATTCGCGATAGCGGTCCTCGGCATTGCCGCGCACGGCATGCTGCAGCGAGGCGATGGCGTCCGGCGTCCAGGCATGGCTTTCGCCGCGCATCCGGAAGGCATATTCGCCGCCGATGTCGAGCGTATTGGCAAGCACCGGATCGCTTCCGAAGGCCGCCTTGTGACGCGCCACGGTTTCGGCAGCGATCTCCTCGAGGCCGATGCCTTCGATCGTCGTCGCAGTACCGAAGAAGTACTTGCCGACCAGCGCGGACGAAAGGCCGACGGCGTCGAATATCTGCGCGCCGCAATAGGACTGGTAGGTGGAAATGCCCATTTTGGACATGACCTTGAGGATGCCTTTGCCGACCGCCTTGATGTAGCGGTAGACGACTTCCTTCTCGTCGACTTCCTTCGGAAACTCGCCGCGCTTGTGCATGTCGACGAGCGTGTCGAAGGCGAGGTAGGGGTTGATCGCTTCCGCGCCGTAGCCGGCGAGCAGGCAGAAATGATGAATTTCGCGCGGTTCGCCCGACTCGACGACGAGGCCGACCGACGTGCGCAGACCCTTGCGGATCAGGTGGTGATGGACGGCCGCGGTCGCGAGCAGCGCCGGAATCGCCACGCGATCGGGACCGATCTGCCGGTCGGAAAGCACGATGATGTTGTAGCCGCCCTTGACTGCCGCTTCCGCCCTTTCGCAGAGACGATCGAGCATTTCCAGCATGCCTTCGGCACCGCGCGAAATGTCATAGGTGAAGTCGAGCGTCTTCGTGTCGAAGCGGTCTTCGGTGTGGCCGATCGAGCGGATCTTCTCGAGGTCGCCATTGGTCAGGATCGGCTGGCGGACTTCCAGCCGCTTCGCATGCGCCATGCCCTCGTGGTCGAGGATGTTCGGGCGCGGGCCGATGAAGGAGACGAGGCTCATCACCAGTTCCTCGCGGATCGGATCGATCGGCGGGTTGGTGACCTGCGCGAAGTTCTGCTTGAAATAGGTGTAGAGCAGCTTCGGCTTGTCGGACATCGCCGAGATCGGCGTGTCTGTGCCCATGGATCCGATCGCCTCCTGACCGGTCGTCGCCATCGGCGACATCAGGAGCTTCGTGTCCTCATGGGTGTAACCGAAGGCCTGCTGGCGGTCGATCAGCGACACGTCGCGCCGCAGCGCCCGCGGCTCGACCGGCTTCAGTTCTTCGAGGATCAACTGGGTGTTGTCGAGCCATTGGCGATAGGGATGCTTGCCGGCGAGCGACGACTTCACCTCCTCGTCGGAGATGATACGCCCCTCTTCCATGTCGATCAGCAGCATCTTGCCGGGCTGCAGCCGCCATTTCTTGACGATCTTGTCTTCGGCGACCGGCAGCACGCCGGCCTCCGACGCCATGATGACGCGGTCGTCGCTGGTGACGATGTAGCGCGCCGGACGCAGGCCGTTGCGGTCGAGCGTGGCGCCGATCTGGCGGCCGTCGGTGAAGGCGACCGCCGCCGGTCCGTCCCACGGCTCCATCAGCGCCGCATGATATTCGTAGAAGGCCTTGCGCTCAGGCGACATGAGCTGGTTGCCGGCCCAGGCCTCGGGGATCAGCATCATGACGGCATGCGAAAGCGAATAACCGCCGCGCACGAGGAATTCGAGCGCATTGTCGAAACAGGCCGTGTCCGACTGCCCTTCATAGGAGATCGGCCAGAGCTTGGAAATGTCGTCGCCGAAGAGCGGCGAGGAAACGGAAGCCTGCCGTGCGGCCATCCAGTTGACGTTGCCGCGCAGCGTGTTGATCTCGCCGTTATGCGCAACCATCCGATAGGGATGGGCGAGCTTCCAGGACGGGAAGGTGTTGGTCGAGAAGCGCTGGTGCACGAGTGCGACGGCCGACTGGAAGCGCTCGTCGGCGAGGTCCTTGTAATAGGCACCCACCTGGTAGGCGAGGAACATGCCCTTGTAGACGATGGTGGTGGTCGACAGCGACACGATATAGAAGCCGAGATCGCCACCATCGGCTTCCGCATAGATGCGGTTGGAGATCACCTTGCGAAGCGTGAACAGCCGCCGTTCGAATTCATCGCTGCTCGCGGCCTCCCGGCCAGCGCCGATGAACACCTGGACATGGTGCGGCTCGGTCGCGGCGATGTCGGGCGCCTTGGAGAGAGACGCATTATCGACCGGCACGTCGCGGAAGCCGAGCATTATCTGCCCTTCCTCGGCCACGACTTCGCTGATCACCTCCTTGAAATGGGCAATGAGCTTCTCATCGCGCGGCATGAAGAGATAGCCGACCGCATATTCGCCGGCCCTCGGCAGGGTGACGCCCTGTTTCGCCATCTCCTCGCGGAAGAAGCGGTCGGGGATCTGGACCAGAATGCCCGCGCCGTCGCCCATCAGCGGGTCGGCACCGACCGCTCCGCGATGGGTCAGGTTTTCGAGCATGAAGAGGCCGTCGCGCACGATCTGATGCGACTTCTCGCCCTTGAGATGGGCTACGAAGCCGACGCCGCAGGCGTCATGTTCGTTTCGTGGATCGTACAGCCCCTGTTTTCGCGGCAGGCCGGAGGGGAATGCGGGCGTTTTCACAGCCGTCGCAGCGTCTTGTGCGAGGTTGAGCCCAATCTGTCGTGATGGCGAATGATCCGTCATCTTTTCCCTCCTGTTGAACCCGGGAATTCCGGGCATAACGCGGCCCGCACGCAGTTGCCGCATGGTGCTTTTCGCACGGCGGCAAGCCGGGCTTTATCGTCGCATGATCCTGATCAGGTCGCAAATGAAGCGCGGCCGCGTCAGGCACCGATGTCCGCGACCATCCTGACGCCAAGGAATAACGACCGGATGAAATCCGGCGAAACCCCCTCGCGCTTCACGCCGGCTGCCGCTTTTCACGGTGCTTCCGGCGATTGTTCCGGCCCCTAGACCGAAATAGGACAGCAAACCTGTCCTATTTCATGCGCTCTATGCCAGAAACCGCCCTCCTTCGCAAGGGCCTCGGCCGCAAATAATGCGAGAGATTTTGCCGAACATTGCCGGAAATTACCCGGGTTTGAAATTTAATTACCCGTATCCGGCACTTTCTTTACTTTGGTTTCAAACTGGTCTCCGGTTGGCACTACAAGGCAGGCACAGTCGCGCGCAGCCGTTTGCTTGCCGACGGGACTCGGCTATGGTCGCGCCGGCGCGCGCTCCGCACGGCGTGGCTCGATGTAAACAGGGTAAACTTCAGATGATCTTCTCCTCCGACAACTGGGCCGGCGCCCATCCGGCGATTGCCGAAAGTCTGGTCACGAATGCGCAGGGCTATGCTTCCGCCTACGGCACGAGCGAGCTCGATCGGAAGGTGGAACAGCGCTTTTCGGAGATTTTCGAGAGGGAGGTCGCGGTATTCTTCGTGGGCACCGGAACCGCCGCAAACTCCCTTGCACTTTCGAGCGCCAATCGGGCGGGCGGAATCGCTTTCTGCCATCGCGAAGCGCATGTGAACGTCGACGAGTGCGGCGCGCCGGAGTTCTTT
Source organism: Sinorhizobium sp. GQ132 (assembly GCF_059758575.1). Taxonomy (NCBI): domain Bacteria; kingdom Pseudomonadati; phylum Pseudomonadota; class Alphaproteobacteria; order Hyphomicrobiales; family Rhizobiaceae; genus Sinorhizobium; species Sinorhizobium sp. GQ132. The sequence goes on along the minus strand of NZ_JCAXDX010000005.1, from coordinate 229,460 downwards.
TCGCACGGCGCGAGGCTGTGCCCGGTCGGGGGCGCCCGCGGCAAGATGGAGCCGGCGAAGCTCGAGGCCGAAATTCGGCGGTTCCCGAAGGAGAACGTCCATGGCGGTCAGCCGATGGCGGTGACGGTGACGCAGGCGACCGAGAGCGGCACCGTCTATTCGCTCGACCAGATCGAAACGATCGCCTCGATCGCCCGGTCTCATAAAATACCGCTGCACATGGATGGCGCTCGTTTCGCCAATGCCCTGGTCAGCCTTGGGACGACACCGGCCGAGATGACCTGGAAGCGTGGCGTCGATCTGCTCTCCTTCGGCGGAACCAAAAACGGCTGCTGGTGCGCCGAGGCGCTGGTGCTCTTCGACCTTTCGAAGGCGCAGGAGATGCACTTCCTGCGCAAGCGCTCGGCTCAGCTCTTCTCCAAGTCGCGCTTCGTCGCCGCCCAGTTCGACGCCTATTTCGCCGGAGATCTCTGGCTCGATCTCGCGCGCCACGCCAACGCGATGGCGCGGCGCCTCGCCGACGGCATCACCGCTTCGGCCGAGAGCCGGCTCGCCTGGGCGCCGGATGCCAACGAAGTCTTCGTCGTACTGAAGCGGGAGGCCGCCGGCCGGCTGCAGCAGCAGGGCGGCCTTTTCTACGATTGGGAAGTGCCGCACGATCTCGAAGGCAACCTCGCGGAAGACGAAGGGCTCTATCGCCTGGTCACCAGCTTCGCCACCCGCGCCGAGGACGTCGACCGTTTCGTCGCCGCCTGCTGATGCGGATATGGCAGATGTCGAAGCGCGCCGCATGAAATCGCTTGAATGCGGCGCGCATTGCGACCGATGGAGCGGGATGAGGAAAAGTGCGTGCGGTTTTCCGCCCGCATTCCGCGTCTCAACTTCTCGGAAGCGATCACGTTCATGTTTTTGGTCGACCGGATCTGAAAACATCGTGATCTAGTGCTTGCATCCGGCTTCCGGTTGGGCTTACACGGCAAGCACCATGCGCCGCTATCTCCCCGACACCTTTACCATCCTCCTGATGCTGACAGTCGCTCTCGCAGCGGTTTTGCCCATCGACGGAGCCGCCGCGGCCTGGTTCGCCATCGCGACGAAGCTTGGCGTCGGCCTGATCTTCTTTCTCCACGGCGCACGGCTTTCGCGCGAGGTCGTCATTGCCGGTTTCCTGCATTGGCGGCTGCACCTGGCGATTCTGTTTTCGACTTTCGCCCTTTTCCCGCTCATCGGCCTCCTGGTCGGTTTCGTCCCGCCATGGATCCTGCCGCCGTCGCTCTATACCGGCATCCTTTTCCTCTGCGTTCTGCCTTCGACGGTACAGTCGTCGATCGCGTTCACGTCGATGGCCGGCGGCAATGTTCCGGCAGCCGTCTGCGCGGCGTCGGCATCCAACATCTTGGGCGTGTTCCTGACGCCGCTTCTCGTCGGCGTCATCTTCTCGGCCGGCGGACATGGTGGCGTATCGCTCGACGCGATCGAACAGATCCTCCTGCAGCTGCTTGCGCCCTTCGTCGCAGGCCAGATCCTGCAGCCCTGGATCGGCGGCTGGATTCGCGCCCGCAAGAAACTGCTCGCACCGGTCGACCGCGGTTCGATCCTGATGGTCGTCTATCTGGCTTTCAGCCAGGCCGTCACCGCCGGCCTCTGGCAGTCCTTCACCCTGACGGACCTCACGGTTTTGACGCTAATCGAGATTGCTCTCCTCGCGCTTATTCTGGCGGCCACCACATTCGGCAGCCGGCTTCTCGGCTTCGACCGCGCGGACGAAATCGCCATCACCTTCTGCGGATCGAAGAAGAGCCTGGCGAGCGGCATTCCGATGGCAAGCGCGATCTTCGCCGGGCAGAACATCGGCATGATCGTCCTGCCGGTCATGCTGTTCCATCAGATCCAGTTGATGGCCTGTGCGGTCATTGCCCAGCGCTATGCCGCCAAGGCGGCAGAGCTCGAAGGAAACGCCGTCCCGGCTACGCCCACCTGAGGAGCATAAACGAAACGGCGCGTCGTCTTATCAAGCGTCGGTATCGTGGGATGACAGGAAACGAGAGACCGTTTCCAGGCACAAGTCCTTCTCCTCCACATGCGGCATGTGGCTGGAATGCTCGAACAGCACCCATTCGCAGCCCTTCACGCGATCCACATACGGCTTGACGACGAGCGGCGTGGCCTCGTCGTATTTTCCGGAAATCAAAAGGGTCGGCGCTTCGATCCGCATCAGCCGGTCCTCGATCGTCCAGTCCTTCATCGTGCCTATTACGTGGAACTCGGTCGGGCCGTTCATGTTGCGATAGACCGTATTGTCCTCGTCCATGATCGCAAAGGTGCGCGCGACTTCGGCAGGCCACGGGGTGACGCGGCAGACATGGCGGTCGTAGAAGACGCGCGAGGCGGCGATGTATTCCGGATCGGTAATCGTCCCGGCCTGCTCATGCCTGAGCAGCGTATCCTGAACCGCCTTCGGCAGTTCCCCGCGCAGGCGATTGGCTTCCGCCACCCAGGTATGCATGTTGGCCGGCGAATTGGCGATGACCAGCGCCTTCAGACCCGTGGGCTTCAGAACCGCATGTTCCGCACCCAGCATGCCGCCCCAGGACTGTCCGAGAAAGGCATAGCGATCCTGGATGTCCAGATGCTTCAGCAGCGCGTCGAGTTCCCCGAGGAACAAAGCGGGCGTCCAGAAATCCGGGCCCTTGTCCGGAAGGCGCGTGGAGTTGCCGTTGCCGAGCTGGTCGTAGTGAATGACCGCGCGTCCGTCGATCTCGCTGATCTCCTTGAAGGAATCGACGTAGTCGTGGGTGCAGCCCGGTCCGCCGTGGGCAACGACCAGCGGCAGCTTGCCGCTGTCGAGCGAACCGGTGATGCGATACCAGGTCTGGTACTCGCGAAAGGGCAGGAAGGCTTCCTTCGACGCGACGGCGGCCACATGCATCTCCATGTCTGACGGACAACGGAGGGAACATAACGCGGGGTTTCAAGCCGTGGCAGCTATCACAAGTTATAGGATGGGCGCTCTTCGAGCAGCCGGTAGTGCGTGGCGCGGACAACCGCCTGGGTCCGGTTCTTAGCGCCGAGTTTCTTGGCCGCGGCGTTGAGATGCATGACCACGGTCGGCACAGAACGGTGGATGATACGCGAAATTTCCTTGGCCGAGTGACCCTCGGCGGAATGGCGGAGGCATTCGCGCTCCCGCTCCGTCAGCCTCGCGGTGCCGGCGTTGAAGGCCTGCGCGTCGAACAGCGAATAGGCCGCCTCGTGAAACACATGGGCGAGCAGGTTGAAATCGGCGATGTACCGCAGCGCATGCCGCTCGAATGCCCGGTTGCCGCCGAAACGCACACCCGTGACCGTCGCATAGTCGCCGCGCGGCATGTGGACCGGAACGGTGACGCCGGTCGACATGTCCCGTTCGCTCAGATAGCGGGCGACGGGCGCCGTATCATCGCTCATGAAGCGTCTGATCAGCGTGTCCGCATCGGGATCATAGTTCCAAAAGAACGGTGTTGACGTGCGCAGCGCCACCTGCTGCACGGGATCGATGCGGAAATAGCCGCGATCGAACCAGTAGTCGTGCATATCCTCAGAGATGTTGCGAAGTTTCAGCAGCGACGGGACCATGATGGTGCCGTCGAGATCGCGGGGCACCGGCGTATAATCGTAGATCAGCGCCTCGAAGCCGATCGCCTTCATCGCCTCGAACACCTGGTCTATACGGCCATCCAGCGTGTCGTGCGCGGTGAACTGGTTCCTGATCGTCCCGAGTTCGTCAAACATCCTTGTCTCCGGTCCCGCTCACTCGCCAACCTATCACTTCTTATAGCTGGGCGCCGGTCGGCCTTTCGGATAAAATTTAGCCGTGCTCAAATATTGAGCAAGCAGTTTCTTGCCGGGGCGGTCAATGTGGCGTGATATCGAGCCGGAGGCGCGACACGAAATCGAAGTCGATGGCTACAAGGTGGTGGCCTACAGCTTCGGTTCGGGCCCGGAGACCTTGTTCTGCCTGAATGGCGGGCCGGGACTACCCTGTGACTATCTGCGCGAGGCCCATTCGTGCCTCATCGACAAGGGCTATCGCGTCGTCGCCTTCGATCAGCTCGGCACCGGCGCCTCCGACCGCCCGACCGATCCTTCGCTCTGGACGATCGGCCGGTATGTCGAGGAAACCGAAACGGTTCGCAAGGCGCTGGGGCTCGGCAAGGTGCACATGCTCGGCCATTCCTGGGGCGGCTGGCTGGCGATCGACTACGCGCTGACATACCCGGAAAACCTGCAGACGCTGATCCTGGAGGATACGGTCGCCGACATGCCGCACCTCGTCACCGAGCTTGAGCGGCTGCGCGCCGCCCTCGGCCCGGAGACCGTCGCCATGATGCAGAAGCACGAGGCGCAGGGCACATACGATCATCCCGAATATTTGGCTGCCATCACCATCCTGAACTATCGCCATGTCTGCCGCCTGCCGGAATGGCCCGCGCCGGTACGCCGGTCCCTGGACGACTGGAACATGGGTCCCTACGGCACGATGCAGGGCCCGAACGAGTTTCTCTATATCGGCAATCTCAAGGACTGGAACCGCATTCCCGACCTCCCCGGCATCAAGGTTCCGACGCTGATCACCACGGGAGAACACGACGAGCTCACGCCGGCCTGCGCGTTGAAGATGAAGCTCGCCCTCCCCGAGGCCGAACTCAGGGTTTTTGCCAACGCAAGCCACATGCCGTTCTACGAGAACCCGGCGGACTATTATCCTGCGCTGATCGATTTCCTGTCGCGGCACAGGCCGAACTGATGCAAAACATGGCGAGAGACATCCGAACGAGACGGAGGCGCGCGCATCGCCATGCATCGCTATAGGTTCGTGCTCACTCGACCTTTGCAGTTCCTGCCGGTCATCTTCGGGATCAGCATCATAACCTTCATTCTGGTGCGGCTCATCCCCGGCGATCCGGCGCGCAATCTGCTCGGAGCCCGCGCCACCCCTTCGGCCATCGCCAAGATCCGCGCCCAGTACGGCCTCGACGAGCCGATGTGGCAGCAATATTTCTACTTTCTGAAGAATCTCGCCGATGGCGAGATGGGCAAGTCGATCCTCTACAAGATCGATGTCCTGAAGCTTATCGCCACCCGTATCGAGCCGACCGTCGCGCTCGTGCTGTCGAGCGTCGTTCTGGCGGTTCTCATCGCCGTGCCCATGGCGGCGCTTGCAGCGCGTAACTCCGGCAGGGCGCCGGACCATATCGTCCGGATTGTTTCCACATTCGGCATCGGCTTTCCGCCGTTCTGGCTCGGCCTGATGCTGATGATCCTCTTCAGCGTCAAGCTGGATCTGCTGCCGGTGTCCGGCTACGGGGCGACCTTCGGCGACAAGCTCGCCCATCTGATCCTGCCGAGCCTGACGGTCGCTCTTTCCCTGTCGACGGTGCTGGTTCGCAGCCTGCGCGCGGCAATGATCGAGTCCCTGAAGTCAGACGTGGCGACAGCCGCCCGCGCGCGCGGCATGCCTGAGCGCATCGTCTTCTGGCGGCATGTCGTTCCGAATTCGCTGGTGCCGACCATCAACCTTCTGGCGGTCAACATCGGCTGGCTGATCGGCGGCACGGTCGTGGTCGAAAGCGTCTTTGCCCTGCCGGGCATGGGACAATTGCTGGTACGCGCCATCTTCTCGCGCGATTACATGGTCGTGCAGGGTGTCGCCATGGTGTTTGCCTGCGCCACTGTGCTCGTCAATTTCGTCGCCGACATCGTCACCGTCGCCATCGATCCGCGGGTGAAACTATGAGCGCCGGTACGGTGCCCTCGTCGCCGGCCGGCTGGCGGTTGCTCTTCGGCCGGCGGCTGGCCCTCGTCATTGGCGCGGGAATCCTGTTGTTTTTCCTCCTGCTGGCGATCGGCGCACCCGTCCTCGCCCCCTATGACCCGATCCTGCAGAACGGCGCAGCCCGCTTGCAGCCGCCGTCGCTTCTGCATCCGTTCGGAACCGACAACTTCGGCCGCGACCTCCTTTCACGCGTCATCTGGGGCACACGCATCGACCTGCAGATCGCCTTGATCGGCGTCGCCTTCCCCTTCGTCATAGGAACGATCGTCGGCACCGTCGCCGGCTTCTTCGGCGGCATTGTCGACGCGCTGTTCATGCGCCTCGTCGACATTATCCTCGCCTTTCCATTCCTCGTATTGATGCTGTCGATAATCGCCATTCTGGGTCCGGGTCTCGGCAGCTTCTATATCGCCATGGCGCTTGTCGGATGGGTTTCCTATGCCCGATTGATCCGGGCACAGATTCTCGTTCTGAAGAACAGCGACTATGCGGTGGCCGCCGTCAGCCTTGGTTTCGGCCGCTTCCGCATCATGTTCCGGCACTTGCTGCCCAATGCCATTGCCGGCTCGATCGTCTTTGCCATGTCGGATGCCGTCCTGGTGCTGCTGAGCGGGGCGGCGGTCAGCTATCTCGGTCTCGGCGTCCAGCCGCCGGTCGCCGAATGGGGCATCATGGTCGCGGAGGGCCAGAGCTTCATCACCACGGCCTGGTGGATCACGCTGTTTCCCGGCCTTTCCATCGTCTGCCTTGCCTTCGGCTTCAGCATGCTTGGCGACGCGCTCGGAGAATTGCTCGGAGTGCACGAATGAGCGTCTCGGTCCTGTCTGTCCGCGACCTGACCGTGAAGGCGCATCTCCAGGGAGAGACGCGCACGCTGCTGGATGGAGTCTCGCTCGACCTCGCCAAGGGCGAGATCCTCGGCCTAGTCGGCGAAAGCGGATCGGGCAAGAGCCTGCTGTGCCGCGCGCTGGTTCGCCTCCTGCCATCATCCTTGCTCAAGATCGAAGGCGGTGCGGTTCTCCTCGGAGAGCGCGACCTCACTGCCATCACCGACGCCGAGATGCTGGAGGTACGCGGCGCCGAGATCGGCATGATCTTCCAGAACCCGACCAGCCACCTCGACCCGGTCATGCGCATCGGCGACCAGATCGCCGAGGGCATCCGCTACCATCAGGGCCTGAGCCGCCGCGATGCGCGGGCGGCAGCGGTCGAGATACTGGGGCAGGTCGGTTTCCCTGACCCCGCCCGCCAGTACGACAGCTACCCGCACGAGCTTTCCGGCGGCATGCGTCAGCGGGCCATGATCGGGGTGGCCCTGTCCTGCAATCCGCAAATCCTCATAGCCGACGAACCGACCACCGCGCTCGACGTCACGATCCAGGCGCAGATCCTGAAACTCCTGATGGACATCCGCGACAGACGCGGCCTGTCGATCATTCTCATCACCCATGATCTCGGCATCGTGGCGCAGACCTGCGACCGCATTGCCGTGCTGCGCGGCGGAAAGCTGCTGGAACAGGGTCCTAAACGGACGATCCTGTCCGCACCGCAGGACCCGTACACGGTTCGCCTCATCCACAGCCATCCATCCATGCCTGATGCGGCGCTCCCCGCCATCAGTCTCCCAACGCCCTTGCATGGAACGACAAGGCCGCTTCTGGAGATCGATGACCTGCATGTGCGCTTCCCGTCGGGCGGCAGTCTCTTCAGGGGTAAGAACGCCAGGACCGTCAGCGCCGTTTCGGGGATCAACCTGCAGATCATGCCCGGCGAAACGGTTGGTATCGTCGGCGAATCCGGCAGCGGCAAGAGTACGCTTGCCCGCGCCATGCTGGGCCTGACGCCGATTTCCGCCGGTCGCGTCAGCTTCGATGGTATCGATCTTTCTCAGCAGAGGGGTGCGGGTCTCGCCAGGCTGCGACACGAGTCTGCCATGGTCTTTCAGGATCCGTTCAATGCACTGAACCCGCGCCTGACCATCGGCCAGACTCTTGCTGAAGTTCTGAGAGTGCAGAAAAAGATCGGCGGAGCCGACATTCCGGCACGCATCGGCGAGCTGCTGGATCTTGTCGGCCTCGAGCGCGAATTCGCCCACCGCAAGCCGCGCAGCATGAGCGGCGGCCAGTGCCAGAGGGCGGGCATCGCCCGTGCGCTTGCCGTCGATCCGAAGCTGATCATCGCCGACGAATGCGTCGCAGCACTCGATGTCACGATCCAGGCGCAGATCGTCGACCTCTTCCGCAAGCTCGCCCGCGACCTTAACCTCACGCTGATCTTCATCGCCCACGACCTCGCGATCGTGCGCAATCTGTGCGAACGCACCGTGGTGATGCATCGCGGAGAGATCGTCGAGGAGGGCCGCTCCGAGGACGTCTTCTCCCGGCCGAAACATCCCTACACCGCCGCATTGATCGCCGCGATCCCCGACATCGATCCCGACAGGTCGTTGCTCGGCCCTACCGATGCGGCGCCAGTGGAACCGATCCTGTCCGTCAAACGCCTGCCACAATAACGAAGGGAACAAACAATGATCAAAAGGTGGAACAATATCGGCCGGGCCGCTTTCGCAGCCGCCCTTATGCTCAGTGCCGGTTATGCGGAGGCCGCCGGTATCCTCTCCATCGGCCGCCGCGAAGATTCGACGACTTTCGATCCGATCAAGTCGGCCCAGAACGTCGACAACTGGGTGTTCTCCAACGTCTTCGACGTGCTTGTCCGCGTAGACAAGACCGGCACCAAGCTGGAGCCCGGCCTCGCCGAAAGCTGGACCCTTTCCGACGACGGCCTGACCTACACGTTCAAGATCCGCGACGCGAAGTTCTCGGACGGCTCGCCGATAACGGCCGAGGATGCCGCCTTCAGCTTGCTGCGCATACGCGACCACGAAGGCTCTCTGTGGAGCGACAGCTACAAGATCGTCGAAACCGCCGAGGCGGCCGATCCGAAGACACTGGTCGTCAAGCTGAAGACGCCCTCCGCCCCCTTCCTGTCGACGCTTGCCCTTCCGAACGTCTCGGTGCTTTCCAAGAAAGCCGTCGAGGCTGGCGAGGACGCCTTCGCCGAACTGCCAACGGCATCGTCCGGCGCATTCACCGTCAAGGAGTGGCGGCGCGGCGACCGGGTCATCCTCGAAAAGAATCCGAACTTCTGGCAGGCGGATCGTGTGAAACTGGACGGCGTCGAATGGATTTCCGTTCCGGACGACAACACGCGCATGCTGAACGTCCAGGCCGGCCAGCTCGACACGGCGATCTTCGTTCCGTTCTCGCGCGTCGAGGAATTGAAGAAGGACCCGAACCTCACGGTCCACATCGATACCTCGACCCGCGAAGACCATCTGCTCATCAACCATGAGCACGGCATGCTTGCCAAAAAGGAAGTGCGCCAGGCCCTGGATATGGCGATCGACAAGAAGGCGATCGTCGACACGGTCACGTTCGGCCTCGGCACGGTCGCAAATTCCTACATCCCAAAGGGCTCGCTCTATCACTACGACGCCAACTACCAGTATCCTTACGATCCGGAGAAGGCCAAAGTGATGCTGGCCGAGGCGGGGGCATCGGACCTGACGCTGAACTATGTCGTAAACGCGGGCAACGAGGTCGACGAGCAGATCGCCGTGCTGCTGCAGCAGCAGTTTGCAAAGGCGGGCGTCACGGTCAATCTGCAGAAAGTCGACGCGAGCCAGAGCTGGGACATGCTCGTCGCCGGGGACTACGATATCTCGGTGATGTACTGGACGAACGACGTCCTCGATCCGGACCAGAAGACCACCTTCGTGCTCGGCCATGACACCAATATGAACTACATGACCCGCTACAACAGCGAGAAAGTGAAGGAGCTTGTCGCAGCGGCACGTCTGGAACTCGATCCGGCGAAGCGCGAGGCCATGTATGTCGAGATCCAGAAGACGGCGAAGGACGACGTCCACTGGATCGACCTTTACTACAGCCCCTACCTCAACGTTTCGCGCAAGAACATCGAGAATTTCTACCAGAACCCGCTCGGCCGATTTTTCCTGGAAGATACGGTGAAGAACTGACGGGTTGCCCGTCACAGGCATCCCCGCAAAACGAAGACGGCGCCCTTTTGGACGCCGTCTTTACATTAGTGCGCAGCTTCAAAGACTTTAGAGCCTTTCAATGCTTCCATGAACATGGAAGCGCTCTAGGCGGTCTGCGCCTCGATTTGCTTCGGCTGCGAAGCCGCCGCTGTGATCTCGATGCGGCGCGGCTTGGCCGTTTCCGGGATATTGCGCAGAAGATCGACGTGGAGCAGGCCGTTCTTCAGCGAAGCGGACTTGATCTCGACGTGGTCGGCAAGCTGGAAGCGGCGCTCGAAGGCGCGCTTGGCTATGCCGCGATGGAGAAACTGGGTTTCCTCACCCTTTTCTTCGCTCTTTTCGCCCTTGATCGTCAGCGTGTTTTCACGCGCTTCGACCGAAAGCTCGCTTTCGTCGAAACCGGCAACGGCCATGGTGATGCGATAGGCGTTTTCGCCGGTGCGTTCGATGTTGTAAGGCGGATAAGTCTGCGACTGATCCGGCTGACCAAGGCTATCCAGCATGGTGAACAGACGGTCGAAGCCGACAGTCGAGCGGTAGAGGGGAGAAAAATCAAAGTGACGCATGATGTCGTCCTCCATAAGAGCAACGGTTGCGATGTCTGGCCAGCCACCCCGTTCCGGCTGTGGCTCGACCGGTGAACGGACCCTTCTTCGGCGCCCGCGGAGAAGACATGGGAATGCCCGCGCGCGAGTTCAAGAGGGATGCCGCCGCGCTTCCTGAACAATGGATGAACGACGGGTTCGGCCGCCGTTCAGCCGCCGTGGAGTAGAAAGGAGATACTGGGTCTTCCCAGGGCTGAAGTGACATGTCCCTTCTCCCTTCAGCGGCCGGAAACGGTGATCGTCCGGATTTCATCCACCGTTTCCGGCTTTTTTCTTTGACGGGTGGCGGGCCGCCGCCTATCCCTATCTGCATGTTCCTTCTGGCCCGCTCCCCATGACCACGCTCCTTCATTCGATGCCGGAAAATCCGATGCCGGGCGATCCCGTGGTGGGCTTTTTCGACGGAGCCGGCAACCGCAAGATCCGCTACGCGGTGTTCAGGTCGAAGGCCCCGGTCATTCGCGGCACCATCGTCCTGCTGCAGGGTCGCAACGAGTCGATCGAGAAATATTTCGAAACGATCGGCGATCTCGTGGCCGCCGGTTTCTGGGTCGCGACCTTCGACTGGCGCGGACAGGGCGGCTCCGAACGGCTGTCGCCGCACTGGACCCACGGCCATGTGGAGGATTTCACCGATTACGAGCGCGATCTGACTATTTTCCTCGACGAGATCGTCCTGCCCGACACCCGCCTGCCCTTCTCGATCGTCGCCCATTCCATGGGGGCGCTCGTCGCCCTGTCGCTCGCTCCCATGCTCGCAAGCCGGATCGACCGGATGGTGCTGCTTGCCCCCTTCGTCGGCCTGGGCGGTCAGGCGATCGGCGAACGGGGTATCGGGGCGATCGCGACGGCGATGCGCTGGATCGGCCTCGGGAGGCTGCCGCTGAGCGCCGACAAAGGCAACCGTACCCCTTTCAAGGGCAATGTGCTGACCGCGGACGAGCGGCGCTACGCTCGCAACCTGGCGCTCATCGATGCGCGTCCGCAACTGCGGGTCGGACCGCCGACGGCCCGCTGGCTGAGCGAAGCTTTCAAAACGATCCGGCGCGTCCTCAGGCACGAACATCTGACGAGGATCACCATACCCGCCGTCATACTCGCCCCGACGGCCGATAAGCTCGTGCCGTATCTACCGGTCGAGCGGCTGGCCAGCAATTTCCGTGCGGGGCATCTGATCCCGATCGACGGAGCGCGGCACGAACTCCTGCAGGAGGCCGACCGCTATCGCGCCCAGGCGCTGGCCGCGATCCTGGCCTTCCTGCCGGGCGCCGATGCCGAGGATCCCGCGTCCCTGCCGCGACAGTTGGAAGAGGCTTAACCCCGGCCCTTGAGGGCCTCAAGCGCCTGCGCATGCAATTCGCGACTGCCGGCAGCTATGATTTCGCCACCCATTTCCGCCGGCCCGCCCTTCCAGTCGGTGATGATTCCGCCCGCCTGCTCGATCAGCGGAATGAGCCCGCCGACGTCGTAGGGCTTCAGGCCGCATTCGACGACGAGATCGACATGGCCGGCTGCGAGCAGCGCGAAGGCATAGCAGTCGCAGCCGTAGCGGAAGAGCCGCACCTTCTCCTGCAATGCCTCGAAGCGTTCCTTGAGCTCGCCCGTGTAGAGGTGCGGGGATGTCGTGAACAGGACGGCATCCGAAAGCGCACGGCAGGGCCGTGTGGCGAGCACCCTCTCTCCGTCGGGTCCCCGATAGAGCGCCTTCTCGCCGTCGGCGAAAAATCGCTCGCCGGTGAAGGGCTGATCCATAAGCCCCATGACGGCCTTGCCGTTCCGGTAGAGGCCGATCAGCGTGCCCCACACCGGCAGGCCGGAGATGAATGCGCGGGTCCCGTCGATCGGGTCGATGACCCAGACGAGCTCGCGGTCGAGGCCGATATTGCCGTGCTCTTCGCCGAGAATGCCGTGTTCCGGAAAGCTGCTCTCGATCAAAGCGCGGATCGAGGCCTCCGCCGATCTGTCGGCTTCCGTCACCGGGTCGAAGCCGCCTTCGAGCTTGTTGAGAACACTCGTGCCGACCCGGAAGCGCGGCATGGTTTCGGCCTTGGCGGCGTCGGCGAGACGGTCGAAGAAGGTACGGTCGGGCAGCATGTCGCTCTCTGCGAGGAAGGAGGTTCGATCTGAATAGACGAAATTCAGCGAAAGGCAACGGACCGACGTCGGCTGCCGCTTCAGTGAGGCACGCCGGAAGACGGCGCCCTGTACCGATACGAAAGTCTGCGTCTTCGAATCTTGACAATTGTGCAGCGCAGCATTACAGTTTTTCTGCAGTCACTCGTGGCTGCAAATACCCTCCTTGGGTGTTTCCTCCCTAGACTTGACCGCGCCGCTGGCGCGGTTCTTTTTGAGCAGCGTTGCGCCGCCGGGCACGCAAAAGCCCTTTCGCGTTGCTATTCCGCTGCCAGCGGCAGATAGGCGGCGAAATCCTCGACGTGCCGCGCGAGCGCCGCGATAAAGGTTGCGAGGTCGGCCTCGAGTGCCGCAAATCCCGGCTTTTTGATCAGGGTTGCCTCGTCGACATAGAGGCCGCGGTTGATTTCGATCTGCAGCGCATGCAGTCCACGCGTCGGTCGGCCGTAATGTTCCGTGATGAAGCCGCCGGCATAGGGCTTGTTGCGCGCGACCGCGTAGCCGAGCTGCTCCAGAAGCTCCACCGCCACCCGGGACAGTTCCGCCGCCGCACTCGTTCCGTAGCGATCGCCGATAATGAAGTCCGGGCGATGGCCGCTTCCCGGCAGGTGCACGTTGCCCGGCATCGAGTGGCAGTCGATGAGGATCGACATCCCGAACTCGACATGGGTGCGGGCGATCAGCTTTCTGAGCGTCGCATGATAGGGCTTGTAGATCGTCTCGATGCGCTCGAGCGCCTGCTCGACCGGAAAACGGCCACGATATATTTCCATATTCTCGGCGACGAGGCGCGGCACGGTGCCAAGGCCGCCGGCAACACGCATCGAACTGATATTGGCGTGCGGCGGCAAGGCGCCATCGAACATGCGCGGGTCGAGTTCGTAGGGTTCGCGGTTTACGTCGAGGAAGGCGCGCGGGAAATGCGCCCGAAGCAAGGGCGCCCCCAGAAACGTGGCGCTGCGAAACAGTTCATCGACGAAATGGTCTTCGGAGCGGCGGATGGAATGCGGATCAAGGCGCGACTGGTCGAGAAAGAACTGGGGATAATGCCGGCCGCTATGCGGCGAGTTGAAAACGAAGGGTATCCTCTGGCTTGCGGGTTCCAGAACCTCGAAAAACTCCCACTTAACCGCTTCCCCCATCGGAACCCTTTTTACCATGTCCGGTTCTTGCTATTCAGATCATGTTGCCAGTTGGTCGCCTCTGTGTCCATAGTGGCCGCCCGCTGGTTCAAGGGACTTGATCGCGCCCGTTCACCAGATATTTACCATGTTGCGGTTTGCTGAGCTGCCGCAATTCACCAGCATCCAGAAGAAGTAGCCACGGCCAGATATGACTGCGAAAATCCTCCTTGCCGAAGACGACAACGACATGCGCCGGTTTCTAGTGAAGGCGCTGGAAAAGGCTGGCTACAAGGTCCTTTCCTATGACAACGGCGCCAGCGCCTATGACCGGCTTCGCGAAGAACCCTTTTCGCTTCTCCTGACCGATATCGTCATGCCGGAGATGGATGGCATCGAGCTCGCGCGCCGCGCGACCGAACTCGACCCCGACCTGAAAGTGATGTTCATCACGGGCTTCGCCGCCGTTGCGCTGAACCCGGATTCCAAGGCGCCGAAGGATGCCAAGGTCCTTTCCAAGCCCTTCCACCTGCGCGACCTCGTCAACGAGGTCAACAAGATGCTGGCGGCCTGAGCAGCGATCTTATGTGCGCCGAGCTTTCCGGCGCCCCGTTCGCCCAAGCCTGAGACGCGCTCCGCGCAAGCATTGCCTCTAAGCCGCCCTCGATCACCAGCATCGAGGGCGGCTTCGTTATTTCAATGCGTTAGCGCGCCCGCCGCATCTGCAGGAGGTCCGAAAAGAGTGCCGGTCCCCCTGAAATCATGGCGCGCGGACCTTGCGCAATTTCTGTCAAAAAACCTTCGAAGAGCCTATTGACGCGGGCGCCGGTTTTGTGGTCTATGCGCCGCATCGGATGGGCGTGTAGCTCAGCGGGAGAGCACTACGTTGACATCGTAGGGGTCACAAGTTCGATCCTTGTCACGCCCACCATCCTTTTTCTTTATGAATCAACACGTTGAAGGCTCCGCAAGGGGCCTTTTGCGTATCTCCCTACAGGTTCACTGAACCTTGAGTGGCTGAGGTTCACGGCCCTTTTATCACCGCCATGATCGCCTTGTAATAGGTCACCACCCACACGAACACCGACGTTCCCGATAGCCAGATGAGGAACCGCACGGCCTTCTGTGCGCCCCTCGCCTCGGTCAACAGAGTGTGGATCTCGTCTACCTTGGCGCCCATTTTGTCCACGTCTTCTTTTAGCGCCTTCAGTTCTGTCTCCATTCGAATAACTCTGTCTCGCGTATCTACATCAGGGCTCATGCCGGCTCACCTCGGGCGAGCAATTCGCAGACGCTGGACGACGGCACAACGAAGCCGTAACCGACGAGCGAATGAGAGAAACCCATCGGAGCCCCCATAACTCCGACCGTAATCCCGATCAGCCGGCCATCAGCATCGAAGACGGGGCCGCCAGATTGGCCCATGACGGTCGTAATGTCCGTGACGAACACCGATTGCCAAGGACCGAACTTGCGGGGCTCGCCGGCAATACGGCCGAAGGCGGCGGCAAACTCGACGTTCAGCGGGTTGCCGTATGAGGTGATGAAGTCGCCGGACTGCGCAAGTCGGCAATCGAGGGCCGCGGCGTCCATCTTCGTGTCTGCGGAGCGCAAGAGAGCTATGTCGTATTCTTTGTTCGCCCAGAGGATCGTAGCCTGGCGGATCTTGCCGTCTTTCGTTTTCAGCGTGGCCGTCTTAGCGTCCTTAACGACATGCGCCGCGGTGAGGATGTACCCGTTGCCGATATGGACTCCGGAACCGTGCCCGTCCTTCAGCATGACTTTGACCAAGGTCGTTTCGGTCTTCAGATAATCCGGAGCCGCGAAACGAGCGATGGCGTCGGGCGTCGAGAACAGCCAACCGAGAAGCAGAAGGAACAGCGCGACGATGGCGCCAAGGTAGAAGGCGAACTCCTTATTCATCTGCGCAGTCCTTTCACGGTTTCCACTTGCAAGCCTTCTCGCCGTAGCGGTTCAGCTTGAGAATTTGCGATTGGGTTCCGTCCGTCAGGGAGTCCTTCAGAGAGGGGCGAATGGGGCTGGCGATTTGGCAGAAGTCGCCGCTACTTGTCGCGCAGCCACTTAGAAAGCTCATCGCGACGGCGAGCGTCAGACATGCCATCAACTTCATCGTCGGTTTCCTTTTTCTGCTTGATTGCTTCTGCCTGCCTCTTGGCCTGCTCCAGCATGGCGGCGTTCTTCCCGTCTTGGCGGGCGCGGAAATAGGCGAAGGTTAGGAAGATGGCGGCGCCGAGCGCTGCGGCGGCGTATCCCTTGATCCGGACGAAGAGGGCGAGGAGCATCACTCGGCCCGATCCGCAATATATTTGTTGATGATGTTGCGCCGATTGATCTTGGACCTGTCGAACAGCCACCAGACCAGAACAAGGATGTTGACGCCGAGCCCGACGAATGCATCCACCGTGGCGGAGTCGAAATAGCCCTTGGCAAGGAGGATGCCGCCGACAACCTGGAGAAGCTGGCGGAGGATTGGGATGAAGAGATCAATTGTCATGGAGACACACCTTTAATAACGAGGCGCGCTGATTAACGCCTCTTAAATAGCGAGAAGAGCGCTGCGAGAATGTGGGACAGCCAGTTGGCGGATGCGGGCGGGTTGCTTCCGTTGGGCATCGACGGCGCCGACCCGGCCATGCGGGTAGCCTCGGCCCGCACATCGGAGACACGGCGGGTCCAGCCCTTACCGAATGTCTTCCATGTGCTCAGGTCTTTGAGGAAGGCCATGCGCTTGTCGCACAGGGCGTTGACTACATCCGCGGCCCGCTTAGATCTGACGGCCTTCAGCGTGGCGGGGCCAATCCGACCGTCCTGCGTAACGCCGACGACGGCCTGCAGGTATTTGGCGGATCGAGAGGGGCCGCTGTTCACGGCAAAGTCGAATGCGGCGTAGTCGATGCCGTCCGGAAGCTCCGCGCCATGCACGGCGTCCCAGTAGTGCCGGCGGTAAACCGTCGCCAGTTGCTCATCCGTGATCCTGCGAAGATCGGCCTTGGTCGCCGTTGGCTTCACGTACTGGCGAAAGCTCGCGAGGGTGACACCCTTCATGGTCGCGCCGCCCGGATCTTTCGGATGGTCGCTCCATCCGCCTTCATGCTTCAGGACGAGCGAAAGCGCCCGCTTGAAATTGCGGTCCATGAGATGTTCCTGGTTATTACTGGATTTGCGGAAAGGGTATAACGCCGCGTCAGTGGCGGAGGCTCGATGCGAACTGCATCAGCATCTCAACGATGTCGGCCTTAGAAACGTCTTTGAGCTTCATGGGGCCGTCCATCAGCTCGTAATACGTATTCGCCCCGTCCTTGCTCACGCGGATGTGGAGGCGGGTGTTGATCTGCTTTGCTTGGTCCATGTCAGCGCCTCAGCCATTCGAGATATTCGGCACCCTTTTTCACGTCCACGAATGCCTGACAGCGGGCCGCTTGCGTCGTGGCGTTGGGGTCGAACACGACCAAGATGGATTGCCCTTCGTCCTGCTCGTATTTCCCGATGCGTCTTGCAAAGCCGTCGAGATGCTTATACCCGCGGACGCGGATCATAAGGGGAGCGTTTCCCTGTTCGGCCTGCTCCCACTGGCTGACGGCCCAATTGTGCTTATGGCCGCAAACGAGAACATCGATGTCATTCCCGAACTTCGCGGCCTTGACGACGCCGTGAACTGGGTTCCACATGGAATTGCCTGCGAAGTCGTGAGCCGCGTTGATGCGGAATTCGACTCCATTGGCGAATTGGAGGGTAAACCGAGCCTCCCAGTCCAACATCGGAACTCGTTGGGTTCCATAGCGCTTGTTCATCTGCTCATGAAGCGCTGAACTGTCGCCCATGTGCTGGTGATTGCCGTGAAGCCAAACCAGCCAGGACACTCCGCTTTCGAGGAGAAGCCATTCCACGAGGCGCCTTGCGGTGTGTACCGATGTGTCTTGGTCGGCATATTTCTTGATGAGCCGGCCTCCCCAATCGTTCCCAACGTCGCCGATGTTGACGGCGAACATTCCTTCCGTGTTCTTGGCGATGTCGATGTGCTCTCGGAGCAAGGGCCAATGGCATCCGTTGTCATCGAGGTGCGGATCGCCAACGAATAGAATGCCGATCGGCTTATTGTCCCGGATCTTGATCGGGAACCACTTCCGAGCGTCGTTCGCCTTCTTGGCCCTCTCAAAGTTACGCGTCATGCGGTCAATGACTTCTTCGATCGGTTCTCTCTCGTCGACGAGGTCCGGGAACTCGACAATGGCGGGGTTCACAATCCCCTTCTTCTCCGCTGCCCTATATCTGTCTCGGAATGTCTCCCTGCTTATGCCGAGCGCGTCGGCCGCTTTCTGTTTGTTGCCGCCGCTTGCGTTGAACGCAACGACAGCCTCACGCAACTCTTCGTCGCTGAGGGGCATGGTCACCTCGTTGATGGGGATGGGACAATAGGATATCAACCCCTTCTCAATTCGGAGGGGTTGCTTGCATGTTCAATATTGATCTGGTTATTTCGCGGCTAGAAGCGCTCACCGCGCCGAGCAGGCCAGTAGACGGGCAAATCGCAACCTTGATCGGCTACGAGAAACGAACGGTCGATATCGAAGATCAGAAGACAGGCCAAACGCGAACGCATGTGCAGTGGGCCAGCCCATCCGGAGAATGCCCGGCTCCCGTTCCTGCCTATACGGGTAATCTCGATGCCGCCTTTGATCTGGCGCGGGCTATCGCCCCCGGAATTGCCGGTGGCTGTAGCTGGGACCAAGATCAAGGCAGGGCGGTGCTAGACGGGATAGAGAACTGCCACGCAGCTACAGCCGCCATTGCGCTTTGTGTGGCGGCGCTGAAGTTTAAGAGGCGATCAGGTCCATGAACACGGCAGCCGACGAGACAGCGCGGCCGAGTGCGTATCTCTTCTTCGTGTCGTCGGTGCTCTTTATCATCTCAAGAATGGCCGGGGTCAAAAACCCGTCCAGCAAGTGAAGGCGGGACGCGGTATAATCCGCCGCTATGTCGTTGGCCTTCTCTCTGGGCAACAGGAAACGGTCTACACTACGGATGCCTGCCCTGCCTTTAAGGCCGTGCATGGGCTTGCGACCGTGGATAAAGCGCCTCTCCCTTGCGGCGGACGAAAAGATAGGAGCGACTTCTTTCTCCGCGAGGGGGAAGGCATTGAGCGCCGGGAAAAGCGCGTCAATAATCTCGAAGGAGAGTTCCCCGAAAAGCTGCCATTCCGCATCCTTACGCCGCGCCAGTTCATATGCCGACACAGAATAGAGCGGATCGGCCGATGCGAAGTAAGGCGCCCTCGCCGCTCCCGCCCCGCCATAATGGATGCGATTTCGAAATCTCACGTAGTGCTCAAACAGGCAGGCCCCGATTGTCCCTTGATGGAAGCAGACCTCCGTCACGAAGGCATCCTCTGCCGCCGACTGGTCGCATAGGAAATGCCGGCGTCCCCCAAAGATCGAGAACATTTCCCGGGCGACTTCCTCGGTCATCGGCTGACTGAAGAAGTCATTGCGCCGGCCTTTTTTGTAGTATTGGACCTCGCAATAGTAATTGCGCCACAGTTCGCCCATCGCCCCGGTGATCACGACGAAGCCATCCCGGCGATTGCGCATCCTGAACGCTACGTCATCTAGCCAGCGCACCCCGGCGCAGGACCCGGAGTTCGCTCTGAATTGCTCTTCAGAAACGAAGTCCTCCGCATATGGGCTGACTATCATGTCGATGTCGAAGGCGTGAGCGACACGTTCGGCTATGATCCTGTCGGGGTGTGCCGCGCCTCCCCGCGTCAGGAAATCTAGCCGTTCATGAAGGCCGAGATGCATTGCAGCGGCAAGAGTCACGCGACTGTCCAAGCCGCCCGTCATTTCGAGGACGATGCGTTCGTGTTTCTCGGCGATGGCCGTGAGATTTTCGAGGATCTCGTCTATCGCTCGGGCCTTCAATGCCTCGTCGGTGAGGGTATCGACAGTATCGTCGCGCGTGCTTTCGATGACCGCTCGCCCGTTGCGAAGAGTCACCTTCGACTGAATTGGCAGGAGGCGAGCACCCTTTACCGGAAGTCGCGGGGTCTGGAGGTTCCCCATCGCGACTGTTGTCCCGAGCGCTCCAAGGTCTGCCTCGACCGGGATGCCCAGCTCCCGCATTGAACTGACAAGGTTTGCAATGCTGGTGGATGCTAGCGCAACCCCCATCCCCTCATAGACATACGTCAATGCAGCCCCGAGTGGGTCTGGCGACACACCGTTTGGGCCGATGTCGGCAAAGGTGCCGCGCCCGTTCGCATAGTGGACGCCGGCTCTGGTCGCAGAGTCATCTACTCGGCGGAGAGCCGGGAGCCATTTCTTTTTCGATATTGCTACTGTCAAGAAAAGCCCTCCCCAAAGCAGAGAGGGCCTAACACGCTACGGTTTAATTGTGAAGTTATGTCGCCTTGGCGATTGCATTTTCGTAGGCGCTAATAATGGCGTCCTTGCCGTATATCTTATCCACATCGGCAAAATCGATGTTCGCAAGGTTGAACTCAGCGGCCAGCGCACGGAGGGGGAACACGGTCCCGAGGTCGTTCCCGACCGCCTTGTAAATCGCGCCCTGAGAATTCCAGGCGACCGCGCTTTCCGACCAGGGGAGGACGATATCGCCCTCTGCATCTACCGCCTTTCCCTTGTCTGTCCATGCGGACTCTACGATTGCCAATGCGCTTTCGAGGATAGGTTTGATTTCCATTACGGTATCCTGCAAAGTTCGACGGTGTAGCTTTCGAGCGTGACGCTTTCAGCGGCGGCGGCGAGCGTGCCCTGGATCAGAATTGTCACGTCGGCCGTTGTGTCGGTCGTGAAGGTGAGCGCCGCTCCGCCGCCCGCCCCGATGCCAGAGAAATTGCCCTGTGCGGCAACTTGGGAGTTGGTCGCGTTCCGGTTCTCGATCTCACAAAGGTAGCGCGCGTTCAACTGCGTGGTGGCCGTGATCCCCTGAAGGTTGGCCCCGGCCCAGCGGACGCGAGATGTTTTCGTGTTCGTTCCTGTAAATGACCACATCGTGGTGATACGGAGTTTACCGTTTGCCCCCATCGCGTTAGCCGGGATCGTGATCGTGGCAAGAGTTGTTTCTGTTGTGCTGCCGGTGTGTGAAGCCGCCACTGCCGAATGCGCGATAATTTCCCATTTATGGGGCCGCTCGACAATGCAGGTTCCGGCTTCGTCGGCGACGTATGCTGCAACATACGCGGGGGTGAGAGCTTGGCTGAACACAACGCGCGTGTTTGTGGCCCCAGGCCGGTTACGGATGAACCGAGTCTGGTCCGTAGCTGCGGAGGTGGTCAACTCGGGCTCGATGATCTTGACGTTGTCAGATCCCGTATCGATGCGGATAGGCCACGACGGGGTCGTGGTGCCGCGATTGACGAATTTCGGGTTCAGGAAGGTTACATCACTATTGCCTTGAGAGAAGTACGGGCTGAATGAATTCGAGCCCGCGTTTGTCCAAGTGGCGATGACCATTGGCCTAATAAACGTGATGTTTCTGTTGCCGAAGGTACCGAGATCGGTGCGTACCCGTATGCCGTAGCCTGATACGTCCGCAACGACAGCCGGGATATCGACGGTGGTGCCGACAAAAGTTAACTCCTCTGAGTCGTCTATAACCACGCCGCCTTGTTGGCTATCGGCGGGATTAAGCGCCATATTGATGGTACCGCCTCGAACAACCCCAAGTCGAGAGAACCCTACCGCGATACCACGAACGCAATTTTCTGAAGCCATTGCGTTGATATCGAACCCTTCAACATTGCGCACCTTTAGCGTCTCGGCCGTCGTGTTATCGAGGTCGTAGATGTTGCTAATGATAAGGCCCCGGGAACGCTGGGCGCTGCGATCCGTGATATAGACGATGTGTCCCGGCTCGACCGTCTCCTCAGCGTCCCGGCCCTCGAGGTGGTCAAGGAACATCCCGTCGAACTGGCGTCCCAGAATCCCGAAGTCGTATTTATCGAAATAGCAGTTTGTGACCCTGGCGCGCTCGGCAAGCCCCGTTGATCCCGCCTGCGTTCCGTGGAAACCAACACCAGCGGTGAAGTTGTACGTTTTCAGGCCGTTGACAGTGAAGTCATCGCCGTTCACCTGCAGAATTGCTGAGTGGTAGACGATGCCGGCTCGATACGGCCCGCTTGATGCCGTTCCTGGCTTCGGCTGCGTCGAAATGATGTTGATATCGGCATCAAAGGTGAAATTGTTCGTATCGGAGATGAAGGCGGGGACACCTGCCGTGGTCTGCTCGATCTCGACATATCCGGTGCTAGTAATCGCTGTCGGGGTCGTCGCAATGACAGGAGCCGTCAAGACATACTTGGCTGACGGCGGGACAATCTCGACGTTTCTCCCAACACTTACGGCAGCCTGAAATGCGGCGGTGTCGTCCGCAACACCGTTGCCGAGCGCCCCGAACCATCTCGGATCTACCGCGCCGAAGTATACGCGCACCCACGCCCCGGAAGTCGCGGCAATGGCGTCCGCCTTGACATATATGCCTTCGAGTGTGTCAGCAGCGATCTGCGCTGAGAAGTCACCCGTCTTCCAGTTGAATATTCCTTCCCGTCCCGTCTCCGTCAGAATGGCAACCGCGTCCTTTGTCGTGTCCAGCGCCTTGAGGGCCGTGCGCGTTGCGACATAAGGAGCCGTGTCGAGGAAGTTTCGGACATCTGCGGCCAGCGCAAGAGCCAGTATCGAGGTCCCAGCCGCGCCAGGGACGACGCCGGAAAGGGTGTCCAGATTGGCGCTGTGCTGTTGGATATCGACGCCAAGGCGAGAATCTACATGCTGCTTCGTCGTTAAAGGCGTCATGGCCTTCGTGGGGTCTGTTCCCGCCTCTGCCTCGGCCTGAGAGGCCAGGGGACGCCCGGCGCTCACAAGATCGGCAATGGGCACCTTACGCGTGGTCCCGTTGTCGATGGCCACAAAATCCGTGGGCACAGCAGGAGACGCATCGGGAAGGTCCCGAATCCGAATATCAACCATTTGGGGGACCTTATTTAGAGTTTGATGCAGTAAAGGAGGACGGATGAACGCGGGCGCGTTTCTGTGGCCGTCCTGGCTATCAATGAGGCATCGAAAGTAGTGATCCGGGCCGGCAGGGTGGGTGCCGTGTTTTGCACCGTGTTCGCGACCGTTGTCGTTCCGCCATCCTTGAAAGCGCCAACGTGACCGTCGATTATCTCGCCGTTGTCAGCCCTGCGGATTGAGGTAAAACGCCCCGTGATGTTCTGCAGTGCGTCGTCCTGGGTGGCGCCTACCGTCAAGGCGCTGTCGTAGCCGAGGCCATCATCTGCCCCGCGCAAGAACCTTGAGCGGGCATCGAAAAGCGGCATGCGCTTGGCAGCGGCGAAGTCTGCCGCGGCGGAAGCACCTCGCGTCGTTACAGCCCCGGCGCTGGTTTGGATGGGAAGAATGGTGTTATTGAACTGCTCCCAAAGAAGAGTGAAAAGCTCTTCGGTATCAGCGTTAGCGCGATTGGTTGCGCCAGAAGCCGCGCTCCCGATAGTACCGCCATTCTCCTTGATCCACCCAGTGGGGGGCGTCGTGCGGCGAAACCCTTGGACGGCGCCCGTTGGAACGGTCGATGATGTTACCGACGCAATCACGTCATTGAGCTGCGCCATCGTGACATAATCGCCATCCGCCACGCCGACAGCCGCATTGGTAATTTTGAACCCGGCCATCGAAAGATTGCCATTCATCGGGGCCACGCCTGAGCGCAACACGACTTGGCTTAAAGCTGCGGCTATGTCCTGCAATGGCGGGTTATGCTGGCTTGCTAATATTGTCTGGCCTGAAACGGCTAGGTAGCCGTTTGGGAGACTGTAGTTACCGTTGCTGTCAAAGGGCATAGCTTGTTCCCAATGCAAAAAGCCCCGCGGATTGCGAGGCTTGTTGAGGTCGTGTAGGATTCAGATTTTCAGGAAAGGTATTTGATGGGCTGGAAGCTCTTCCAAGCGGCCATCTTCTGGTCGATTATTGTTTTAGCAATTGAATACGAATGGGAGGCGGACGGCCTCGCCATTGGCGTCGTTGGCGGAATGGCAGCGTGGTATGCTACCGGTCTCGCAACCGCTTTGCTTTCTCTTGGGCGGCGACTTGCTGGCCTATCAGGGCCTCGACAACGCCGGCCATCCGTGGGTCACCTAGACGCGTGGGCCCGAGAAGTTGGTTTGCTAGATAAGCCTGGACGGGACGCGACATAAGCGCTCGACCGGCGACCGCTGGAGCGACTACACCCGCCAAGGCGCCCAATGCTGCCCCAGCAGGACCGCCCGCAAGCGCTCCCGTTCCAGCGCCACCCACGCCCATGACGCCGCCGAGCGTGCGCGCATTGAGCCGCGTTGAGGTGCCGCTATCCGGGAGAGGACGCAGGAGGGATTCGCCGGCTCTCGCCAGTTCATCGAAATCTCCCTCTGCTCGGGCATATTGGCCGCTCCTTCCGGAAACAGCCGCCTGACGCAGCTTGGCAGGGGAAATGCTACCGAGGGCCGCATTCTCGCCCGCCCCGGTCGCTGCCTTCTCAAGAACCTTCATATTCCCGTATTCACGCCGCAGCCTAGCCCATTCGGCCGCATCCTCCGGAGTTACGGAACGGGCCATTCCGTCATCCAAGGAATTCCGAAGCCCGCGAATGGCGTCTGCGAATTCTGTGTCCGAATTCCGGGCCTTGTGAGCCGTCTTGGTGAGCCTCGAACGGATCGTCTGATAGTCGGTTCCGGGCATCGTGCCGCCGCCAGCGCGGAAGCGCGTAACGATATCGTCTGCCAGGTTTTGGACTATCTCGCGCTGTTCACTGGGAAGGACGCGCCGGTACGTGTTCAGAGTGCGGCCGATATCCTGCCCGAGCTGTCCGTCTGCTTGAAGGACATTTCGAGCCGAGATGTCACGAAACCCGGTCGAAAGCCGATCGTTCATGACCGTCATGTTCTCGGGAGTAGCAAGACCTTGCCCGCCTGCACGACGCATAGCCGCATCCGTGAAGGCGGCTGCCTGGTCATCGAGGAGAGCGGCAGTTGCCCCTCCCCCGAGTTCGCTTTCCATCGCTTTCAGGTTTCGGTTTCCCGTCAACTGGCCTGCGGTCGGGCGAACACCTTCGGCTCGCAATACGTCTGCCGCAGCAAGCCGCTCAGGGGCAATCCGCATGGGGGTGATCGCCCGCGAAACCAGCGCAGGAGCAACCGGCGATACCAACGCGGCAGCAACTCTTGCATAGGGCTCGGCTTCGCTCCCTTCCGTCACCTGCCCTGCAGCCTCGCTTGCCGTTCCCGGAAGAACGCCAAAGCGCAAGAGATTGGAAGGCGACATGCCACCGAACGCGGCAGCACCCGGAAGGAATTCTCCGACCGTTCCGGCGAATTCACCTGCCGTTGTCTGAGGGTCGTATTCCGATGCACCGCCCGTCACCGCGGACAGGCCAGCGCGCGCGCGGGGACCGCTTACAGGGCTCTGCGTCTGCGCCTGCAATTCAGGGGAAAGACCCGACATGCCGGCGAAGAACGTTCCCGGCTCGGGAGCGCTCCCGGTAGCCGTCTCGTATCCCGTCCGCAGCAGCCAATCCATTCCGGACTTGCCGAGATCGGAAAGGGTGCCGGGAAGGCCCACGAGGTCAGCCGCGCCGCGAGCAACGCCAGACGCGCCAGAAGCCGCAACGTCTTGCAGAGTATCAGTCCATCCGTCACCTGCAGCCGAGGGCGCACCCTGAGACTCCTGACGACGGCGACGAGCACGCGCCAAAGCAAGGGCTTTCTGCTGTTCTGGCGTCATTGGAACAGCTTCCTTTCTTCCGGCGTCATGAATTCCCAATCGGCGGGGTCGATCCCCTCCGGGGGGCTCCCGGCGTCCTGCTTCTGAGTACCGAACTGCTTGAGGATCTTATTGTAGTTATCAAGCGGGTTCTTAAGATCACGTATCCTCTGCCGGCCTTCTGTCGGGGTGATGGCCCGATCAGCGACCATATCGGCGATCTGGCCCATCTCCATCTCGTATTGCGCGATGCCACGCATGGTCTGGAGAATGGTCTGGTTGCCCCCGGGCTGGTTGATGAGGCGAGGCAGAGAGTTGCGGAACATGGCGATGTCAGCATCAGACATAGGACCGGAGCCAGGCGGGCGCTGTTGCGGGACCATCTGTTCCAGAAGCGCGCGTGTGGCCTGGATGGAGTCGAGTCCTTCTGTTGGGATACCTAGATCGCCCAACGTCTGCTTAATGGCAGCCTCTGCGCCTTGCGGGGATTGCGTGAGGAGGGCGTCGAGGCGATCGATCTGAACCATCTTGTTGCGCGCCTGCACGCCGCTGTCCGACATGGCAGCGAATGTCTCGGCATTCTTCTTATCCAGGTTCTCATAGAACTTGTCGCCCTCGCCGACGTTCGTCGTTACATTCGTTGCGCCGGCCTTCCGCATCTGCTGCTTGAAATCGGCGAACGTGCCTTCAAAACCCTGAGAGCGAGCGAAGTTGTATTCTCGGATTTCGTCTGTCTCTTTCGGCTGAGGATTGCGCAGAGCTTCGTTTTCAAGTTGCAGCTTCTCAAGACCGAGTTGATACGCGGGATCGGCCTGCTTAAGCTGCATCTCCTGAACCGCTTGCTGTTTAGCCTGTTCCTGCTGGAGAAGAAGGGCGGCAATGCGCTGCGTCTCTGGAGTAGCCTGCGGGTTGGTGAGGGCTTCAATGATGGCGGGGTTGATGCCGGATGCCTGGGCGACCTGAACGGGGGCTGGTGCGGGCGCTGCGATGGTTTCGGCTACAGGAATGGAGGCGACTTCCCGCAGGGCGTCAAGCGGCGGCGCAACGGGCTGGGTTGCCGCCGCAGCGTCGTAATTTGGCGCGCTAACCATCGGGTCTACGTAGCCGGAAGGCGCTACCGTCTCGATCGCATCAGTCGCCGTCTGAGGAGATGCGCTCGCAACTTCCGTTACTGCAGGCTGAAAGCCGAGCGGCCGAGCGTTCTCAAGGCCAGTTCTCGCCCCTACTCCGACTTTGGCAGCGCCATACCATGGCGACCAACCGCCTTCGGCAGCCTTATCAAGAGCGAAGTCAATCTGCTGGTTGACGGTCGAGGGATCGGCAGGGGATTTGCCATAAATGCGCTGGAACTCGTCGCCGAGACCCCCGCCGACAAGCAACTGGAACGGCCCGTACGAGGTTTCACGCTTCCCGGCCTTGTTGATGACCTTGCTCTGCCAAATGCCCGGGCCAAGGCCTTCTGAGCGCGCTACGCGAACGGCCACATCTGGATCAATGCCGCGTTTGGCCGCCGCCTCTCTGATATAGCCTTCGACGCCAGAAACGTCCGTTAGGCCTGCGCCAGAGGGGGCAGGAGCCGTGGCCGACACCTCACCCGCGGCAGAAGTCATCGGGATAGCCGAGGATGTGGCGGGAGCCGAAGCGGGAGCCGAAGAGCCCGCGCTCAACAGGCTGGCGATCAGGTTCTTGTTGACACCCGCGATTTCCTGTTCTCCGGCCGCGGCGCGTCGTTCCTTGAGAACGCCCCCGAGGGCATCCACGACACGCGCAGCGCCCTGCGTCCAATGCCCGACAGGATCGGTATTGCCGGCGCGCATGAGAATGGCGTCAGCCATTTCCCGTTCGCGTGCAATCTCGTCGGGCGTCTTCTTGGTGCCGCCCTGCCCCCAAACGAAGAAGTCGCTTACAGCCATCAGGCCATCTCCACCGCAATATCGTAGCGAACGCGCTTGAATCCGCTCGGGTCTTCGTTAACCGCGTGAGGAACGACGCGCTCCACCTCGTCAGCCATCAGGCCGATCTGGGTTTCAGCTTCGCCCTTGTAGCGGTAGCTGTAGACGGTGAGACCGTTATCCAGCTTGCCGACGCGGGCAATGTCAGTCTTCAAACGGCGGTCGGAGAAAAGGCCAAGGCCAGCCGAAGCCAGCCCGAACAAGCCGCCCATCTTCGCCTGCGAGTTGGCGAGATTGCTCTGGTACTGCTGATTGACGAGGCCGGTGTAGTCGACCCCGCCGACGCTGGTCTGTGGCGTGCTGACGAAATTGGGCTGCTGAACCTGAGCGCCAGAGAGGAGCGCAGAGATTTCATTCAACGGCTGCGCGCGTTCGTAGCTCGCCTCCTGGAATGCCTGCTGCCGGCCAGTGAGAGCCAACTGGTTATAGGCGTCGTTCTTGGTCTGGCCGAAGTCGTTCATCGCCGCTGAATAGGCAGCCGTGCCGGGACGAATGCCAGAGTTGATGAGCTGCGTGCGCAAAGCCTCCTGCTCGCGGGCAAAGCGCGGGTCAAGGCGGGAGGAGCCGAGTTCGTTGATCTTGGCTTCCGTCGCGGCGTTTACGTCGAAGTCCTTGGCGAGATAGTCCTTGAGGAAGGCGGAGCGCTCATTGGCTATCGTGCCGAGGTTCAGGTTCGCGGCCTGCGTCTGGTCGAGGATGGCCTGCTGCTGGGGCGTGAGGGTCGTGGTCGCCGTGTATTTCGGCGTCTCGATCCATTTGCCGTTCGAGTCCTGGAACCGGTTCACGCCGTTCTGCGTGTAGGTCAGGTTCCCATACGGGCCGACCTGATCCACCATATTAAGCTGCTGTTGCGTGATGGCAGTATCGCGGTTCATACCGCCTTGCGCAGCAGCTGTTTCTTTCGGATCTGGCGCTTTGGGTGAAGAAACCAATTCTATAATCCTTTCAATGGCTTACGCCACATCATGGCGGAGTAGTTTACCATCAGAATTTCCACTCATCGCGCAGGAACCCGACAACGAAAGCGTTGCGCCCCCGACCGAAGTGATTTCGCATCAAACCCTCTACCTGTCCGCCCAGCCTTTCAGCCAAGCGAACCACTTCCGGCTGCTCTGTTAATGCCGTGATGCGCTCGCATTTGAGGATATCGAAAGCGTAGTGGCCGACTTCTGCGAGAAAGCCCTTAGTCCACCCAGATCCGGCGACGGACATGTGAACGTCCGCCCCCTCGAATATGTTGAACAAGACGCCGGCTATAACCTCGCCGTCCCGTTCAATTCCCATAACCGTGTAAGGAGGCACGAAAGCAACGCCGGTCTTTTCGCTCACAAACCGGGCGACACGCTCATCAGTAACGATCACTAAGATCCCCAATCGGCAGACTGGAACGAGAAATCCAGGGCGATAATCTCCGCATCAAGCGGGATGATCGACCCAGACGTGACCTGCATTGCCGGCGCGAGCGAATAGCCGATGTTGCCGGCAGACTGCCATTCTCCCTGCCATATCTTGGCGCGCTGCGTTCCCCATACGCTTTGGCCCCAGATGCCGACGCCCCACTCTGAGCCTTCCGGAACCGGAGTAGCCGCGGGAGGAGAAGGCAGGCTAACAACCCAATTGGATTGCGTGCTCATCTGCGGAGAGATGGAATATGGGCCGCGGGATTGAACCCGCGCCATCAGTCCTATCTTTTGGGCGCCGGAGTCGCTGAAGTCCGAGAAGAGCGGGACATAGGTGGCCGTGTACGGGAGGCCTTGATCGAGACCGGTAACCCAAGCCTCAACCACTTTCCCATCTTGCGAACCAAAAAAGAGCCGCCCGTTGAATATTTCAAAGCAAGTCCCACTCCAACCGGTGAAGTTCGCCCAAGCGCCCGTTCTGGCATTCGTGACCAGCATGGAAGGTGGCTGTTCGTTCTCTGTCGGGAGAGACACGAGCACCATCTGTTTCTCAGGCCAGGTTATCGCGTCCCAATATCCCGTTGCTCGGAGCTGAACGGCTTCATTCCATGCCGTTTCGATCGGATAGGATACAGCCGAGCCCGCCAGGACCGAAAAATCAATCTGAACAGCCTGGGACAACGGCACGAAACCGATATTTGTTGCAAATATCAGATCGCCACCAGCGCGAATGAAGCTCTTCGGTCCCCTCGGCTTGCCGATCTGATAGCGACCGTTCTTGAACCACGTCGTAGCGGTGGCCGGATTGTCGCCGTTATAGACTGCCACCTCGCCTTCATCCGTTATGAAGACGCAGCTTTCCTGAAGGCCATCGCCGGCAGACAGGGACCATTGCGAGCCGATGAACAACTTCCCGCCAAGGCTGAATTCGGAGCCAAGCGGGAGAAGCGTTGCCGCCCCGGTGATCTGGTCCACCGGGAGGTAATAGGCGTCAAGGCTATCCTTCAGAATGAAGAACAGCCGATGCTTATACGTCCACACATAGCTGAAATCGCTGGTAAGAAGCGCAGAGCCATCTGGCTTGGTGCCGGTGATAGCGCCAAACAGTTGCGTGTTAGCGCCGTCAGCCGTCGCCGCGCCGCCTGCCCCATCCGTAATGGGCTCGTTGTCCTGAAACGGTCCTCCGGTGATGGCGCCAAGGATGAGATGCCCTGTTGCGCCGTTGTCGACCACTTGCACAATCGTAGCAGTAGCGCCCGAAGTCCCGCCTGTAACCGTCTGACCGACCGTGAAAGGGGCTGTCTCTGCGTCGTAGTTCAGGCGATTGACCGGATCTCCCGTGATGGCATACCAGGCCGTCCCGTCAAAGATATGCATCGGATCGGAGCCATTGACGATAACGAGGTAATTACCGCCCGTTGTCGAATACTGCGCATCGATCCAATCGCCGCCCGTCATCCCCTGGATGACTTCGAGCCCTGCCGTCGAGAGTTGGCCAATATAATCGCCTAGGTCGGTTATGAGGTTATCGCCGCCCTCATCCGCGAGCTGGTAATTGATCGGGGAGGAAATGGTCGTGATGTCGTAGACGGTCGTGGCCGTTGAGGCGAAGAAATGCTTATTGTTCCCGTAGTTATAGGTGAACATTGCAGTAACATCAGAGTCACCGCCTCCGAGCGTGGCATAGATTGCCGAACCACGCCGGATCTCTCCACCGATCGCGGTCGGGAAGATGTTCTCGAGCACCATCGCACCCTGTGGGCCAGACGTGGGAGCGCCGATGTTTTGGTTCTGGATCCATCCCGCGATAGGAGCGGGAAACTTCGCCGTATTGGCAATACGCTGCGCTGGTCTCGGTTGGACGGCGGCCCGCATGAACATCATTCACTCTCCAAACTTAGAGACCGCCGAGCGTCCAGGGATACGAGGTTCTGAAGCGCATACCCGGCCAGCGGCGGCCGGTCGTGAAGATCGGCTTGGCGCCTGCGTCACGATTGGAGATGTGGGAGAATAGCTCGTCAAAATTGGCTTGATCGGACGAGTAGTCTAACCGTTTCTGTTCTCTCCAGCGCCAGATGACGCCAAGGGTGAGCAAGCGCTCATCAACGAAAAAGCTGTCCCCGTCCGCGGTAAACGAGGACTTTGGATCGCCGTTAACGTCAGTCGCGATCTGGTTGGAGATATAGAGAAATCTCGCCTGGTCGCCATCCTTCGGGGCCGGAAGGAACTGGATCTGATTGTCAAGCAGGATCCACCATCCCGGTGTGATCATGCTGAAATTGCGCACTTCGAGATATTGCCACTCGTCGTATCGCGTGACGCGCTGGTAACCCCACGCCCAATTCGTGGCGCTGTAGATGTTGGTATCGAGAAGCTGGCGGTCGTAATCGTCGGGAAGCGGGAATGCCGTTGTGGTCCCGTCCCCGACGATTTCATGCGTTTTCATCAGTCCTTGCCAGTCGTGCTCATCCGCAATGCTCTTCGCCACTTCGTTCGCCAGGTCGACAAGCTCCACTTCGAACTGTTCTGTGCTGGAGAAAAAGGTGGTGGGCTTCCGGCCTATCAGGCGGACAGAAGCGCTCTGCAGTGCGGAGAGGATGGTCATTCGGGGGCAGCCTCGCTGGCGGAGCAGTCATCGGATGGCGTTTCCAAATCTTCAAACGCCAAGTCCCAGTTGTTTTCGTGGGTGGAGAGCCTCGCACCTTCCTCCAGACGGAAGGGGATCCCGCCTATGTGTACGAGTGTGCCCTTCTCGACAGTCCGCGTTTCAATGGTCATGCGGCAAGCTCCTTGGCAGCATTGACGAGCCAGGAATGAGAGGGATTGCCGCGAGGGGCAGCGCCCGTCTTGTCCTTGATGAAGGCCTTCAACTCGGCTTCCGTCATCGCCTCGAATTCCTTGTCGGCCGCGGAAAGGAGGGCATCGATCTCTGCCGGCGGTGTTTCATGGGGCGGGATAAGCGCCTTGAGTCGTTCAAGCTCTGCCTTCAGCTTGTCCATTTCGGTGTTGGTGGACTCGATGGAACGGTTCGCGTGATCTTCCACCCAGCGCCGCGCCATCGCCTTCAACTGGTTGGCCGACATGCCGAGAGCCTTGATCTGCGGGCCGTCGATCGCATGAAGGGCTTCGATGCTGTAGATCTTCAGCGCGCGGCAGATGGAGAGCTGGGCCGGCGTGATGCCGTAATCCACGAGCATTTCGAGAGCCGTGCCGCCTGCTTTCTGATCGTCGCCCATGAGGAAGGCGCGATACTGCTCGGCGAAGCGCTCGGCATAGGTGACAACGCGGTCACCGACCCTGCGCCACATCGAGTCGGCAGGGAGGACGGGAGAATAGTTGCGGTCGCCGGCAAAGCGGAGTTCAACGACTTCCTTCAGGTCATAGACGGGCTTCCCTGCCGTTTCCGACTGGGCCACGTTGAGGAAGGAGCCGTGCTTGAAGAATGCCGTGATCGTGTGGTTAGCCGCCGTTTCGAAGGGCAGCCGAACGTTTTCCGGCAAGCCGGGTTGAATGTCTGTCATGGTTGGGTTCCTTGTCTGAGGTCAAAGAAAAAGGGCGCCCCGTTAAGAGCGCCCCTCATTGTCAGAATGGTTGGGCCATCAGGCCGGGACAGCGTTCCAGGCGCCGCGGCGCACGTGGAAGAACTGGCCGTTGGTGATTGCCGTGGCCGGGGGAGTGTAGAAGCCACCAGCGCCGGTTGCGACCGTGTAGCCCGGGAAGGTGATGGTCACCTGAGTTCCGGTGGTTGCGGTCGCTGCGATGTCGGCCGAAGCCTGCACCCAGAAGTATTCTCCACCATCGCTACCACGAACGACAGTGCCGAGCTGGTACGACGGAAGGGTCACGGATGCCTGATCGTAGAACGTCGGGTCATCGTAGACCATCGTGAGCGCTGGGCCGAGATCCGGCGAAGCGCGGAAAACATGATCAATAGCCATGTTCTGTTCTCCTTACGGGGTCGGGGTTGCGATGAGGCGACCCGAGAAGCGCGGGTTGCGCAGGATGAGTTCGCCGACCCACAGGAGGTACTGAGCGTATGCATCCTGGTTGATCGGCATGGCGCCCTGGCCGGGGAAGAGCGGGACCATGTTGTAATCAGCCATGAAGCGTACTTCGAGACCGTCAGGGTCGATGAAGTAGCAGGTGTTGGCCGGCATGACCGAACCGACGCCCGTTGCGCAGTAGAAGGTCACGTTGCCAACCGGCGTTGCGACTTCGAGGCCGTTGAAGCCAAGAGTCGGTTCGCCACCGCCATCGCGGGTGATGCGCTGGATTGCCACCATCGAGGCCGAGAGGGCCTGATAGGAGTTCAGATCAGCGATCCAGATCGACGGATAGCGCCGTCCCTTCGAGCGACGTGCAGTGACGTTCTCGACAATGGCGCGTGCCGTGGTCGAGTCCCAACCGGTGGCACCAAGAGCGGTGAAGTCGGTTGCCGCGTCGAACACAGACGGCTGCCAGATGGTGTGCAGTGCGCGGTCAATGCCGCCATACACGCCAGCAGTCGGGATGATCGGCAGAGCGCCGCCAAAGCCGACCATTTCACGGCCGCCAGTGCCAGTGCCAGCGCCGTGGAGGGAGATTTCCCACTCGTCACGCATGGAGTCCTGGGCATTGTCGAGATATGCCTCATACAGGTCGATGACCTGCGTGCGACCTTCGTTGCCGCGAAGCTCAGTGCCGGAGAGCGAGAAGCCCACGGCAAGGTTCTTCGGGGTGAAGAGCGCGGAGTTAAGGATTTCCTTCGGCTCGTTGTTGAGCTTGTCGTACCCAGTGAACCACTGACCCTCGAGCTTGTCGATCGTCAGCGGGACGCGGATTTCCGGGCCGGTGAAGGATTTGAACATGCCGCGTTCACGAAGGATCGCGGATACTGGGGTGGAGTTGAAAACCAGATCCTGAATTTCACGCTGGCGATAGGCGAGCGCGGCGGTCAGGACCTGCTGGTAATTGCGATCTGCAATGATCGGACCAGCCATAGCCTTACCTTTCTAGGGATTAGCGAGCGTGGGCGGCGAAAGCCGCTTCCAGTGCATCGCGATTGGATTTGAAGCGCTTCGGCGGCTCAGAGGACTGGCCGTTGGTTGGAGCGCCCTTGATGGATTTCTGGCCGTCAGGATCGACAGGACGGGCCGCGGGCTGGCTCTGGACAGGCGCGGGCTGCTCTTGCTGCGCTACGGATTGTGAAGGGGAGCGACCCCCAGCCATCCGATGCGCCTCTGCAAGTTTCTGCACGGGCGACAAGCCATTGCCGTAAATCTGCTCAATCACGCCAGATTTCAGGATCGCTTCGATCTGTGGTTCAAGGGCGTGATAATCGGGGTGTTCATCAATGAAGCGGTCGATCACCGGAATGATCGCCTGGGCCTTCATCGACTGAATTTCGTGGCGCAGCTCTTCAATCTCGGGGTTGGACTGCTGCTGCGGCTGCTGAGCCTGGGGCTGCTGCTGCGTGAATTGATGCGCCTGCGGGTTCTGCATGACGTGCTGCGCATACTGCTCGGGAGTGAGACCGATATTGCGCAGGACTTCCGCCACGCCGCGCGCCGGGTTGGAGCGCAGCAGGTTCTCGATGTTCGTGTAGGATTGCAGCGCCGTCTTCAGATCCGTGCCGCTTGCCTTTGCCTGCTCGGCGAATTGGCGCACCTGCTCGTAAGCCTCGTGAGACTCGCGATATTTGGCCGTCTCGGCTTCCATCTCCTGCGAGACGCGATGAAACTCCGCCTTGATGTTGGACGGAACATTGGCCCACTTCTCGCGAGCCTCGGGAAGGAAACGAGCGGGCGGCTCCCGATAGCGCTGGGCCTCAGACTCCCTGCCTTCTGGCGCTGCCCGCTCGCTTGCGGCCGCTTCGGGCGCGCCCTTGTCTGCCTTAGCATCGACGGCAGGTTGTTCCGTCTGCGCCTTGGCGAATTTCCCGTCTTCTGCCCGCGTCTTCTCGACCTTCGGCGCCTTCTCCGCTTCGGCTACCTTGGCCTTTGCGTCCTCGGTAGCGACCTTGGCCTTCTCCTCGACGGCCTTCTGGTTGTCGTCAAAAGCCTTGGCGATGGCCTCGCGTGTGGAGAGCGGCTTTGCGTCTTCCTGCTTCTGCTCGCCTTCCGGGAGGTGGACGCCGCGGCCGAGGGCATTTGAGGACTGGCTATCGTCAATAACGCGAGAGTCGGAGGCAAGCGGAGTGACATCCGCCTCCACCGTCGTGGATTCGTTGGTCATGGATTCACCTGTCTGAGAGGTTGTGATATACGGATTGCAGTGACGGCAGCGTGGAAGGACACGCCCTTGTCAAAAACTCGGAAGATTGGCTATCGGAGCTGATCTTTTCGAGGGCAAGTAGCATTTCAAGGGAAACGCTTGATTCCGAACCAAGCGTTAGCAGGTATCAAGCCCTGCCCGTCACCTTCATTAGACCGGCAGTTCAGTCAGCACAGGCGGAGCACGTCCCGCCTCTACATCGGCAATAGCGCGCTCAATGGCAGCACGGTCGCCAGCTCGATCACGCTCCGGCCGCTTGAATTCCTTCATCGGCTCATTGCCCAGCTCGATCATTCCGGCTGCCTTGTACGTCTTCCGAAGCTCGGACTTGGACGTGTACATTTTGCCGTCAAGCATGGACTGCGTTTCGGGCATGGTATCGAGCGAGAGCATGGGAACGGGAAGGGACGAGCGAGCCGGCGCGGCTTCCGGGATAGACCGGAAGACTTTTCGGCCGTTCCCGAGATCCAGCCAAACCTTAGCCATTATTTCAGAGCCGCGTTGATCGCGTTGATCTTGGCAGCGAGAGAGGCAATGGCGTTAGCGACTTCCGTCTGGCTATACGTCGCGCCCACAACAGCAATCGTGCCAGACGCCGTGCCACCGCTGTTGTCGGTCAGGTTGGCGAGTGCTGCGATCGAGGTCTTAGCCGCCACAGCCGCTTCAACGCCCGCCTGAGTGCCAGTCACGTCAGCCCATGCGACAGCGCCGCCCGACGCGGTCGTCACGACTTCATCGATCACCTTGGCAGTTTCGGCGGGGACGCCTACCGCCATCATTTTCCGAATATCTGCAATTGCCATTTCAATTCTCCTTGTTAGCCACAGACCCAACTGTTACCGTTACAAAACACAGGCACTGTATTCGCTCCTCCCCCACCGACAGGGGTATTCCATGTAGGATTCGAAGCGTCGGTGACGAATGCACGAGCGCCCTTCAGCGCAGGGCTGGCAGCCGGAAGATTTGCGACGATATATTCCCCCGTCTTGACCGTGTTGGAGAAGGTTGCGTCTCCTGCCCCCGCCAGCTTGAGGCGAACAATTCCACCCGCCCTGAGTGTGATATCGCCACCAGTCCCCTTTGCAGAGATGTCTAGACCGATATCAGTCCCTGCACCCGTGGCACCAATCTGCGGAAGGCCCGTTGAGATAGCGCCAGCGATGAAAACGCCATTGCCGCCGGCCGGAAGGATGGTTTGCGTTCCTGTCGTGCTGAATGCACCAACGTGCGCCCAAGCACCAGAACCGGAGGTGGACGTAATGCCAGTTACGCCGAGCGCCTGGCCACCATTGATAGACAGAACGTCTGTGAAGGCGTTGCGGGCGTCATTCGCAAACCGGAACTTGATCGAATTGGAGATAAACAGCAGATCCGCCGAACGGTTGTTTGCCGTATTCGACTGATCATAGAATTGCTGCATCGCCCAAGTGGGAGCGCCGCCCAGGCTGATACCGCTATTCGTCGGGCTAGGGAGAGATGTGTTTGCGGACGAACCAAGCTGACCGGCTACCGCAACATTGCCAGCAAACGTGGCAGAAGCACTAAAGGTAGCATTCCCCGTCGTGCTGAATGTTCCGGTTACAGCAGTCGGGCTCTTGAGGTTGATCCCTGCCGCGCCCTTCGCTGAGATATCGAGGCTGATATTACCGTTCGCTCCGACAGCTGAAATCGCAGGCGTGCCGCCATTGGCGCTAGGTGCGATAGCAACGCCATTCCCGCCGCCTTGCAAGACGTTAGTGGTTTGGGTGAATGTATGCGCACCCGTCCAAGTGGGCGCGATGGACTGATCGAGAGCCGGCGCAGCATCCGACCGCATGATGGTGTCAGCCGTGCCATTCTTCGCCGTCAGACCAACCGTTACAGACGGATTAGCCGTGCTCGCGCCAAATTCGCCAGTGTCTTCCCAGTTCGCGGCGTTCGTGCCGGGATCGGCCACGAGATAGAACACATGCGGAGGCGTGAAATCGGTACGAATGCAGATGGCCGGCGAAGTGACTGCGAGTGCCAGCATCTCGGCTTCTGTGGCCGCGCGTGCGATATCGTGTTCAAGCGGGGGAAGCTGCGAGGTCGGTATCTTGCCATCCGGACCAAGCGGGCCAGCCGGATCTCCGGGAGAGCCAAACGGAATAGCCGACGCCGGGATATCGCCCTGAAGCGAGACAGGAACGCCCTTGTCGGTAATGGTTACGGGAATGCCGCCCATGTCAGCGTCCTTTCGTCAAGTGTTTGGCGATGTCCATGCGGCGATCCTTGCGCGCGTCGGCGGCAAAGAATTCCTTGGCAACGCTGACCGGAACGCCGGCCTTCTTCGCGAATGAGGGGTTGTGGGCCGCTGCCTGCATGAAGCGGGCCTGCTTGGCAGACTTACTTGGCATTCTGCGCATCCTTCTCAGCCTGCCGTTCGGCCAACGTCTGCTGACGCTCGCCCTGACGTTCGCTGAAGTCCTGCTGCCGATCCGCACGCTGTTCCGACCGTTCGCCTACCCGCTCTTGGAACGACTGCTGGCGCTCGCCCATCTGGGCGTCACGCTCCTGATTGACCGCGTTTAGCTGCTGATCGGTCTGGCGAAGCTGGATATCTGCTGCGGTCTTCAGGTCTTCACGCTGTTCGCGATGGGCCTCGATGCCTAGCTTCTGCTCGGCAAGCTGGATGTCCGCATAGATCTTCTCGATCTTGGCTGATGTCTCGGCGATCTTCCCGCGCGAGTCCTCGATCTCCAGTGCAAAGCGCTGTTGATCGGCCTTGGCCTTCTCCTGCGCCTCTGCCGTGCGGAGTTGAAGCTCCTGCATCTTGAGAGCGGCGTCCGCCTGCACCTTCTCGGTCTGTGCGGCTGCCTTCTGAAGCTCGGCCTGTGCAAGCTGCTTATTGGCCTCTGCGAGGGCTGCTTCACCGTCACTGCCGCCAGCCTGAGCCAGTGCAGCGGGAGCGGCTTCGACAAAGTCGTCAATCATGCCGTCAAGCTCACGGCCTGCACGGAACGGAGCGAGAGCGAACTTGAGCATTGCGCCAGCTAGTTTCGCACCTGGCTCACCAGCCATGAGAAGCGGCTGAACCGCAGCACTTGCGCCCGTAAACGCTGTGAGGAATTCCCCGCGGGCCTGCTTCTCGGCAAGCTCGTCCGTCATGATCGTGCTGTCGGTCTCGATATCGATCGCAAAGGCGCGTGCCTTCTGATCGCGGAGGAAGGACATCACGTCTTCAATCGGAACCTGCTTGCCGATCTCGTCCAATTGCATTTGATATTTCTGGATGATCTGCTGCTGAGCCTGGTTGAACTGCTGTTCGGCTGCCTGCGGATCGATCTCCTCGCCAGACGCCTTGGCCTGCTCTGCCGCCTGCATGGCCTGCTCTTCGAGAGAATCCATCTCCTGCTTGGCCGCAGCCTCCAGCTCCTTCACCTTGGCCTTCAGCTCGGCCTTGGTCGGGATCTGCATCTGCGCCATGCTGAGGAGCGTGTCAGCATCGAACTTCTCGGCGATGATCTCTGCCGTGATGCGAGCGCTATCGCGGGCAATGCGCTGCAGCTCGTCAATCTTCTCGCGAACACGCACGGAGCCGTATTGGCTCTTGAGCTGCTGGGCGCCTAGCGTTTCCTCGGCTTCGGTCGCTCCGCGCATGATGTCGGAGATGCCGGAAAGCTCATAGAAATTGTTGATCAGCTCGCGACGGGCATTCAGCAGTTCCGTGACCGTGGCCGCGAATTCCTGCAGCGGAAGGAACTGCACAAAGCCAGCCGTGCCAGAGCTGCCAGACATCAGCGCCGCGCCCGGGACCGGAATAAGCAGAACGTCATCCTCGACGTTCGCCAGAGCCGTCTCGACAGCCTGCGCCACCTCGCCACCAGCCGGGATAAGACCCTTGACCTTGATCCACGTCAGCAGGTTGTAAATGCGGAACGTGAGCGTGTTGATCTGCTCTAGGTGCCGCTCATAACGCACATAATCCGGCACAGGAATGAGCGTGCGGCGCTTCTTCGTGCCATAGGCAGGACGCGGGCAAGGGAAGAAGCCTTCGAGATCCAGGAACGGCTTCTGCTCGTCAAGGAATGTCTCAATGCCTTCCGTCACCCAATAGACGCGGTTGTCGGCCTTGTGCCAGACTTCCCACACCTTGCACTTCGCTACCGTGTCAACGCGGTGATGGTCGTTCGGATCGCGCTGGACGTTGTATTGCGCCTGATCGGCGTCAGCCTTCGGGAAGCGCTTCTTGAATGCCTTCTTGTCGAGATAGGCCGCGAATGCCACCCAGCCGACTTCACTCCACTTACGCGCCGGCTCATGCAGGAAGTCGTTACGGTCTACGTGATCGTTGCAAACCTGCTTGCCGTTGTCGTCCGTCTCATACGTCGTGCGGATCGATCCACGCGCCGCAATGATCAGGTCATCGCGCACTTCCAGCATCGTCTGATCGAAGTCGGTACGCTCGAATGTCGAATTCAGGCAGCGCTCCAGAAGCTCGGAAGCAACCGACGCAACCTTGTTACGATCATTGAACCGTGGCGCAACGACGGCCATCGGAGGCTTGCAGTAGACGGCCGGCTTCAGGATCTCCAGGCTCGACCAAAGCAGGTCGAACTCCTGGTCATTGAAGAAATAGCCCCGCTGCAGCATAAGCTCGCCAGACGCAGACACGAGGCGGTCGATAATGTCGCAATA
Source organism: Sinorhizobium sp. GQ132 (assembly GCF_059758575.1). Taxonomy (NCBI): domain Bacteria; kingdom Pseudomonadati; phylum Pseudomonadota; class Alphaproteobacteria; order Hyphomicrobiales; family Rhizobiaceae; genus Sinorhizobium; species Sinorhizobium sp. GQ132. Next base: position 189,695 of record NZ_JCAXDX010000005.1, on the reverse strand, counting down.
ACGCAGGTACGGCTCGAACTCTTCCTTGGCCTTGCAGATGGCTTCCCACACGATCTGAGCCGAACGTGGCTCGTCGGGGTCGCGCATCGTGTCGATGTCGCCAGTGGTGGAGTAATTGACCATTAGCGCCTGCTCTTCTGCTTGTAGTTCAGTTGGGGCGCGAGAATGTCGCCGGTCGTTGCCATGACGTGCGGCTTCTCAACCGGCTTAGCGTCTGGAATGTCCTGCCAAGCCATCGAGAGATATCGGAAGGCGTCGGCCAGGTGCGATGACCAGTCGTGCACCTCGTTCGCCTTGAACGTCTTCTTGTCGTCGTCCCATTCGCGGCGGTATTGCTCCAGAGCAGAGACGCCCTGATCTTCACAGCGAGGATGGAACACAGCGCGGGCCAGCGTCTTGCGAGCTGCGTTGATGCCGTCGAGCTTCGAGGCCATCGGCACAACGCGAGGATTGAGCCCATAGCCCTGCATCGTCTCGACGCGGGTTCGACCCGTTCCCCACTCCTTCACGCGAGCGTCGTGCGGGACGAAATCAACGCCGTCCTGCCATCCGTGCTCTTTGCGGCGCTGCTCGATGATGTCTGCGTAATGATCGAGACCGACGCCAGAGGCCGAATAGCAATCCAGGATGAACACCTGCGTGCCGACAACCTGGAACCACCAGATGGACGTATCGTCCTTTACGCCGATGTCCCATGCCCGATGGACTGGACGATCAAGCGCCTCGATATCTGCAATGCGTCCCTCTCTGCGCACGGCGACCATTTCGCGGGCATAGAACGCGCCGAGAATTGCAGCATTGAATGAACACTCATACTCTTGCTCAAACTGCGCACGGCCGATGTCCTCACCATAGAGAGCGCAATACTCCTTCAGAGACTCGTCTAGCTGCTCTTGGCTGAGAGCGTTCGTGTCATAGATGCTACTGATCTCAGCGAACCAGCGAGGGTTGTCCTTCGCCAGGTCGTACATGGCCTTGGCGTGGTTGCGACCGCGAGGCGTGGTAATGAACGTAGCCCAGCCGTCGTTCTCCTCCATCATCGGGCGGATGTAGCCCCATGCGGAAGGATTGCAGAGCGCCCACTCAGAGAACACAACGCCGGCCACGCCAGCACCGACAAGGCCGTTATAGCGATCGGAGCCGATCACCTGCCATGTCGAGCCGTTCTTGAACCGGATGAACATTTCGTCATCGACGGTCTTCTCTCTCAGCTCCTGAGGGAAAGCCTCATCGATGCGCCGCTTACCCGTATGCGGATTGACGGCATTCCAGATTGCCTTACGGGCCTGTGTGTATTCCGGCAGAGCGTGCCAATATGTTGCAACGCGCTTATGAGCCTCGATAGCCGTGTGATGCAGGATAACGTCATCCTTGCCCCATCGGCGGTGCGCAATCTCAATGGCTCGCTTCTTGCCTTCGTTCTGTAATGCGTTCCAGAGCTTGAACTGGTAGCGCCGCGGCTGCCAGTTGTTCGGCAGTTCAATCGTTGGCAAGGGTGAATTTCTTCACGACGATCTGGAGAGGGCCGCCATCCTCGCCGGAAACCTCAACGGACGAGAGATCAGGCAAAACCTTCTTCAGCAACCCGAGGCCCGCAGAAACCTGCGTAGCGTTCATATCTCTCTTCCCCTCGACGTGCTCAATCAAGGAATTGAGAATATTACTGTTTTGTATTTTAACCCGGTGCTCGTCCGACATACGGAAACCGGCCTTACGACCACGCGCAGCCATTAGACGCTAGCCTCGTAACGCCTCCGGCCCTCTTCACCCTTCAGAGCATCAACCTCGCGACGCAACTCCTGGATCATCTCGCCGGCTCGGCGCAGTTCGCTGAACAGGACGCTATCCGCGTTCATCGGGTCAATTACTACGGCGGTCCCGTCAAGCGGGCTAACGTATGCCATTTGCGGCTCGATGTAGCCGTTTACGTCCGAATTGCGAAGCATTGTTATTCTCCGGTCTGAGAGGAGAGGTTTAGGAAAATTATTCCTTCTGGCCGGTGAGGCCATTGCATTTCGCGATATGAATTTTCTACGGAACGGGTGCTATTTCTTATGAAAGCCCGCGAGCACCATAGCCAACTCAGCACGCTTGCGGGTCTTTTCGCTGCCCGAGTGCTCTAGCTGGGAGATATCCGACTTGGAGAGCTTCTGGTCGCCCTTGATGAGGTGGTCGCCCTTGATGAGGTGGTCGCGCTTGGCGGTGGCGCGGAGAGAGCCGGGCTTCTTGATGGCGCCTGCAATCCAGTTCTTCTTGCCGGCCATGAATGCTCTCCTCTGTTAAGCCTCTTGGCGCTTGAAGAACAGTACCCAGTGATACGTGCTGCGCTCTATTACCTGGTGGAGCGCATACCCTTCTGCTGCCTTCTCATTGATGAGGGCTTGCATACCGGGGAGGCCGAGAGGGCCGGAGTCGTAGGGGAGGACGAGGTATGCGGGCATTCGCACCTCCTCAAAAGGGAACCCCGCTACGGCGGCAACCGTGCGGGGTTTATTGGTGCCCTCTGTCGGACGCAGGTCCGATCATGTAATTTCCTTATTAGCCTGATTTACCTTCAACCACAAGTCCCCTATGCCATATCAGGGCGTTCAGCCCCCGAGTTAGCCACAACAATTGTGTGTCGGGCATAGTACGCATGCCCTCGTAGTCCATTACACAGACGTTGAAGACGGTTGATTTTACTCGTGGGCCGTCTTGGCACCGAAGCAACACGCCTTCCAGCTCCATCATCTTGTTCGAAGCGGCGCGGGCACGTCTTGCCTGCTCGGCGGTCGTTTCTCCCCCGAAACCAGATATACTGAACAGATCCTGAGCCCGAGCGGACGGGAAAGGCACGCCAACCGCGCTGTAATATCTCGCCATCTGCTCGGCGTAGTAGTCGCCGGCCTCTAGCTGCTGCTTGTTGACCTTGCCGTCTATGAAGAGGCGACCGAGCGTGTACCCGGAATACCCGCTTGCGTGATAGTCAACGCCGTGAACCCGTTTCAGAGCTTCGATTGCCACGGCTTTCACCTCTTTCTCGGTTTCGGAATGGCGGATTTGCCCACCGGGATATCTCTCCACACCTTCCTTCTTTGGCCTCCCCGCCCTGACTGCGCGCTTAATCCTGAGCTTCGAGGCTTTTGATGTCATGCTTGCTCCTTAAGGGCTGCTTGGAGATGACGAACAACCGATCGTCTCTGGGCGTCCGCAGAAATGGCCCAGATCATCTTCGGGTCTGTCTCGCTTGTCTTGGTGAGGCTGTTAAGCGGGATTTCTTCGATGAACGGGATAATCGCCTCTATGGCGGCGCGGGCGGCATTGACGTGAAATCCTCTATCAATGACCGATGCTGTTTCGAAGTCGCCTAATTCGTGGCTATCCCATATCGCTCGCGCCACGCGCTCTACCATCGTGCTCATGCGCTTTCCTTTGCTCTTTGCGCCTCGATCTTCCTGACGGCGTGCAGCGCGGTTGTGTGGTCACGTCCGCCGAACAGGCGCCCTAATTCCGGATAGCTGATGGATGGCTTCACGAAAGTCTTAAGCTCCCACATGATGAGCTGGCGGGGGTAGCAGTGGCGGCGGAAGCGGCTTGACCCGACGATGCCCTCGTAAGGGACGCCCAGCTCCTCACAGCGCCGCTTGATGTAATTCCGGCAAGGACTGCCCTGCATTGCCTTCCACGCTTCCCACGAGCGCACATGCGCATCCTTCGGGTTCTTGTCGCGGTAAACGATGACGATCTCCGGCCGCTTCGGAGCCGGTTTCGATTGCACTTCAGAGGTCCTGGTGGCCGGCGTCATCAGCCTTGCCCGCCGTTCTGAATAGGCGCTGATCATCGCAGCGCTGCTGACATATGTTTCTGCCTGTAGGGGCTGGTAGTTCATTGGATGAGCCCCCTTCGCAAGCAGTGAGCTATAAGGGCCGTGGTCGTCGGGCATCCTGTGGCGTTTTTGGCGCGCTGAAGGTGACGAGTGACCGTCATCAGGCAAATTCCGAGCATCTCCGCGATGTCCTGATGCTCTTTGCCGGTCGAGAGAAGCCAGATTATCTCCTTCTGGCGCTCGCTAATCGTCTGGTAGTTATGACCGTAGTGGCCGAGCGTGCGAGGAGCCGGCCGCATCCTCGGGCGCTCGATGCAATCCTGCTGGCTCATTGGATCCACCCTTCCCTAAGCGCCGTGGCGACAAGACCGGTAGCGGTCATCTTGCCCCCGGCTTTCAGCTTAGCCGTGACGATATGGCTGCTGACGGTGTTCGGGCTGGTGGCCGTTTCGCGGGCGATTTCCTTCGCCGTCATCCCCAGAGACATGAGGTGCACGATCGACAGCTCCCGCCTAGACAATGGGCACTCACGCTGCATTGCTCTGCTCCTTATTCTCAGCGGACCCGATAGGCCCGTAAATCTCTCCGGTGCTCCAATGCCAGACCGATCCAACAGGGAGCCGCTTCTGCTTTGCCATCTCGGCGAACCGCTCGAATGTCACTGCTTCTGCGAGGAGTGAACGGCGTTCTCTGCGGGCGTTTTCGCGTTGGCGGGCTGGGTGGTCGATCATGACTATTCCCTGATGAGCATGGAGAGCGCTTTCGATAAACACTCTTCGCATACGCACGCCTCTGGTCCGCCCCACTCAGAGTCTTCACCAAGCCCCACAAGAAACTCAGATGAAGCGCCACATTCGTCGCACTCGATCGTCGTCCAGCTTTCATTGCCGATGATACGGTTGATATTCTCGGCCGTTACCTGATCTCCTGAAAGCGCACGAAGTTTCGGTATCTTTGCGCTGTGCTGCGGATATATGCCGTCGCCGTACTGCTTCTCGTATCGGTCGGCAGCACTGGCTATCACGTCGCTTCTACGGATGATCTCCATCAGTGCGTCCTCATAGCTGCTGCCGTCTCACGAAGCCTGCGGGCCATCTCCGCCTTGCGGGCGCGTTGTTCGGGTGTTTCGGGCTCTGGAGCGTGTGCGGGCTCTGGCCGGCCGTAGTTGGCCGATTGCGCGGGCATGGGGTTGCGCTCGTCGCGGAAGCTCTTGCCCTTCTGCATCCATTCGGCCTTGAAGCCCTGCCATCCGCGGTTAAGGTGCTCCTCTGCGGCCTCCACGGCATTGCCGGTCATCTCGTACTGCTTCAGCAGGGCCTTGGCGCCGCGGGCCGTGAGAGGGCATTTCAGGCCGCGCCGATGCGCGATTACGTCCTTCGCTAGTTCTTCGCCGAGGACAGGCGCTAGAATTTCAAGGATCTCTTTCAATTAAACCTCCACAATCTTGACTGCGGGAAACATCGCCTCGACCATCGCCTTTTTCAGCTTGTACTCAGGCGTGCGGAAACCTTTGGCATCTTCGACAATGCGCTTGTGGCCGTCGAAGTAGGCGAAGTCCGCGATGTATTTTGCTTGGCGCCCGTTCGGGTAGCCTTTGGATCGGATGAGAACCGGCCGATCGCCAACCTTGAGCTTAAACACCGGCTGCAGCTCTAGATGGGAGATTTCCCCCGCATCTTGGCGCGCCTTGAGCATCAGATAGCGCTGGGCCTCTCTCTTGCTGTCGAAGAGGTGAGAGCCGACGCGGACCTTCTTGTTGCCGTACTTGCTCGGCTTCCGCGGTTTGCCTTCTCGATATTCGGCTGCGCTCATGCGTTCGGTCACGCGGCCTCTCCCTGCCTCTGCGCTGCCCTACGGCAAAGCTCCGCTATCCTCTCGGCCCAGGCGAGACGGCGGCGCTTGTTCGCTATGTTCTGATCTGGCCAGGGCCGCTTTGATCCGGGGCCGTGGTCCTCCATCCACGTTTCGAGTTCGTGGACGTACTTGTCGGCCTCTGCTGCCATGTCAGCGTAGGAGGAGAACTCGGTCATTCTTCGCCGTCCCTGCCCTTCAGCTCCGGGCAGATCCATTCACCAAGCGACGAACCCCATTCGCGGAGCTTAGCGGCGATCCTCATGCGCTGAGACAAGCTGAGCCATCTGACGAATATGGGCGGTCTTGGCACGGTATTCGGCATGTTCTTTCCTCGCTTCCCGTAGCTCTTCTGCCGTCATGTAAAGCTCGACCATCTGGAAGTGCTTTACGATACGGCTTTCCTTGTTCCACCATCCTCGAAGGCGGCGCTCTGTCCATTGGTTCTCAGGGTCCGACCTATGAGGGAACCTAGCTCGCAGCTCCTTGAGCGCCGTACGGAGCATATCTCCGACGTGTCGCTTACCGCCGATCTCTTCAATCAAGAAATTTGCTGTTGCTACATCGTCCATTTTCTTGCTCTCTGCGTACTTTAGCTTTCCCAGATATTCGGGTGACTTTCCCGGCATTTCCTGAACCTCCTGTGCGATTGTCTCCTTGTTGAAGGAGATGCACATGCACAGGACATTCACACTTCACGTTCAGGAGCCGCGCGCCGCTGACGCCAATCAAACCGGCGCCGGCTCCCCTTCAAATTCCTTGCCTCATGTAGTCGCCTTGAATGATCTTCGCGGCACCACGATAAGCAGCGGCGGCCTCTTCCTTGGTTGCAAAGGTGCCGAGATGGACTGGCTTGCCGGCCGCTTTGATCAGGGCGACAAATCTCCCCTCGGTTACAGCTCTACGGACGCCTTTGAACCCTGTCGTGTTGCTCCTGGGGATACCGGTGTTATGGACGCTCTGGAGCGCAGTAGCTTCCCGCAGGTTGAAAGGACGGTTGTTCAGAGAATTCCCATCGATGTGATCAATGATCGGCGGTACATCTTCGAAATCGATACCCCGGCTCAAGGCGAAAACAACTCGATGCGCCATGAGAAGACGGTTGTTGACGCAGACCCTGAGTCTCGTTTTCTTCTTGTCGAGAACCCCCGCGACACGTCCGACACGCCTAGCGTTTATCCTTCTTGCATCGGCCTCGTCCCTGAAGTGACTGACGGGCCTCGCACGCCAAATAAGCGATCCGGTCTCCTCACGGAGATCGAAACACTCCCTAAGGAAGGAGAGAGTGATGGCTTTGAAGTCGATCTTGATCTTAGTCATTTCGTTAGCCTTGGTAGCGCTACAAACGCAGTCGTCATGCGGCTGAGTTCGAAACTGCCTCGGTTGAAAGTGACGCGGCTGACTCCGAGGGAGGAGGATCAGAGCCAGCCGCTATGATCGCCGGGGAGGAGGGAGCGGCGATCAATCTTGTTTCGGAGGAGCCGGGAGAGGCTTCCAATGGGTAGGTCTCCAATGGACGGGAAGACCTGTGTATGCATTGACCCAGAAACCGCAGGCCTCTCGCCGGTAAAACACGGGCTCCATTATCCCGGCTGTATGAGCAACCCAAACGGGCGTGCCGTCCTTCGGGGCGGTCTCGATCGGTTGCCACTCGCTCACTTGCCGGCCCTCACGCGAACCGGCGCCCAAAGCTCATCAGCCTTGGTCTGCGCCTTTTCGTGATCGACGGGCTCGTATCCAGCCTGCTCGAACACCTCGCAGCAGAACGCATAGACGCCGCAGCCAAAGAACATGCCGTTTACGAGAACCAGGAATGACCAGCCAAGAAATGCAGGGAGGTCGAGAATGATTTGCTCAGACATTTTGCGTTCCTCCGATGAGGCGTTCGAATTCGGATGGGGTTTCGTCGTGGCGGCGGTTCCAGCGATCGGAAGCGATCTCGCCGATGCCGATCGGTCCCTCAGCGTGACATTCACTGCACGTGACGAAGGCGTGCCCGCTCAGGCAATCGACCTTCTCTGGCTTGCCACCGCAGAAAGGGCAGTTCTTGAGCTTGACCCGATCGTCCTTGCTGAGATTGAGCGCGTTCATGGTTCAAGCCTCCGGCCATTCGGGCCAGCGCATCCAAGCCTTGGGTTCCTCGCCCTTCTTGAACATGCACCAGCGCTCCTGGTCTGGTATCCAGTAGGACACAGTGACCTTGCCGCACTTGCTGGCGAGGATGACTTCCTCCTGCTGGAAAGCCTCGAACGTCTTGTCGCCGTCCTTCGTGGTGACGGCCTTGGTGACCATCCTGCCGCGGGGGGCGGCTGCAATATCGAAATTCCAGTTCATATCGACCTCCGCGAGGTGCTGTGATGACCGTCGTGGGCAAGATGGGAGGAGATCGGGAAGGTCACATCACCCTCCTTGACTCTCTCCAGCCACGCGCAGAACGTGCATTCAGTTCAGATAGAGAGGGTTGGCTATGAGCCGAAATGACAGAGTTGGTAAACTCGAGATTGGCAACAGTGCATTTGACGTTTTCGATGACGGCGTTACGCCAGTATTCGTTGACCTGTTTTCCGAGTGCTCTGTTGTAAATGGCGTCATGAGAATAGGACTGGTTTCCGTTACCGCAGACGGCGACGGAGCGGCCGTAGCCCATGTCGTCAGCCGTCTGCGCATGAACCTCGCGACCGCTACCGACCTCCGCAATGCGCTTACCAATCTTCTCGATGGCAACGCCGAGGCGCGTGAGAAGGCTAATTGAACTCATTGAACGCCCTCCGGTACTTCCTTGAACCAATCGCGCATCTTGACCTTGCCCTTCGTGATCCTATCGATCATGTCGATCATCTCGATCGAAGGGCGGCGTTTACCGTTCACGTACCGGGTCACGGACGTTTGCGTGGTGCCGATCAAAGACGCGAATTCCGCGTGCGAGATGGCCTTGGTTTTGAGGTATGTTTCCAGCTTCATACCGCCAACATACCATAATGGCATAAGCAGTCAATACCAAATCATGCCGATATGGTTTTTGATTCCGATATCAATCTGGAATATTTTGCCGGGATGACGATGATCAGGGTTCTCCGCGAGAAATTAGGCTTAACGCAGCAGCAGTTAGCTGATGCGGCCGGAACTTCTCAGCCGCAAATCAGGCGCCTGGAGGCTGGCGATAGGAAGCTCACGAAGGAGTGGGCAGAGCGCTTGGCGCGCCCTCTCAACACAACCCCTGAAATTTTACTGTTCGGTGATCCGGCGAAGATTGCTACCGTTAACGATATCGGCTCCGTGCCTTCGACCACGTCAATTTCTGATCTTCCTAATGCAGAAATTCGCGGTAAGGTCGAAGGTCTTGGCCGAAAGATCCCGGTCTATGGGCAGGCCGTTGGGGGAGTTGACGGGGAGTTTTTGATGAACGGTACAATTCTGTACGAGGTAATGGCGCCGCCAGTTATCTCACACGTAAATAACGCCTATGCCGTCGCAGTTTCAGGGGACTCCATGTCCCCGCGATACGAGGACGGGGAGATTTGCTTTATCGACCCAGAAAGGCGCGTTCGGAAGGGCGATTACGTTATCGCTCAAGTCAGATTTGAGGAACATGGAGCGCCACTGGCTTACGTCAAGAGGTTCGTGAAACATAATTCGATCGAGCTTGTTTTGGAGCAGCTCAATCCGAAAAAGGAGCTGCGTTTTCCCGCTTCAAGCGTCGTCTCGGTTCACTTCATTGCTCTAGCAGGAATTGCCTGATCTCACCCTTCTAACAATTACCCTTCAGAGCAAGAACCTATAAACTAAATAACCTTTCCGTATTTCAGCTTACGTATATTCTAGGGCAACCATTGCCACAATATCGTAGCAGCCATTGCACTTATTGGTATGCTACAGCCATGGAAAATTAAGCGCGTAAATGTTTCCCACGTTCGGCCTTGAGGTGCGCAAGATGAGCTTATAGTCATCTGCGCACAATTTATCCAAGGCGCTCGAAACGGCGCGTCTGCTTACCCCCGTCTCTCTAGAAATCGTGTTTATCGTCGGCCAGCAAAATTGCTGGGTCGCGCGCAGTCGCATGGCTATGTGCACGGCGACCCGAGCGGCGGTGTGATCCAGATCGGGATCGTTAACCACCATCCGAATCCAGGCATCGCGATTCTTCAAGAATTTGGTCGTCTCGGTATTTTTTTCGCTCATACCAAGTTTATATACCGATACGGTATTGACTGTCTATGCCATTCTGGTATTCTCTCCTCATTGAAAGCAGCCACGAAGACGCCGCGGCAGATCTGGTTGCCTCACTCAAACGGAGACGAGAGATGCACCAGTCAGCCTTCATCAACTACCTGAACACCGAAGCTCGCGGCATCCCGGCTGCCATCGTCCTACAGGTCAAGCGCGAAGCTAGAGCACGCATCGTAGAACGCCTTCAGGCTGGCCGCGCTGATTGCGAACTCACCTTCACCGATTTGTTCGATCGCTGCGAAGGCGCCCGCCTGAAGTGATCCCCTTCGGCATCCCGCACACAGCGGCGGGATATCGAAAGTGATCTCCCACGCAAGGAGCTACGCAAATGAGCATCCCCGACATTAAGCAAATCATGATCGGTCGCATTGAGGAACTGTTCGTGTCGATCTCGGGCAATAGCAGCGACGAAGACTGCCAGCATGCGCTGAAACGCTACCTCATGAGCAATTACTCAGACCTCGCCTCTCTGAGCTTCTGGCTTGGCTGCAACGCAGAGGTATTCCAGAGGGAGGCCGTTCCTGCCGCTGATCTGGTGGACGATGCGTATTTCGAGCTGATGAGAGAGCGCGAATTCGAAGACCCGACACCCCGCCAGCCCTATTCCACGCTCAACGCTCGCCAGCAGTTCGGCGCCGTAGTCGAAGGAGCCCAGCTATGAGCGAGAAGATCGAAGACGGCGTTTATGCACAGGGGTTCGGAGATGGAATTCGAGAAGCCGCCAAGGCGCTGCGAGATGCCGCAAGGGGTCACGACGAACAGTCTGTCTCAAGCAAGAAGGTTCTTGAGTCTCAGGCCCATAAATTGGCTTCAGCGATCCTATCCAGTTGGGCGAATGGCCTAGAAATCAATGCCGAAGGCTTCGGAAAGGTAGGATCCTAATGCGCGCTGAGAACGAAACCCTCAAGGCAACATTGCGCATGCAGCTCGCATGGATCCGCCATTGGCGCGATGACCTGCGGCACAACCTGCGCCCGACGCTCGACAGCCTCGCAGACGCGGAAGAGGCGATCAACTCCGCCCTGTCCCGCACTCGCAGTCTGGAGGACGCGGCATGAGCATCATCCTCGCAATCATCATCCTACTGATCGGCATCGTCATAGGCGCAGCGCTCGTTTTCTGGCTGGGCAAATCAGCCGGGCCGATGTTTTGAGGGAAACACCATGCACATTTCACACAGGCATTCCGACGAAGACACAGTAACGAGACTGAGATCGGGACCGAACAGTTCAGACCCAGTATTTGAAGTGGCTGCCGATGAAATAGAGGCGCTTAGATCTGAGGTTGAACACCTCAAGTCCTTGAATAAGGACGCTCACGCCATCATCGACAAGATTTGGGCCATCTTCGGCACGCCTACCTACGAGCAGCTAGAAGGCAGATCGATCTACGACATGGTTCAGAACTGCGTAGATAGGGAGCGCGAAGCAGCAGCAGTCAATGAACAGATGATTGGCGTCATAATGGACCGGGGCGCAGAACTAGAGGCCAAGGAAGCCGAGAACAAATCTATTCGAGAAATATATGCCAAGGAAGGTGCGAAGGCCCTTGTCTTGCAGGAGAAGCTTTCGGCTGCCCAAGAGGCATTGAGGCGAATAGCCAAGGCCGATTTCCTCGATTTCTCCCTAGCTCCTGAACGAAGCGCGGCAGCTATCGCTCGAAGAGCCCTAGAGGACCGGTCATGACCCGCTTCCTCCGCACCAGATCCGCCGAACTTGCCTTTGCCGTCGCGGTCTTCGCGTGGCTCGGCTTCAGCTTTGCCGGCGCCCTTTAACACCGAGAGGACTTTCTAATGTCTGCAGTTGTCAAACATGAAGAGATCGAAACCGCGCCGGCCGTGACGTCGGAGAGCGCCGCCATCTTCCATATCATCGAGCGCGCCGCCAGAGACCCGAACGTAGACATCGACAAGATGCAGCGCCTGATGGAGATGCGTGAGCGCGAAATGGCGCGTCTGGCGCAGGTCGAGTTTAACAAGGCGATGAAGGCCGCCCAGGCTGATATGCCTCAGGTTGTCCGGGATGCCGACAACGATCAGACCAAATCGCGCTATGCACGGTATGAGACGATCAGCGAGGCAATCCAGCCGATCATCACGAAACACGGATTTTCGCTGACGTTCAGCGAGGGGACGCCAGCGAAGGACAACCACATCCGCGTCCTTTGCGACGTGATGCACGAGGGCGGCCACACCAAACAGTATCACGCCGATATCCCGTTCGATAACGTCGGCATGAAGGGCAACGCCAACAAGACGAACACTCACGCGTACGGCTCAACGAAGAGTTACGGCAAGCGATACCTGAAGTGCGATATCTTCGACGTTGCCCTCAAGAACGAGGATGACGACGGCAATTCGGCCGGCGGAGAGACACCTCAGGAGCGGATCAACGAAGAACAGCTCCAAGCGTTGCAGAAGTTAATCGAAGAGACACAAAGCGACATCGTGAAGTTCTGCCAGTTGGGCAAGATCGCGGCGCTTCCGGACATGCTTGCTCGCGACTTCGAACCGGCAGTTCGCCTTCTCAATGAGAAAAAGGCGAGGATGCCGAAATGATGCGGGTCTTCAACATCGAGCAGGGCGAGAAAGCTTGGCGCCTAGCCAGGCTCGGCATTCCAACGGCAAGCAAGTTCTCGACGGTGATGGCAAAGGGCGAAGGAAAGACGCGCAGTGAATACATGCGCCTCCTAGCTGGGGAAATCCTGACGGGAGAACCCGCCGAGACCTTCAAAAATGCCCACATGGACCGCGGGAAAACCATGGAGGATGAGGCGCGGGAAACCTACGCATTCATCGAGTCCGCCGAGATTACTCGCGTTGGCTTCATCCGCAACGGCAACAAGGGCGCTAGCCCGGACAGCCTCGTAGGCGAGAACGGAGGGCTGGAGATCAAGACGGCCCTGCCGCACATCCAGATCGATCGGCTCGAACGGAACCGGCTTCCTCCCGAGCATAAGGCCCAGGTTCAAGGCAATATCTGGCTCGCAGAGCGTGAATGGTGGGATTTTGTGAGCTACTGGCCGCGCCTGCCGCTCTTGACCGTCCGCGTCTACCGGGACGCCGAATACATCAAACAGATGTCCGACGAGATCGACCGCTTCAACGATGAGTTGGCGGGGCTTGTCGAGCGCATCCGTGCCTATCACCCATCAAACAGCATGGAGGCCGCGTAATGGCTGGCTCAGTCAACAAGGTAATTCTTATCGGCAACGTTGGGGCTGATCCGGAAATTCGGCGCACCCAATCAGGAACGCCAATCGCGAACCTTCGTATCGCTACATCGGAGAGTTGGAAGGATCGCAGCAGCGGTGAGCGCAAGGAAAAAACAGAGTGGCACACCGTGGTGTGTTTCAACGAGGGCCTTTGCAAGGTCATCGAGCAGTACGTCAAAAAGGGCTCGAAAGTATACGTCGAGGGCTCCATCCAGACCAGGAAATGGGCCGACCAGCAAGGCAACGACCGATATTCAACAGAGGTCGTGTTGCAGGCCTTCGGCGGGACGCTCACGCTTCTAGACGCCCCCAGCGGAGACCGCCAGCCAAGGCAGCAGAGCGGCAACGCTAGCGGATACAAGCAGCCGGCCGGCTACAACCCCGACAATCCAGACGATTTTCCGTTCTGAGGTGGGCCATGGCGAAGAAACCAGAGAAGCCCGTTTACGCATTCATCCGCCACGGCAACTCGTTGCGGCCAGAGATGCAGTACGACATGCAGGCCCTCGACGGCATCGAACAAGGCCAGCGCGTCAAGCTCGAAATCAAGCAATGGCGCAACCTGGACCGGCTCAAAGCCTATTGGGCGACCCTGCAGGACTGCGTTGACGCGACAGGCTGCGCGCCCAGCAAGGAAGCGCTGGACGCCTATATCAGGCCGGCAGTCAACTTTGTCGACACCATCCGCCTCGCCAACGGCTTTCTGGTTGGCGTCCCGCGCGCGATCAACACCAGGCAGTGCGACGAGCCCGAGATGATCGCGTTTTTCAATTCGGTCACGGAATTGCTCGCGAGAGATTTCGGCTACGTCGCGCCAACTCCCGAGGAAAGAGCGAGGGCAGCAGCATGATGACACCCGACCAGAAGATCAAGATGCTACACGACATCTGCGACCGTCATCCTCATATGCGCATAAACAACGCGCTGTGGAAGATCCGCAAGGCAGAAAAGGCGGAGGAGTTGCGCCGGCCGGCAGTCAACCCGCGCGGTATCGTGAAGATGCTGTGGAAATTGACAGGTCGTGCGTAGATGGCTCGCAAGTCCTTCTCCAGAACAGAGCGCGTTCGCCTCTTCGACCTCCACGGCGGCAAATGCCATCTATGCGGCGAGAAGATCAAGGTCGGCGATGCGTGGGACCTAGAGCACCTTGTCCCGTGGGAACTGACCAGAGACGACTCCGACGACAACGTCAAGCCCGCGCACAAGTCCTGCCACAAGGCAAAGACGGCTGACGATGTTGCGGCCATCCGCAAGGCCGACCGGATCCGCGCGAAGCATATTGGCGCGTGGCCGAAGTCGAAAAGCACCATTCAGAGCCGCGGCTTTCCGAAGTCGAGAGAGCCATTCAACGCGAGGGAACGGACATGACGGACCACCGAGAGATATGGCTCAACTGCAAGTGCTCCGAAGGTCATGGCAGGGAATGGTGCCAAGATCCGGTTTTCGCCCGCTGCGAAGAATGCGGCGCCGAGCCGGTCAAATACATTCGCGCTGATCTTGCCTGCCTTCTCGATAAGCCGGAGGCGGTAGAGGGGGAGCCGGTGGAGTGGCAACGCTTTGTTGAAGGCTTTGGCTGGCAGCGCGTCAATGACGAGGACGTTGCGCATTACCGAGACAAGGGTGTCACGCTTCGCCCGCTCTACACGCGCCCCGCCGATCTGGACGCCGCAAAGAGCGAGATTGAGCGGCTACGGAAAGCGTTGAAGCCGTTTGCGATGGCGGCCAAGAACGACACGTCTAAGCTGACGGTTTCTGACTTTAACGCAGCCCTTGCTGCATATGGCGCCGAGAAGGAAGGGCGATGAGCGCTTCACGTCGGCTTGTCATAGAAGTTTCGCGGCCGTCTCTGCGGCTTCTCCTTCTCCGCCGGTCGGATTTCCTCGATGTCATCGACATAAAGCGTAACGGGCGTGGCAATACCGCGAAGCCTTACGGAGATCATGCCGTCGTCGCCTATCCTCGTGACGGTGCCAGAGAGCAGAACGCGACAGCCTTTTTCAATTTTCCTCGACATTCAAATTACATGGGGCGCCAAGGAGCGCGGGCAAGATGAGCGAGAGCGAGAGGTGGGCCGACATCGAAGGCTTCGAAGGTCTTTACCAAGTCTCGGACCAAGGGAACGTTCGCTCGCTGAGAACGGGGAAAAACCTATCGACGAATAGCAAAACAGCCGGAGGGTATGTTCCCGTTCAGCTTCACAAAAACGGAAAGCCGAAAAGAGTGGTCGTACACCGCCTTGTCGCTGCTGCATTCGTTGACGGCGAAGGGCCAGAGGTAAATCACAAGAACGGATGCAAAACGGACAATCGTGCAGAAAATCTTGAGTGGGTTACCAGATCTGAGAACGTGACCCACGCTTATTACGAGCTTGGCTACCGGGTTAGGCCGGTTATCGCAATCAGCGTCATTGACGGTTCAACACGAGAGTACCGATCGGTTTGCGAAGCCGCCAGGGACGGTTTCAGGGATGCTCACATTTATCGGTGCCTGAACAACCCTCACAAAATTACAAAAGGTTATTACTGGAGACGTCCTACCGAGGCGAAAGAAGGTGAGAGATGACGGACGAACGTTTTAAATCCACCCCTCCCGCAGCGCCGGTAAGGGTGCCAGCGCCCCATGTACAAATGACGGGTATCGATCTGCTTCGCCGCGAGGTCGAGAAACTTTGCACCCGCGACCAAGGGGAGGACGGCGCGCTTGTTTCTAGGGCATCCGTCCTTGCGCTCATCGATCTTATGCCAAGTGGGCTTCACTCTGACGATCTCGCCGTAGACCGCTTCGCTGTTGCGATGAAAGCGAAGCTCGCAAAGAAGCGTGCTGACGGGCGCGGCGGTTGGGAAAATCCCGACGAGTGCTCCATTGCCTTCCTATCCGAACTGCTTCGAGAGCATGTCAACAAGGGCGATCCCGTCGATGTAGGCAACCTCTCCATGATGATCCATCAGCGCGGAGGGATAATCGAATGAGCCAGCATTGCAAAGCTAACCCATGCTGTGGCGACGTCCCATGCACCGGAATTCCGCTTCCGCAACACGCATCCGGCCTTCCGGCGCACAATAAGAACATTCACATGGGAGCGGCCCAGAGAACGTCGCCAGCGGATCACGACAAACTAGCTGTTGCTCTTAAGGGGTTGCTCGCGATCATCTCAGACAGCGTTGGCGTATCCGGATATGAGCCGGGACGAGTAACGCCGTGGGACGAGTTTCCCGAGGTGGCCTATGCCCTCTCCGCCTCTCCCTCCCCGGTTGGCCGGGAGCTGATAGAGCGGCTGGTGACACCGCACTCGTATGCTCAGGAATACGAGTTTCGCGGCGACGGCGGGGATTATGTCCCGACAGATGGCGAGCGCACGATGATCGAAGACGCGATCTGCGGCTATCTCGGTGAGGTCGATGACGCACGCGACGCCATGCGGGAGGCGCTGAAAGAGATTGCTGCGTATGAACCGGTGAAGCCGAGCGACAACCCTCTCGCGTGGCGCTTTATCCAAAAAGCCCGCACCGCCCTCCTCGCAGCCAAGGAGCAGCAGCCATGACCGATAAGCTTACCAAGTGCCTAGCATGCAGCGGTCTAGGCTATCACCGTTGCGATTGCTGGCCGGGTGATTGCATCTGCGGCCACGGCGACGAGACGTGCGAAGAATGCGGCGGCGATGGCTTCATCGATCCTAGCTACGACGACTTCGACCCACACTTCGAGACCCCCTCTCCCAAGCCGGAGGCGGTGAGCGAAGGAGGTGATGACGAATGACGACGCTAGTATTCACCCCGGCCAGCCTTGCAGAGCGCTGGGAATGTTCCGAGCGGCATGTAAGGAACCTGATATCATCGGGCGAATTGCCTTCCTTCCGTCTCGGGGGCAAGCTGCTCAGAATCCGAAAAGAAGACGTGGAGAAGTTCGAATGCCAGAATGGCGTATCACCCGACTACGCGGAGAATTCTGCATCACCTGGGACGACAAGGATGGAGTCCGCAGACGTTATCGCCTTGGAACGACCGATGCCCAAGAGGCGGCCCGCCGCGCCCCGGCTCGATACGCGGAACTCACTCGGCCGGTAGGAACAAACGTCAAGGCCCTATGGGATAGCTACGTGCTCGACAAGGACGGCCTAGCCGTCCTTTCTACTATGAAGCACACGTGGAAGGCCCTAGCGCCGCGCTTCGCCAATCTGGATGGCTCGGCCGTTTCCGTCGCCGACTGCAGGGCTCACACCGAGGAGCGTAGAAAGGCCGGGATCAAAGATGGCACGATCCACACAGAGCTAGGGCATTTGCGCATGGTGTTGAAATGGGCTGAGAACAACAGCCTGATCAGCAAGGCGCCGCATATAGAGCGACCGGCAAAGCCAGACCCGAAAGAATACCACATCACGCGGGTCGAAGCGGCGCGGCTACGTGAGAGCGCGAACTCTCCGCATATCGCCCTTGCAATACGGCTGCTGATAGCGACGGGAGCACGCAGCACGGCGGCCCTGGAGCTGACGTGGGATCGCGTTGATTTCGAAAGGGGGATTATCAATCTTCGAAACCCGTTCGACCGCACGCGAAGGAAGGGGCGCGCGGCAGTCCCGATGAACGATCAGCTTCGCGCCGATCTGCTGGACGCCAAGAAGGGCGCCATGTCCCCATTCGTAATAGAATGGGCCGGGAACAGGGTGAAGTCGATTAAGAAGGGATTGAAGGCGGCGGGTAAAGCGGCAGGGCTGCCGGAAGTGTCACCGCACGTCTTGCGCCACTCTGCTGCCGTTTGGATGGCAGAGGACGGGCACAGCATGTCAGAGATTGCCCAATTTCTGGGGCACAGCAATACGAAGGTCACGGAAAAGGTATACGCGCGCTTCAGCCCGAATTATCTGCGCAATCTAGCCTCGTCCCTGACCTTCTAGTTTGCGTAGTGCTCCCTGGCACGGCTGAACCCGTAAACAAGAACGAAACATGATTGGCATGCCGAAAACCGCATGTTGCGTAGCGCTCTTTTCCCGGAAACACAGGGCTTGCGGTACGGGGAAGAATGTTGACATCGTAGGGGTCACAAGTTCGATCCTTGTCACGCCCACCATCCCAGTTTCAAAAGGGCTTACGGGAGACCGCAAGCCCTTTTTCATCCCCCCAGCCTCGCTGATCGGAGCAGAGCATTTTCCGCCCGTAACCGAAGCCCGGTCCGGAACCTCTAAACGGCGGCGATTCTGCCGGCTTGTCGAAAGCGCGCGCGGGTTTTCGAATCGTTGTCACATGGTCTTCATGTTCGCTTGTTAAGAGATACCCACCTCGCCATTGACCACGGATGTACTGGCATCGGCTGAAGGTGTTGAGGAAGGTCGGGTTCAGCCCGGCCTTTTTTCTTGCGCGGAGCCGAGCCGGTGCGAGCACGCGCCGCCGGAAATAATCTGGCGCGGAAGATGACGCGCGCGCAATTTTGCGCTACTACCCCCCTGCAACGGCGCTCTGCGATCGCCACATCCGCCTAATGACATTCGTCCGTGAAGGAACACGTTCATGCCTGCCTATCGCTCCCGCACCACCACCCACGGCCGCAACATGGCCGGCGCCCGCGGCCTCTGGCGCGCGACGGGCATGAAGGACAGCGACTTCGGCAAGCCTATCATCGCGGTGGTGAACTCGTTCACGCAGTTCGTGCCGGGCCATGTGCATCTGAAGGACCTCGGCCAGCTCGTCGCGCGCGAGATCGAGGCGGCCGGCGGCGTCGCCAAGGAATTCAATACGATCGCGGTCGACGACGGCATCGCCATGGGCCATGACGGCATGCTCTACTCGCTGCCCTCGCGTGAGATCATCGCCGACAGCGTCGAATATATGGTGAACGCCCATTGCGCCGACGCCATGGTCTGCATCTCCAATTGCGACAAGATCACCCCCGGCATGCTGATGGCGGCATTGCGCCTCAACATTCCGGCCGTCTTCGTCTCCGGCGGGCCGATGGAGGCCGGCAAGGTGGTGCTGCACGGCAAGACGCATGCGCTCGACCTCGTCGACGCGATGGTCGCTGCCGCCGACGACAAGATTTCCGACGAGGACGTCAAGATCATCGAGCGCTCCGCCTGCCCGACCTGCGGCTCCTGCTCCGGCATGTTCACGGCCAATTCGATGAACTGTCTGACCGAGGCGCTTGGCCTGTCGCTGCCCGGCAACGGCTCGACGCTCGCGACCCATGCCGACCGCAAGCGCCTGTTCGTCGAGGCCGGCCACCTCGTCGTCGATCTGGCGCGCCGCTATTACGAGCAGGAGGATGAGCGGGTGCTGCCCCGCAACATCGCCACCAAGCAGGCCTTCGAGAACGCCATGGCGCTCGACATCGCCATGGGCGGCTCGACCAATACGGTGCTCCACATCCTTGCCGCCGCCTATGAGGGCGAGATCGACTTCACCATGGACGATATCGACCGGCTGTCGCGCAAGGTCCCGTGCCTGTCGAAGGTCGCTCCGGCGAAAGCCGACGTGCACATGGAAGACGTACACCGGGCCGGCGGCATCATGTCGATCCTCGGCGAGCTGGACAAGGGCGGCCTTATCAACCGCGACTGCCCGACTGTCCACGCCGAGACGCTCGGCGCCGCCATCGACCGCTGGGACATCACCCGCACGTCGAGCGACACTGTCCGAAACTTCTTCCGCGCCGCTCCCGGAGGCATTCCGACGCAGGTCGCCTTCAGCCAGGAGGCACGCTGGGACGAGCTCGATACCGACCGCGAAAACGGCGTCATCCGGTCGGTCGAACATCCCTTTTCGAAGGATGGTGGCCTCGCGGTACTCAAGGGCAACATCGCGCTCGACGGCTGCATCGTGAAAACCGCGGGCGTGGACGAGAGCATCCTGAAATTCTCCGGCCCGGCGCGCGTCTTCGAGAGCCAGGACGCCGCCGTGAAGGGCATCCTCTCCAACGAGATCAAAGCCGGCGACGTCGTCGTCATCCGCTACGAGGGGCCGAAGGGCGGACCGGGGATGCAGGAAATGCTCTACCCCACGAGCTACCTGAAGTCGAAGGGTCTCGGCAAAGCCTGTGCGCTGATCACCGATGGACGCTTCTCCGGCGGCACCTCCGGTCTTTCGATCGGCCACGTCTCGCCCGAAGCGGCGAACGGCGGAACGATCGGGCTGGTGCGCGAGGGCGACATGATCGATATCGACATTCCGAACCGGACCATCAGTCTGCGGGTGGACGAGGCCGAGCTTGCCGCTCGCCGCACCGAACAGGACGCCAAAGGCTGGAAGCCGGTCGAGCAACGCAAGCGCCGGGTGACGACCGCGCTCAAGGCCTACGCGGCCTTTGCGACATCAGCCGACCGCGGCGCCGTGAGAGATCTGGGCGACCGTTAAGCTAACGGCATTGCAGCTGTCGAACAGGCTCCCGCCGCGGCGGGAGCCTTTTCGTTTCGGAGCTGTCAATTCACATGTGCCGCGTCTCGGCCGGTGCATTCCACCAGTTGTTGTGGAGCCCGTCCATATATCGGATCGGCAGGGCCGCAAACTCGGCAGGATCGACCCCGTCGAGGCATGCGACATTGATGGAGACGAAGGCGCCGCCGATCTCTTCGACATAGCCGTGGCCATAGGGCGTCACGCCGCACGCCGTGCAGAACCGATGATGGCCGCTCATCGTGCCGAACTGATAATCGCCGATGCCTGCCTCCTCGCACATCAGCCGGAAATCCTCCGGCTTCACGCTCGCGCCCCAATAACGCAGTTTCGAGCAGTACGAGCAATTGCAGCGGCTGGTTCCCGCTTCGAGATCGATGTCGACCTCGAACCGGATCCGTCCACAGTGGCAGCTGCCCTGATAGGTCTTTTGCATCCTCGTTTCTCCCCGTTTGAACTTAAATCTTCCAGATTCCTTGATGTTCAATGATCGCAGGCTTGCCAAGCATCGAACATAGTGACAACATGTTGTCATCTAAGCGGAACGACAATATGTTGTCAATATGAATCCAAGCTCTCGTACACCGCCCGGCGACGCCTTCGCAGAGTTCGCCATCTCGGTCCTTCGCCTCGCCGGACATCTGACCTCCGAAGGAGATAGGCTCGCGCAACCATCCGGCCAGAGCAGCGCCCGCTGGCAGGTTCTGGCCGCGGCTCGACATGCTGCCATGTCGGTTGCCGATACCGCGCGTGCACTCGGGCTCGCCCGGCAGGGGGTACAGCGCATTGCCGACATTCTGAAAGCCGAGGGTTTGATAGAGTACCGGGACAATCCCGCACATCAGCGCGCGAAGCTGATTGTGCTCACGCCGCGGGGCGAGACGGTCCTCGCCGAGATCACCGCACGCCAGACCGTCTGGGCGAATGAGCTTGGCAGCGAAGTCGGAGAGGAAAAGCTGCGGCGGGCGACAGTGCTCGTCGGAGAAATCATCGCGCTCTTCCGCGAGCGCGGTGCGGCGGCCCCGCCGTAAGCGCCGCCGGCAAACGGTTGTTGCAAACGAAGACGGCAGCGGCGGTGTCGCCGGCTATCGCTAGCTACCCTTCCGCTCCTCGTTCCCGTGCCTGTCACCGGAATCCAGCCAGCCCAAGTCCTTGGGCTGGAAAGAACCCCCACGCCGCGAAGGCAGCGCTGCTTGTGCTTGTGACAAGCACAGAAATCAGGAAAACACGAAATCACAATGATTTAGGTCGGGCCGACCTGAATCATGATCGATTCCAGAAGACGCGGGATGCGGGCGGAAAACCGCACGCAATTTTCCTCGTCCCGCTACAAGCGCAAGCAACCGTCCGTCAGCCGCCGCGCTCGATTTCCGCGAAGATCTTCTCCGCGGCCGCCTTCGATTTTCCGGGATATTTGATGCCCTTGACCGCTTCGAGGTTCGCCGGCTCTCCGACCACGATGGCGCCGATCATGCCCATGCCCAGATGCGGCGTGCATTGATACATGTAGACACCGGGCTCGCTCAGCGTCACGCTGACCTCTTCGTTGATCTTGCCCTTCCAGCTCTCTGCCCCTTCCGGCGCACCGCCCTTCATCAGAGCTGAATTGTGCCCCTTGTTCGTCGCCACGAAGGTGATGGTGTCTCCGGGCTGGGCACGCACGACTGCGGGCTCGAATGCCATTATCCGGCCGTCGGCGGCCTTGTTCAGCATTTCGATGCGAAATTCCTCGGCCTGTACCTGACCTGCGTACGCCGCCCCCAACATCGCCAAAAGCATCATTCTTGTCTTCAACGCACTCTCCTCTGCTTGACGAGCAACGCTCGCATGACGCCGATCACTCGGCCTTTCCGGCAACCGTCGAGACATAAAGCGCGACGGCCTCGATTTCTTCGTCCGTGAGGATTTCGTTGGCCGGCATCGGGCCTATGCCGTTGATGACGGCCGTGCTCACCCTCTCCGCGTCCGGTGCGAGTTCGTCGAGGTTGGGTCCAACTTCCCCGACGGCCTCCGCATCCGCCAGCGTATGACAGAGCGCACATTGGGGTTCCGACCGTTCGAGGAATATCTCTTTACCGAGCGCAAGCTTGTCTTCTTCGGCGGATGCCGTGATCGTCGACAGGCCGATGGTTACGCAGGTGAGCACGGCCGCGATACGGCGGCTTGAAGCATAGGTCATGTTCTGATCCGAAACTGATGGGAGAAGATCGTGAAACAGGGTTCCGCGGCATCCGCAGCGGAACCCTTCGTTTCATCAGGAGACAGTGAGCTTGACGCCCGGCGCACGCCAGCCGTTATGGCTGTAGCCGGCTCCATTCATTTCGCTTTCCTCGGGCTGTACGTTGCCCTCGGTGTCCGTCGCACGGCTGACGAGCGTGTAGGTCCCGGGCGCCAGGTCGGCCGAGAGGACGAAGACGCGCCAGGCGAAACGTCCAAGGTCGGGTCCGACGAACTCGGCTTCCTGCCACGTCTGGCCGCCGTCCACAGAGACTCCCACGCTCTTGCAGGCATTCATTCCGCCGAAGGCGACGCCGGCAATCTGAACCGGGCCCGCTTTTGCGGCCTCCTGCGCGGTGGTGATCCAGGACTTCACCGGCTGCTCCCAGACCGACGGCTGGTCGGGAGAGCCTTTCTCTCCGAGTGCGTGCACCCGATAGCTGGACTTCTGGATCTTCGCGTCCGTCTCGGCCTCGGTCAGGGCGACAGCCTTGACATATTTGATGTTGTTGACGCCGGAATAGCCGGGGACGACCATGCGCAGCGGGCCCCCATGGGCGAGGGAAAGAGGCCTCCCGTTCATTTCCCATGCCAGGATCACATTATCGAGGTTCGAGATCGGGACGGAGCGCTCGACCACCAGAAGCTTGGGGTCGAGCCCTGCCGGAAGCTCCTCACCGCCCGTCCCCGTGATGAAGCGGGCGCCTTCCGCCGGGCCGCCGAGGGCCTCGACAACGGCCTTCAGAGGGACGCCGCTCCAGATGACGCAGCCCGCAGCACCCACCGTCCAGGGCGTGCCGCTCATTTTCTGACCTTCCGTCAGTTGATCCTTGAAATATTTGCGCCCATTGCCTGAACATTGCAGAACAGTCGCCGCCGTCACCAGGCCCAGAGTCTTCAGTTCGGCGACCGTGAGCGTCCGCGGCTCCTTTACGCCTGATATCTCCACCTTCCATCCGTCGCGATCGGCAAGAATCGATTCCGGAGGCGTGTTGACGTTGTTGCGGATGTAGAGCTTCTCCTCGGGCGTGATGACGCTGGTGCCGAACTCGCTCCGCTTGGTCTCCAGCGTCTTGTCGCTATGGACGATCAGCGCATCGGCGTCCTTCCAGGCAAGGTAGTCGGGCAGAGGCGTCGTCTCCTTGGCCTCTGCAAGCCCAGCGGTTCCGGCAGCAACGACAGCTCCGGCGCTCCCGGTCAGAAAACTCCGCCGCTTCATGGTCAGCATCTCAGTCAAGTCGCGTCTCCCTTTTCCCGGATGGCAGCATGCCGATCCGATCGTCCCCGAAATGACTGGAAGAGACGAACGACGCACCGGAAAATTCCCTCCGGCTGATCATTTTTCTGAACTGGCAGCGTCGCGCGTCCGATCGGGCGCAGCGTCAGCCGATGCACGGCGCACGCGTCGCGCCGAGGCTTGCGATTATTTTCTGCTTTCCCCGGCCATCCCCTTCGCTCGCCAGTTTCAGAGCGCCGGCGAGAAGGGCGAAACGGGCTTCGTCCATTCCCCGGGCGACAAGCAGGAAGCTTGCGGCGTCGCCCGACCAGGAGGCATGAAGCAGGCCGTTATCGATCGACATGTCGAAACCGTGCTCCGCGTCCGGGCGACCGATCCGGAAGAGGCTCAGCCGACAACCGGAGCTGCCGACATAGCCCGTATGCAATGCTGCCTCCCCATTCACGGAAGTTTCGCGAGTAAAGGCGGGCGTCAGTCCGGCCGCGAACATTTCCGGCACGAAAACATCGGGCGGTGAGGAGGCCGGAAGCATGGGCGGCGTGAAAGAGCCTCCGATCCAGGCCGCATGCTCCAGCGCGGCATCGCGAACCGCCGCGTCCCCGGGCAGCCCCGCCGGCACCCACATCGGTGCCCTTGCCAGGCCGAACCAGGCCACCGCAAAAACCAGCAGACTGGCACACGCACCCGCGGCAAACGACAGCATCCATCTGCTGGCCGGCCGCGGACGCGGCACCGTCACCACCACGATCTCGGGAGCCATTCCCGCAACTGCCGCCTTCATCTCGGACAGATTGGCCGCGCGCCGCGCCACGGCTTCGTCGGACGCAATCAGACGTGCGACCCGCGACGCCTCCTCGGGCTCGAGTTCGCCGTCGATATAGGCGCTCAAAATATCGGGATCCAGGTCGTTTTCTCTCATTTCCGGCCTTCTCGATGCGGCGCGAGTGCGACGACATTGGCATCGCCGAGGTGTGACGCCAGCGCCCGCCTTGCGCGGCTGACCCGGCTCATGACGGTACCCTTGGGCACGGCGATCATCGTTGCCACCTCCTCGTAGCTGAAACCGGATATGTCTACCAGCGCGAGGATTTCGCGATGCTCGGTGCTGAGGCGGGTAAACGCCTGGCGGACCGAAAATGCATCGACCAGCACGGTTCAGGGGCGACCGGCGCGGGCACAAGGTCCGTGACGAACTCCTGTTCCAGGTCGGAGCGCCGGCGGCGCAAGCGCGACTGGTCGATCCAGATGTTCCGAAGGATGGCGAAGAGCCATGCGCGAAATGCCGGCTCCGTTTCGGGCACGCTTCGCGCATCCAAGGCGCGGGCGATGCACTCCTGGAAGATATCCTGTGCTCCGTCGCGATCGCGCGAAAGCGCGACGGCATAAGCGAAAAGCCGCGCATAATGCGGTTCCAGTCTCCGTTCAACGCGCGAGCGCATGATACCCGATCAGGGCTGCTCGCGTTCCCGCCTCGATGCTTCCGGTTCGTCCCATTTTTCCTCCGCGGCGTAGAGACGAGCGAGTTGCCCCGCTTATTCCATGATGCGCTACCTCCGCTCGCGATTTCTCGGCGCGCTTGCCGGCCCATCAGGTCAGTGCGAGAAGATCTGCCCGCAGACGTTGCGCGCCGCCCTCCCCCAGACCTTCGTCGAGCGCTTCATGGGTTGCCTTCCAGATCGGCAGGGCTTCGGCGAGCAGCCGGCCGCCCCCCGCCGTCAGCCGCACGCGTTTCAGACGCCTGTCGCCAGGGTCGGCGAACGCCTCTACAAGGCCTCGTCGCTCCAGCGGCTTCAGCGCCGCCGTCAAGGTCGTGCGGTCCATGGCGAGCACGGCGGCAACCGCGCTCATGCTCGGCGGGTCCGGCCGGTTGAGCGACATCATCAGCGAGAACTGACCATTGGTAATCTCGAGCGGCCTCAGCGCCTCGTCGAACCGGCGGGCGAGCGCCCGAGCGGCGCGCTGGACATGCAGGCACAGGCAGGTGTCCCTGACGAAGAGCGTGGTGGAAAAAGGTATCGGCAGCGGCTTTGACATAAAATAGTAATGTTGATATCAACATAATTAGTCAAGCGCCGGCGTGAGGCGAGCGCAAAGGAAGCACGGAAGGATCCTTCGGCCGCTGAGCGACGTTTCAGCGCCGCGCCCGGCGAAGGGGACGGCTGTGCACGACCATGGGAGGGAATCGTGAAAATAGAGCCGCAGGAAGAACACCGATGGCTGGAACAGCTGCTCGGCGAGTGGACCGTCACGTCGGAGGATTCGACGGGAAGCGGCGAGGACAGCCAGCCCTGGATCGAAAACGTCCGCTCGATGCACGGTCTCTGGGTCGTGTGCGAGGGACAGGGCATCATGCCCGGGGGAAGCCCCGGCCAGACTTTGATGACGCTCGGCTACAATCCCGACACCAAGCGTTATCTCGGCACCTGGATAGGATCCATGATGACGCATATGTGGGTCTATGACGGCGGGATCGAGGACGACGGGAAGACGCTTGCCCTCAATTGTGAAGGCCCCGACTTCGAAAATCCCGGCAAGACCGCACGATATCAGGATAGAATAACGCTCATCGACGCGAACCGCCGGACCCTTACGGCCCGCGTCCAGACCGAAAGCGGCGACTGGAAAGAAATGATGCGCGCGGAATACCGCCGCCGCTAGAGAGGAATCGAGGAAAAGTGCGCGCGGTTTTCCGCCCGCATTCCGCGCTGACTTACAGGCGATCACGTTCACGATTTCAGGTCGACAACGACATGAAGCGCGTGCGGACGGACCGGAACTAGCCTTCGATTGCGTTCGCGTTCCCCCACGCGACCGTCCGTCGCCGCCCGCAACGACACATCCAGAACAACCGGAGGACCGACAATGCATGGGAAATTCGTCTGGTACGAACTGATGACGACGGACGTGAAGGCGGCGGAAGCCTTCTACAGGGACATCGTTGGCTGGAGCGCGCGCGACGCGGGAGTGCCCGGCATGAACTACACGCTCTTTTCCGCCGGAGACCACCAGGTAGCGGGTCTCATGACGATGCCGGAAGGTGCGCTCGACATGCAGATACCGCCGGCATGGCTCGGCTATATCGCGGTCGACGATGTCGACGAGACCGCCGCCAAACTCGCCGCCGAAGGCGGAACGGTCCATCGAGCGCCGGAGGACATTCCGAATATCGGCCGCTTCGCGATCGTGACCGACCCGCACGGCGCCGCCTTCGCCCTCTTCAGGGGCGACGGCGATCCGCCACCGGCCATGGAACAAATGGCTGCCGGCAATATCGGCTGGCACGAACTGATGGCCGGCGACCTCGATACGGCCTTCAGCTTCTATTCCAAGCTGTTCGGCTGGACCAAGGACCAGGCGATGGATATGGGCGAGATGGGCGTCTATCAGATCTTCGCCCATAATGGTCAGCCGATCGGCGGGATGATGACCAGGCCGAGAGAGGTTCCCAATCCTTTCTGGCTCTACTACTTCAATGTCGAGGCGATCGACGCGGCAATCGACCGGGCGCAATCCGGCGGCGCGAAGCTGTTGATGGGTCCGATGGAAGTGCCCGGCGGAGCGTGGATCGCGCAGTTCACCGACCCTCAAGGGGCGCTCTTCGCGCTGGTCGCGCCGAAACGCTGAAGGTTGACGCCTCTCGAAATGCGGGAAGGCGGCGAACATCTTCGCCGCTGTCCTGCTCCGGCGATCATCTCATGCCGGTGCCGGTACCGGCGAAGTCCGGCGCCTGCCCGCGTCCTGCCCCGGCGTGACGCGGGCATGGCGGGCGAGGAAATCGAGGACGGCGCGGACGCGCGCGGGCAGAGCGCCGCCCTGGCCGAGATAGACCGCGTGAACCTCCTCGAGATCGCCCGGATTAAGGTCTTCCAGAACCGGCAGGAGCCGCCGGGCGCTGACGTCTTCCCTTACGGTGAACTCCGCAAGCCGTGCCAGCCCGGCGCCGGCAAGCGCCAATTGGCGCAACCCCTCGCCATCGCTCACCTGTACCGCCCCCGAGGCCGGCAGCACCACCGTTTCCCCGCCTCTCCTCAACGGCCAGCCGTCGACGGCGCGCGCGTAGCAGAAGCCGAGCCGCTCATGCTCCTTGAGCTCCTCGATCGAGGACGGCATTCCGTACCGTTCTATGTAGGACGGTGCCGCCACGATCATCATCCGCGTCGCCCCGAGCTTGCGCGCAATCAGCGTCGAGCTCTTCAGCGGCCCCGCGCGGACAGCCACGTCGGCGCGCGCCTCCATCAGGTCCACGACGGCGTCGGTCATGACGATGTCGAGGCTGACGGCAGGAAAATGCGCCCGGAACTCGGGCACCAGCGGCATCAGGACGTGGGTGCCGAACGAGGCGTTGACGTTCAGCCGGACCCGGCCGACAGGGCTCTCGCCGGCCGATGCAGATCGCTCCGCCTCGTCGATATCGGCGAGGATGCGCACCGTGCGCTCGTAGAATGCATGTCCCTCCGGCGTCAGCTGCAGCTTTCGCGTCGAGCGGTTCACCAGCCTCACGCCAAGCCGCTCCTCGAGGCGCAGCACGAGCTTGCTGACGGCCGAAGGCGTCATCCGGTAATGACGGGCAGCAGCCGAAAATCCGCCAAGCTCCACCGCCTTCGCAAAGATTTCCATTTCGCCCGAGCGATTGACCGAGGGTCTCGACATATGAATTCAGCTCACAGATAATATTCCCGGCGACAGTCTATATCCAAAGCGAGTGCAGCTCCATCTTCATGTGACTGATTCATGAGCAAGAGTGGAGTTGCAGCTATGGAATATCGACGGCTTGGTTCCTCGGGACTGAAAGTACCGGTCCTCAGCTTCGGAGCGGGGACCTTCGGCGGCAAAGGGCCGCTCTTCGGCGCCTGGGGCAGTACGGATGCGTCCGAGGCGCGCCGCCTCGTCGACATTTGCCTGGAGGCGGGCGTCAATCTTTTCGACACGGCAGACGTCTATTCCGACGGCGCTTCGGAAGAGGTTCTTGGCGCCGCGATCAAGGGCCGGCGCGACGACGTCATTCTGTCGACGAAGCTGTCGCTTCCTGTCGGCGAAGGACCGAACGCCGCAGGCTCGTCGCGCTCGCGCCTGATCAGCGGTGTGGAAAAGGCGCTGAAACGGCTCGGAACCGACTATATCGACCTGCTGCAACTGCACGCCTTCGATGCCGGAGCGCCCGTCGAAGAGGTGCTGTCGACCCTCGACACGCTCGTGCGCTCGGGCAAGCTGCGCTATGTCGGCGTTTCCAATTTTTCCGGCTGGCAGCTGATGAAATCCCTCGCCGCCGCCGACCGCCACGGATATCCGCGCTACGTCGCCAACCAGGTCTATTATTCGCTGGTCGGCCGCGATTACGAATGGGAACTGATGCCGCTCGGTCTCGATCAGGGCGTCGGCGCACTCGTCTGGAGCCCGCTCGGCTGGGGGCGGCTCACCGGCAAGATCCGCCGCGGCGAGCCCTGGCCCGAGGGCAGCCGCCTGCACGACACCGCCGCCTTCGGGCCGCCGGTCGACGAGGAAAAGCTCTACGACGTCGTTGAGGTTCTCCATGCCATCGCGCAGGAAACCGGCAAGACCGTTCCGCAAATCGCCATCAATTGGCTTCTCCAGCGCCCGACCGTTTCAAGTGTCATTATCGGCGCGCGCAATGAAGAGCAGCTCAGACAGAACCTCGGCGCCGTCGGCTGGTCGCTCACCGCCGAGGCGGTTGCCCGGCTCGACGCGGCGAGTGTGACGACCGCCCCCTACCCTTACTTCCCCTATTACCGGCAGGAAGGCTTCGCGCGGATCAACCCGCCGGTCGTCTGAAGAAACGGGACATGCACGCAAGCGGCGAAGCCGGCAGCTCCAAACGGGCCTGCCGGCCATCTGCCGAAAGCTTCGCCAGCGAAACATTCCATATTTGTGATACATGGTCGAATCGGAATCGGCGGCTCAGCCGATGATGTTGCGCGAGCGGGGCGTCCGGCAGGAGTTGGAATGGCGAAGAGGCAGGCGGCAGGGCCGGAACAGATGAGCCGAATCGAGGGCGGCGGGGCCTTTGGCTATCGCGCCTTGCCCGGCGTCGCCGACGAAATGCTCGACGCGCGCGGCAACGTCCGGCCGGTATGGCAGCGACTGCTCGGCACGCTCGGCCGCATGGACGAGACGGATCTTGCCAACCGCTTCGCCCGCGCGGACCGGTATCTGCGCGATGCCGGAGTCTTCTATCGCGCCTACGGCAAGGAGAATTCCGAGCGCGGCTGGCCGCTTTCGCACATTCCCGTGTTGATCGACGAGGCGGAATGGGCCACGGTTTCCGCCGGCCTCGTCCAGCGGGCCGAACTGCTCGAGCGGGTGCTTGCCGACGTCTATGGCGAGAACCGGCTAGTCAAGGCCGGCCTTCTGCCCCCCGCGCTCATCGCTTCCAATCCGGAGTTCCTGCGCCCGATGGTCGGTCTCGAACCGGCGAACGGACATTTTCTGCACTTCTGCTCCTTCGAGATCGGACGCGGCCCCGACGGAAACTGGTGGGTGCTTTCCGACCGGACCGAGGCACCCTCCGGCGCCGGCTTTGCGCTCGAGAACCGGGTGGCGACGACGCGCGCCTTTTCCGACCTCTATGCAGAAAGCCATGTCCATCGCCTGGCTGGATTCTTCGGGGCCTTCCGCGACACGCTGCAGGGGCACAAGCAGCATGCGGACGACCGCATTGCCGTGCTCTCGCCGGGCTTCGCCAACGAGACCTATTTCGAGCATGCCTACATTGCCCGCTATCTCGGTTTCATGCTGCTCGAGGGCGAGGATCTGACGGTTGTCGGGGGACGGGTCATGGTGCGCACGGTGGCCGGCCTGAAACCCGTCGGTGTGCTCTGGCGCCGCCTCGACGCATCGTTTGCCGATCCGCT
The DNA here is from genome assembly GCF_059758575.1 of Sinorhizobium sp. GQ132. Classification (NCBI taxonomy): domain Bacteria; kingdom Pseudomonadati; phylum Pseudomonadota; class Alphaproteobacteria; order Hyphomicrobiales; family Rhizobiaceae; genus Sinorhizobium; species Sinorhizobium sp. GQ132. Next base: position 158,897 of record NZ_JCAXDX010000005.1, on the reverse strand, counting down.
GGAACTCAATCAATCCTCCCATATCGGCACCGCGGGTATCGTCGAGGCGCTGAGGGCCGGCTCCGTTTCGATCGTCAATGCACTCGGATCCGGTATCCTGGAAACGCGTGCCTTCCTGGCTTTCATGCCGGCGATCTGCCGTCATCTGCTGGACGAGGAGCAGAAGCTGCCGTCGATCGCCACCTGGTGGTGCGGACAGGAAGCCGAACGGCGGCATGTCGCCGGCAATATCGAGCGCATGGTCATCGGCCCGGCCTATTCGACGCGGCCCTTCTTCGACGACGAAGGCCAGTCGGTACTCGGCGCCTCCTTTCGCGAAAGCGCCGGGACCTCCGTCGGCGAATGGCTCGCCGCGGATGGCGGCAAGCTGGTGGGCCAGGAGGCCGTTACGCTGTCGACGACGCCGGCCTGGGTGCTTGGCCGGCTCACACCTCGACCGATGAGCCTCCGGGTGTTTGCCGCGCGCACGCGCGACGGCTGGCAGATCATGCCGGGCGGCTTCGCTCGCATCGGCTCCGGCGATGACGTGGCGGCAATAGCGATGCAGGCCGGCGGCACTGCCGCCGACGTCTGGATCGTGAGCGGCAAGCCCGTTGACCGCACGACCTTGCTTCCGGCGGAGGAAAGCTTCACCCGAAACCTGCCCGGCAGCCTGCCCAGCCGGGCTGCGGACAACCTCTTCTGGCTCGGCCGCTATATAGAAAGGGCGGAAGGCGCCCTTCGGGTTCTGCGCGCCTGGCACGGGCGTTTCGCCGAATCCGCCGATGCCAACATGCCGCTCCTGAAGGACGTGAGCGACTACCTCGCCGTACTCGGAATCAACACCGGAGAGCCGGTACCGGACAGCTTGCTTTCCAGCATCGACAGCGCCCTTTTCAGCGCCGGGAACATCCGCGACCGCTTCTCGCCGGACGGGTGGCTCGCGCTCAACGACCTCTCCAGAACGGCGCGGAAGTTCCACGCGACCGTGCAGGCGGGCGACGACGCCACGCACGCGATGACGGTCCTTCTGCGAAAACTCGCCGGCTTCGCGGGCCTGGTGCACGAAAACATGTATCGCTTCACGGGATGGCGGTTCCTGTCGATCGGACGCTATCTCGAACGCGGCCTGCAGATGACGGGACTGCTCGGCCACATGTCCGGCCCGGAGGCTCCCGACGGCGCCTATGACATGCTGCTGGAGATCGGCGACAGCGTCATGACGCACCGCCGGCGCTACAACGTCAACACAGCGGCACCGACGGTCACCGACCTTCTGGCGCTCGATCCGCTCAATCCGCGCTCGGTGCTTTATCAGCTCAACGAGATCAAGAAAGAGGTCGAGCTCCTGCCGAATGCCTTCGTCAACGGGCAGATGTCACCGTTCTATCGCGAGACGATGCGGCTTCATTCCGGGCTTGCGATCATGACGCCGGAGCAGATGGATATGGCCGTCTACAGGCGCCTGATGCAGGATCTCGAACGGCTGTCCGAACTGCTGGCGCAGACCTATCTCGGCTGAAGGAGATGGCTGCCGTGCTCTACGACATCAGCCTGAAGATCACCTACGGTTACGAAGCTCCGGTAAGCGGCGGAAGACATCTCTTACGTGTTTTGCCGGTATCCATTCCCGGGCGGCAACGTCTTGTCGCCGGATCCGTGACTTGCCAGCCGGTGCCCTTCGAACGCCGGGAAGGCAAGGATTTCTTCGCCAATCACACGACGTCGATCCTGTTCCGCTCCGTGCATGACCATCTCGTCATGCGGATGCAGGCGCGTGTCCAGGCCGAGGCGCCGGCGCTCACGGCCGACCTCTCGCCTCCGCTCGGCGGTCTTGCGTCCGAGCTTGCCGCCTGCTGGTCGGTCGACGCCGAATCCCCGCATCATTTCCTGGGTCCGAGCCCGCTCCTTCCCGCCGTGCCGGAGATCGCCGCCTATGCCCGCGCGATCGCCGGCAACGCCATGACGGTCGAGCAGATCGGAGCCGCCGTCTGCGATCGCATCCACCGCGACTTCGCCTACGACCCCGAAGCGACCACCGTGAACACCGCCCCCGGCGAGGCCTTCGAGCTGAAGCGCGGCGTCTGCCAGGACTTCGCCCATGTGATGATCGTGGCGCTGCGCAGCCTCGGGATCCCCGCCGGCTATGTCAGCGGGTTCCTGAGAACCCTGCCGCCGCCGGGCCAGGACCGGCTGGAAGGCGCCGACGCGATGCATGCCTGGGTCCGCTTCTGGTGCGGCACCACGGGCGGCTGGATGGAGCTTGATCCTACCAACAATATTCCGGCCGGCATCGACCACATCGTCGTCGGCCATGGCCGCGACTACGGCGATGTCGCCCCCGTGATCGGGGTGCTGAAGGGCTACGGCCGTCACACGACGGAGCAGGCCGTCGACGTCGTACCCGTCGGCTGACCCGAAACGGCACATATGTCCTGCTTCGGCACGGCCGCACCGGGCGAGATTTCCATTAGAAGCCATGGGTTTTTCAGGAACTTCGCTAAAATTCAACCGATTTCCTGAACTTGAGAGCAAGGTATCGCCGCTAATTGTCGCCCTGGGCTTGCAATGTATTTGCTGGGGTGTTCACAGATGCGAAGACGTTCAATCATAAGCCGATCCTTCTTGGCGATGCTGCGCGATCGGGGCGGCAATTTCGGGATGATGACGGCGCTGCTCGCGCCGCTGCTCCTGGCCGTCGGCGGAGTGTCCGTCGATGTCGCCAACATGCTGATGACAAAGAACCAGCTTCAGGACGCAACCGACGCGGCAGCGCTCGCGGCGGCTTCCGCGCTCGTATCCGATGCGAGACCGGACATCGAAGAAGCGAAGGCGATCGCACGCAAGTTCCTGAAGACCCAGACGGCAGTGGCCTCCGCGACGGACATGCCGGGCAAGGAACAGCAGGTTGGCACCCGCCGGGCTTCGGAGAGCGAGGGACCGGCGGCCGCAGCACCACAATGGGACGACATCAACACGACGGAGATCAATATCGCCGCGACGGCGAACGGCGCGAAGGGGATGTCGTTCCAGGTCACGGTCGCCAACAAACACCGCCTCCAGCTCAATGCGATGACACGCTTGCTCGGACAGGAGTCGGTCGAGATCGAAACTCAGTCGACCGCCCAGAGCGCAACGGAGAGCAAGAACGCCCTGTCCATGTATCTGGTGCTCGACCGCTCCGGTTCGATGGCGTGGAAGACCAACACGGTCAACACGGCAAAGGCGAAATGCCAAAACTACACGGAAGCGAACTGGAGCAAGTATCCTGACCTGAAGGCGACCAGCCCCTGTTACGTCACCAAGGTCGACGCTTTGAAGGCAGCCGTCGCCGACCTCCTTCGCCAGCTTGTGACGGCGGACCCGGAATCGATCTATGTCCGTACCGGCGCGGTTTCCTACAACTCCGCTCAGGACACGGCGAGCGGTCTCTCCTGGGGCACGAAGGGTGCAGCCGACTATGTCAACGCCCTCGTGGCAACGGGCGGAACTGCCTCCGGCAGCGCCTTCAAGACCGCCTACCAGAAGGTGACAGCCCTGACCGAAGACAGCGCGCACGGCGCCAGGAACGGACAGGTGCCGACGAAGTACATCGTCTTCATGACCGACGGCGAAAACAACTACGCCAATGACGATACCGTCACGAAACAATGGTGCGACACGGCCAAGGCGAGCAAGGTTCAGATCTACAGCGTAGCTTTCATGGCGCCGGACCGCGGCCAGAAGTTGCTGAAATACTGCGCCTCGTCCTCCTCGCATTATTTCGAAGCCGACGAGGCGTCCGATCTGGTCGCCGCCTTCAAGGCGATCGGCGAACGCGCCTCTGCACTGGCTTCCCGCCTGACGAAATGACCCGGGAGTCCGGCTGAAGTGCCGCCCGGTCCTGCCGGGCGGCCTTGATGTTCAACTGCTGCCGGAAGCGGGGGCTGACAAGCATCTGCTGTTTTAATCCTTTTAAAAACACCTGTTGCAAGCGCTTCGGATCGATGCATAAATTGCCCTTGAACCTGGTCGGTTCCGACCTGGGGCTTTCCGAAATGCAATAAGGGTATGACAGTTCTCATGATGACTCGGCTCTCAACCACCGAACTGCCGCAACCCGCCCTCAGATCCTCGGAACCCAGCCAGCTTGCAGTCGAGATCCTCGAGCGTCTGAAATACCGCATCGGCAAGGACCCGAAAGTCGCCAAGCCGCACGACTGGCTGACGGCCGCCATCCTCGTGGCGCGTGACCGCATCACCGACAAATGGATGGACTCCACCCGCAAGACCTATTCGACCGGCGCCAAGCGCGTCTACTACATGTCGCTCGAATTCCTCATCGGCCGTATGATGCGCGACGCGATGACGAATCTCGGCCTCATGGACGAGATGCGCGATGCGCTCGCCTCGCTCGGCGTCGACATCGACGTGGTCGCGGCTCTGGAGCCGGATGCGGCGCTCGGCAATGGCGGTCTCGGCCGCCTCGCCGCCTGCTTCATGGAATCCATGGCGACCGTCGACGTGCCTGCATACGGCTATGGCATACGCTACATGCACGGCCTTTTCCGTCAGCAGATGGCCGACGGCTGGCAGGTCGAACTGCCGGAGACCTGGCTCGCCCACGGCAACCCCTGGGAATTCGAGCGCCGCGAAAGCTCCTACGAGATCGGCTTCGGCGGCAGCGTCGAAACGGTCAACATCGACGAGGAAGTGCAGCGCTACGTGTGGAAGCCGGCCGAGCGCGTTATCGCCACCGCCTTCGACACGCCGGCCGTCGGATGGCGGGCAACGCGCGTCAACACGCTTCGCCTCTGGGCCGCGCAGCCGATCGACCCCATCCTGCTCGACGCCTTCAATGCCGGCGACCATATCGGGGCGCTGCGCGAAAGCAACAAGGCGGAAAGCCTGACGCGCGTGCTCTATCCGGCCGACGCTACTCCGGCCGGCCAGGAACTCAGGCTCCGGCAGGAATATTTCTTCTCCTCCGCCTCGCTCCAGGACATCCTGCGCCGTCATCTGCAGCAATATCCGGACTTCACGTCGCTGCCGGACGCCGTCGCCATCCAGCTCAACGATACGCATCCGGCGGTCTCCGTCGCCGAACTGGTGCGTCTCTTGACCGATGTCCACGGGCTCGGTTTCGAACAGGCCTGGGACATTTCTCGGCGGACCTTCTCCTATACGAACCACACGCTGCTGCCCGAGGCGCTCGAGAGCTGGCCCGTTCCCCTCTTCGAGCGGTTGCTGCCGCGCCACATGCAGATCGTCTACGCCATCAACGCCAAGATCCTGATCGAGGCACGCCGGGAGAGGCACGCGACGGACGAGGCGATCCGCAACATCTCGCTGATCGACGAGACGGGCGACCGGCGGGTGCGCATGGGCAATCTCGCCTTCGTCGGCTCGCACTCGATCAACGGCGTATCGGCTCTCCACACCGAACTGATGAAGGAAACGGTCTTCGCCGACCTTCACGGGCTCTATCCGGACCGCATCAACAACAAGACCAACGGCATCACGCCGCGCCGGTGGCTGATGCAGTGCAATCCGGGTCTTTTCGGCCTGATCCGGGAGGCGATCGGCGACGAGTTCATGGACAATACCGAGGCGCTTCAGGCCCTCGACGCCTTTGCCGACAAGGCGGATTTCCAGGAGCACTTCGCAGCCGTCAAGCGCGCCAACAAGGTGCGGCTGGCAAAGCTGGTCCAGGCGAATCTCGGCATCCGGATCGATCCCTCGGCGATGTTCGACATCCAGATCAAGCGAATCCACGAATACAAGCGGCAACTGCTGAATCTAATCGAAGCCGTGGCGCTTTACGACCAGATCCGCTCCCATCCGGAGCTCGACTGGGTGCCGCGCGTCAAGCTTTTCGCCGGCAAGGCGGCACCGAGCTATCATAACGCCAAACTGATCATCAAACTTGCCAATGACATCGCCCGCGTCATCAACAACGATCCGGCCGTCCGCGGGCTCCTGAAGGTCGTCTTCGTCCCCAACTACAATGTGTCGCTTGCGGAAGTCATGGTGCCGGCGGCCGATCTCTCCGAGCAGATCTCGACGGCGGGCATGGAAGCCTCGGGCACCGGCAACATGAAGTTCGCGCTCAACGGAGCGCTGACCATCGGCACGCTCGATGGCGCCAATGTCGAAATGCGCGACTGGGTCGGTGAGGAAAACATCAAGATCTTCGGCATGACCGCCGAGGAGGTGGGCAAGGCGCGAGCGGAAGGACACAATCCGCGCGCCGTCATCGAAAATTCGCGCGAACTCTCGCAGGCGCTCGATGCGATCGCTTCCGGCGTCTTCTCGCCCGACGACCGCAATCGCTTCTCCGGCCTCGTGGACGGGCTCTACAACCACGACTGGTTCATGGTTGCAGCCGATTTCGAGGCCTATGCCAAGGCCCAGCGCGAGATCGACCAGCTCTGGACCACGCCGTCCGCCTGGTATTCGAAGGCGGTCCGCAACACCGCCCGCATGGGCTGGTTCTCGTCCGATCGCACGATCCGGCAATATGCCGGAGAGATCTGGAGAGCCGGATGACGGTTCCGCCCGGCAAGGACCCAGCCCCCGCCCCGTCAGGCATGCTGCCAGCGCCGGAAATCGCGGCAATACTTTCCGGTACCCACAGCAACCCCTTCGCCGTCCTTGGCGTTCATGCCGCCGGCAAGACCTATATCGCCCGGTGCTTCGTGCCGGGCGCGGACACGGTGGTCGCGGAAACGCTCAGCGGCAAGGAACTCGGCACGCTCGAGCGGCGCGACGAGGCCGGCTTCTTCGAGGGTCCGGTGGCGCTGCGCAAGGAGCAGCCTATCCGCTACCGCGCCCGCAACGACGGCGGCGAGTGGACCGTCATCGATCCCTACAGCTTCGGCCCCGTGCTCGGGCCGATGGACGACTACTATATCCGCGAGGGCTCGCATCTTCGCCTCTTCGACAAGATGGGCGCGCACCCGATCAGCCACGACGGCGCCGAGGGCTTTCACTTCGCCGTCTGGGCGCCGAACGCCCGCCGCGTGTCGGTGGTCGGCAGTTTCAACGACTGGGACGGACGCCGGCACGTCATGCGCCTGCGCGCCGACACGGGCATCTGGGAGATCTTCATTCCCGGCGTGCCCGTGGGGACGCCCTATAAATACGAAATCGTCGACAGCAATGGCACGCTGCTGCCGTTGAAGGCCGACCCCTTTGCCCGACGCTCGGAGCTCAGGCCCGACACGGCTTCGATGACCGCAGGCGAGATCGCCCAGGACTGGGAGGACGAGGCGCATCGTCGTCACTGGGCCGAGATCGATCCGCGCCGCCAGCCGATCTCGATCTACGAGGTCCATGCCGCCTCATGGCAGCGCCGCGACAATGGCGACATGCTCACCTGGGACGAACTGGCGGAAAGGCTGATCCCCTATTGCGTCGATATGGGCTTCACGCACATCGAGTTCCTGCCCATTTCGGAATATCCCTATGATCCGTCCTGGGGCTATCAGACCACGGGTCTCTATGCGCCGACCGCACGCTTCGGCGAGCCGGAGGGCTTTGCCCGTTTCGTCAACGGCTGCCATAAGGTGGGGATCGGTGTCATCCTCGACTGGGTGCCGGCGCATTTTCCGACCGACGAACACGGGCTTCGCTGGTTCGACGGCACCGCGCTTTACGAGCATGCGGATCCGCGCCAGGGTTTCCATCCCGACTGGAACACGGCAATCTACAATTTCGGCCGTCAGGAGGTCGTCGCCTTTCTGGTCAACAACGCTCTTTACTGGGCGGAAAAGTTCCATGTCGACGGCCTGCGCGTCGATGCGGTCGCCTCGATGCTCTATCTCGACTATTCGCGCAAGCATGACGAATGGGTGCCGAACGAATATGGCGGCAACGAAAATCTCGAGGCCGTGCGTTTCCTGCAGACGTTGAACACCCGCATCTACGGCATTCACCAGGGCGTACTGACCATCGCCGAGGAATCGACGTCCTGGCCGAAGGTCTCGCACCCGGTGCATGCGGGCGGGCTCGGCTTCGGCTTCAAGTGGAACATGGGCTTCATGCACGACACGCTGCAATATCTCTCGCGCGAGCCCGTGCACCGGAAGTTCCACCACAACGACATGACCTTCGGGCTGCTCTACGCCTTCAGCGAGAATTTCGTGCTGCCGCTGTCCCATGACGAGGTCGTCCACGGCAAGGGGTCGCTGATCGCCAAGATGGCCGGCGACGACTGGCAGAAATTCGCCAATCTCCGGGCCTATTACGGCTTCATGTGGGGTTATCCCGGTAAGAAGCTCCTTTTCATGGGACAGGAATTCGCCCAATGGCGCGAGTGGTCCGAGGACCGCGGCCTCGACTGGAATCTGCTCGAATACAATCTGCATGAGGGGATGCGCCGTCTGGTGCGCGACCTGAACGGCACCTATCGCTCGAAGCCGGCGCTGCATGCGCGCGACTGCGAGGGCGACGGCTTCGAATGGCTGATTGCCGACGACCGCGAAAATTCCGTCTTCGCCTGGCTCAGGAAGGCGCCCGGAGAGAAGCTGGTCGCCGTCGTCACCAACTTCACTCCGGTTTACCGGGAGCATTACGACATACCGCTTCCCGTGGCAGGGCGCTGGAAGGAAGTGCTCAACACCGACGCGGAAATCTATGGAGGCAGTGGCAAGGGCAACGGCGGCGCCGTCCAGGCAGAGAAGAGAGCGAACGGAGAGACAATCGCCACCATCACGCTGCCGCCTCTGGCGACGCTGATGCTGGAGCAGGATTAGAGCGTCCCGCCCGACGGGGACTGGCTCGACGGGCGGAACAGGAGGAAATCGTTTGGGCGCGAGGCGTCGAAGAGGCGCCAAGCAGTCCCCCGAAATGATTTTGGGGAGGATAAATGGTGGAAAAACGTACGCAACCCCTGGCCCGTGATGCCATGGCCTATGTTCTCGCCGGCGGCCGCGGCAGCCGGCTCAAGGAACTCACCGACCGGCGTGCGAAACCTGCCGTCTATTTCGGCGGAAAGGCGCGGATCATCGATTTCGCGCTTTCAAATGCGCTGAATTCCGGCATCCGGCGCATCGGCGTCGCCACGCAGTACAAGGCCCACTCGTTGATCCGGCACCTCCAGCGCGGCTGGAACTTCTTCCGGCCGGAGCGTAACGAGAGCTTCGATATCCTGCCGGCGAGCCAGCGTGTCTCCGAAACGCAGTGGTACGAAGGCACCGCCGACGCGGTCTATCAGAACATCGACATCATCGAGGACCATGGCGTCGAATACATGGTGATTCTCGCCGGCGACCACGTCTACAAGATGGACTACGAACTGATGCTGCAGCAGCACGTCGATTCGGGCGCCGACGTGACCGTCGGCTGCCTGGAAGTGCCGCGCATGGAGGCGACGGGCTTCGGCGTCATGCATGTGGACAACGCGGACCGCATCATCGCCTTCGTCGAAAAGCCGGCCGATCCCCCGGGCATCCCCGGCAATCCGGACATGGCACTCGCGTCCATGGGCATCTACGTGTTTCACACGAAATTCCTGATGGACATGCTGCGTCGGGATGCCGCCGATCCCAAATCGAGCCGCGACTTCGGCAAGGACATCATTCCCTACATCGTCGAACACGGCAAAGCGGTGGCCCACCGCTTCACCCATTCCTGCGTCCGGTCAGACTTCGAGCGCGAGGCCTATTGGCGCGACGTCGGCACCATCGACGCCTATTGGCAGGCCAATATCGATCTCACCCATATCACGCCCGAGCTCGACATCTACGACAGCACCTGGCCGATCTGGACCTTCTCTGAAATCAAGCCGCCGGCCAAATTCGTCCATGACGACGAGAACCGCCGCGGCTCGGCCACGTCCTCGCTCGTATCGGGCGATTGCATCATCTCGGGTGCCGCTCTCAACAGGAGCCTGTTGTTCACCGGCGTCCGGGTGAATTCATACTCCAGACTCGAAAATGCCGTAGTTCTCCCTGACGTGACGATCGGTCGGCATTCGATTCTGCGCAATGTCGTCATCGACAGCCGCGTCGTCATTCCGGAGGGCCTGGTCGTCGGTGACGATCCGGAACTCGATGCTAAACGCTTCCGCCGCACGGAGAGCGGCGTTTGCCTGATCACGCAAACGATGATCGACAAGCTGGGAATGTAGCCGCGTATGAACATCCTGTCAGTTGCGTCCGAAGTCTACCCGCTGGTGAAGACGGGGGGCCTCGCCGATGTCGTCGGCGCGCTGCCCTCCGCACTTCTCCCGCATGGTGTGCGGACGCGCACGCTGGTGCCCGGCTATCCCTCGGTGCTGAAGAAGCTGAAGAAGAAAAAAACGGTCGGCCGCTTCGACAACCTCTTCGGCCATCCAGCCACGGTGCTTGCCGCCGAGGTCAACGGAATGGACCTGCTCGTCCTCGACCAGCCCGCTCTCTATGCCCGGGACGGTGGCCCTTATCTCGATTCGACCGGGCGGGATTACCCCGATAATTTCCGACGCTTCGCCGCACTCTCGCTGGCGGCTGCGGAGATCGCGGGGAACGGCATCATCTCCAACTGGAAGCCGGACATCGTTCACGTTCACGACTGGCAGACGGCACTCACCCCCGTCTATATGCGCTTTGGCCCGGCGCCGGACCTGCCGACGGTGATGACGATCCACAACATCGCCTTTCAGGGTCAGTTCGGCGCCTCGGTGTTCCCTGAACTGGCGCTGCCGCCGGAAGCCTTCTCCACGCAATTCGTCGAATATTATGGAGATGTCGGCTTCCTCAAAGGCGGCCTGCAGACGGCAAGCGCAATCACGACGGTCAGCCCTTCATACGCGCAGGAAATCCTGACGCCCGAGTTCGGCATGGGTCTTGACGGGCTCCTGTCGAGCCGTGTCGCGGACCTGACGGGCATCGTCAACGGCATCGACGGAGACACGTGGGATCCGCAGACGGACCCGCACCTTCCGGCGCATTACGGGCCCGGCACGCTCAAACGGCGCGCCGGCAACCGCAAGGCGCTGGAAGAGCGTTTCGGCCTCGAAAAAGGTCCGGGGCCGATCTTCTGCGTCATCAGCCGCCTCACCTGGCAGAAGGGCATGGACCTCGTCGCCGAAGCCGCCGACGATATCGTGGCTCTCGGCGGCAAGCTCGTCGTGCTCGGCTCCGGCGATCCGGCGCTGGAAAGCGCGCTTATGGCAGCCGCGTCGCGCCACCGCGGACATATCGGCATGGTGACCGGTTATGACGAGCCGCTGTCGCATCTCATGCAGGCAGGCGCCGATGCGATCCTCATTCCGTCGCGCTTCGAGCCTTGCGGCCTGACGCAGCTCTATGGCCTGCGCTATGGTTGCGTTCCGGTCGTGGCCCGCACCGGCGGTCTCACCGACACGATCATCGACGCCAACGAGGCGGCGCTGTCTGCGAAGTGCGCGACCGGCTTTCATTTCCTGCCGGTGACCACCGACGGGCTAAAACTTGCGATCCGGCGCGTCCTGCGCGCATACAATGAACCCAAGCTCTGGGCACGCCTGCAGAACCAGGGCATGAAATCCGACGTTTCCTGGGCCAAAAGCGCGGAACGCTACGTCTCGCTTTACTCCGCTCTTCTCGCGAAAGGCTAAACAGATGACAAGAACCGTCTCGACCAACCCCTATGGGGACCAGAAACCCGGCACCTCGGGCCTGCGCAAGAAGGTCCCGGTATTCCAGCAGAAGAACTATGCCGAGAACTTCATCCAGTCGATTTTCGACTCGCTCGAGGGCTTCGAAGGCCAGACGCTGGTGATCGGCGGCGACGGCCGCTATTACAACCGCGAGGTCATCCAGAAAGCCGTCAAGATGGCGGCGGCGAACGGCTTCGGCCGCGTGCTCGTCGGCCGCGGCGGCATCCTCTCGACGCCAGCCGCATCCAATATCATCCGCAAATACAAGGCCTTCGGGGGCATCGTGCTTTCGGCAAGCCACAATCCCGGCGGGCCGACCGAGGATTTCGGCATCAAGTACAATGTCGGCAATGGCGGCCCGGCTCCCGAAAAGGTGACGGATGCGATCTTCGCCCGAAGCAAGGTGATCGACAGCTACAAGATCGCCGACGCGCCGGACGTCAATCTCGATGTCGAAGGCAGTCAGCAGGTCGAGGACATGACCGTGACGGTCATCGATCCCGTCTCCGACTACGCCGAATTGATGGAGAGCCTGTTCGACTTCGATGCGATCCGCAAGCTGATCGCCGGCGGCTTCCGTGTGGTGTTCGACGCGATGAGCGCGGTCACCGGGCCCTATGCCAAGGAGATCATCGAAAAACGGCTCGGCGCCCCGAAGGGCTCGGTCATGAACTTCATACCGCTGCCCGACTTCGGCGGCCATCATCCGGACCCGAACCTCGTTCACGCCCGAGCGCTCTACGAGACGATGATGGCGCCGGACGCCCCCGATTTCGGCGCCGCATCCGATGGCGACGGCGACCGGAATTTGATCATCGGCAAGGGAATCTTCGTCACTCCGTCCGACAGCCTCGCCATGCTTGCCGCCAATGCGCATCTGGCGCCGGGCTATGCCAAGGGACTTGCCGGGATCGCTCGCTCCATGCCGACGAGCGGCGCGGCCGACCGTGTCGCCGAAAAGCTCGGCATCGGCATCTATGAGACGCCGACCGGCTGGAAATTCTTCGGCAACCTGCTCGACGAGGGCTTGGCGACGATCTGTGGCGAGGAAAGCGCCGGCACCGGATCGAACCATGTACGCGAGAAGGACGGGCTCTGGGCCGTGCTGCTCTGGCTCAACATCCTCGCCGCGCGCAAGGAAAGCGCACTCGAAATCGCCCGCAAGCACTGGGCGACCTACGGCCGCAACTATTATTCCCGGCACGACTACGAAGAGGTCGACACCGATGCGGCCAACGGCCTGGTTGCCGCGCTCCGCGACAAGCTCGCCGCGCTGCCCGGCAAGAGCTTCGGCGCGCTCACGGTCGATACTGCCGACGATTTCTCCTACCACGATCCGGTCGACAAATCGGTTAGCAAGAACCAGGGCATCCGCATCCTCTTCGAGGGCGGATCCCGCGTCGTCTACCGCCTGTCGGGCACGGGGACGTCGGGGGCGACGCTGCGCGTCTATATCGAACGCTACGAGCCGGATCCGGCGCGCCACGATCTCGATACCCAGGAAGCGCTTGCCGATCTGATCGCCGTTGCCGACGAGATCGCCGAGATCAAGGAGCGTACCAACCGCGACCAACCGAGCGTAATCACCTGAGGGTGCTGTACCAAGCGCCACTTCCTGCGCCCTTTACCCCCCTCTGCTTTGCCGAGCATCTCCCCCGCAAGGGGGAGATCGACTCGTGGCAAACCCATGCGATACTAGACTTCGAAAGAGGCCCCCATGCCGACGACCGGAATTTCACCTCTCGGCGTGACGCGCACACCCGACGGGAGGCGCTTTGCGGTCTGGTCGCACAATGCCGCCCGCATCGATCTCTGCCTGTTCGACGAAGCGGGCGACACCGAACTCAGCCGCCTGCCTATGCTGCGCGAGGGCGATGTCCACAGCATCGCGCTGCCCGACATAGCTGCCGGCACCCGCTACGGCTTTCGCGCCGACGGGGTCTACTCGCCGGACCATGGGCTTTGGTTCGATCCGTCGAAACTTCTGGTCGACCCCTATGCGGTGAGGCTCGACCGGCCCTTTCGTCACGACCAGCGGCTGACGGTCTTCGGCGAAGAGACGGCGCACCTCGTGCCGAAAGCCATCGTCACCGAGGCAAAACCGCTGGAGCCGAAGCCGCCGCTATTTCAGGCCGGGGGACTGATCTACGAGATTGCAGTCAAGCCGTTCACCATCCTTCATCCGGACGTGCCGGAAAGGAAGCGCGGCACGGTGGCTGCTCTCGCCGAACCCGTCGTCATCGATCACCTTACGAGGCTCGGCGTTTCCGCGGTCGAACTCATGCCGATCACGGCCTGGATCGATGAGCGGCACCTGCCTCCGCTCGGTCTCCACAATGGCTGGGGCTACAATCCGATCGCGCCGATGGCGCTCGATCCACGCCTGGTGCCGGGCGGCATCGAGGAGTTGCGCATGACCGTGGAGGTCCTGCACGAGGCCGGTATCGGCGTCGTCCTCGATCTCGTCTTCAACCACTCCGGAGAGAGCGATCGCTTCGGTGCCACGCTTTCGATGCGCGGGCTCGACAACCTGACCTATTATCGCCACGCGACGGGGCGCCCGGGCGGGCTCATCAACGACACCGGCTGCGGCAACACGATCGCCTGCGACCATCCGGTCGTCCAGCGTCTGATCCTCGACAGCCTGCGCCATTTCGTCCTTGCCGCCGGCGTCGACGGCTTCCGCTTCGACCTCGCATCGATCCTCGGCCGCGACATGGGCGGCTTCCGCCGCGATGCCGCGCTCTTCTCGGCCATCTGCGCCGACCCCGTCCTTTGCGACCGCGTGCTCATCGCCGAGCCCTGGGACACCGGCCCCGGCGGCTACCAGCTCGGCAATTTCCCCCATTCCTTCCTCGAATGGAACGACCGGGCCCGCGACGACATCCGCCGCTACTGGCGCGGCGACCGGCACGCGATCGGCGTCCTTGCAACCGCGCTCGCCGGCTCCTCGGACAGCTTTTCCCGCTGGGGCGAGACGGCCACGCGCAGCGTCAACTTCATCGCCGCCCATGACGGCTTCACGCTGATGGATCTCGTTTCCTACGCCCGCAAGCACAATGAGGCGAACGGTGAAGGCAATCGGGACGGCCACGACGAGAACTTCTCGTGGAACAACGGCGCCGAGGGTCCGATCGACGATCCGGAGATCGCCGCCTTCCGGCAACGCGATGTCATGGCGCTCCTCGGCACGCTCTTCACCTCGCGCGGCGCAATCATGCTGACGGCCGGGGATGAAGGCGGGCGCAGCCAGGGTGGCAACAACAACGCCTATGCGCAGGACAATGCCGTGACCTGGCTCGACTGGAGCAAGCTCGACGGCAAGCTCGTCGAGCATACCGCCAGGCTTTCCGCCATGCGCCGGCGCTTCTCGGTCTTCGGCGAGACCGGGTTCTTCACCGGCAGCGGCGACGTCGCCTGGCTGCGCCTCGACGGGGAGCCGCTTGCGGTGGAGGATTGGGAGCATCCCGCAACCGACAATCTCGTCGTGATGCTCGCGACCGACGACCGCCGTCAGGGGCGCGCGACCCGACTTGCGGTGGTCATCAACCGCAGCCACTCGCCGCACCCATTCCGCCTGCCTTCGAGCCTTGAGGGCGAATGGCGCAACGCACTCTCGGACCTTAGCGCACCATCCTTCGCGCCGGCCCGTTCGGTCACCGTTCTCGCCGAGGTTTTCGAGAGCGCTCCGAAGAAAAGGGTCTAACGGTTTCTGTCCGGAAGTGCCCGGCTCCAGAGAGTTGGATGGTTTCGCTGTTTCAAGAAAACAGTGAACCATCTCAAGACTTAGGACCACTTGCTAGACCTTGCCGAGCCGGCCTATAGATCAGCGGGGAGGCCCCATTTTCAGGAAAATCATATGCCGCAGGATATTTCACTTTCGGATATCAAGGATCTGATCGGCAAGGAGCTCGGCGTCTCCGACTGGATCACCGTGACGCAGCAGACGATCGACCGTTTTGCCGAGGCGACGAGTGACTTCCAGTTCATCCATACCGACCCGGTGCGCGCCGCGGCGGAGACGCCTTTCGGCGGCACCATTGCGCATGGTTTCCTCTCGCTGTCGCTGCTTTCGGCGATGAACTACAATTGCCTGCCCAAGATCCGCGAGCAGACGATGGGCATCAATTACGGCTTCGAGAAGGTGCGCTTCGTGGCGCCGGTCAAGAGCGGCGCGCGCGTGCGCGGCCGCTTCACCATGGCAGACGCACGCTTCCGCGGGGCCGGCATGCTGATGATCACCTATGACGTCACGGTCGAGATCGAAGGCGAAAGAAAGCCTGCCCTGACCGCCACCTGGCAGACGATCATCCAGTTCGACCCGAAGGATCGGCCGGACGATGTCTGAGGGGAGACCGGACGGGACCCACGTTCGCCATGCCTTCCGCGGCCAGGCGAAGTCCTGTGACGAGCTGGGATCGCCATTTACGGCCCGACTCTGCCGTCTCGTCGCCGACCGGATCGATGCGGACTCGCCGGTGGGCGAGCGTGTCCTCGGCTGGTCGGGCGACCCGACTTCGAAGGGCGATTCCGTCGCGCTCCGCCTTGCCGGTGCTCTGCACGCGCTGGTTCTATCCGGCCGCAGCGCGGCCCTCGGCGCGTGCTATCCGCCGAACCGGACGGACGACGACACTCTCTGGCAGGCGATCGCTCAGGCTATGGAGCGGGAAGCCCCCTTCATCCTCGATCGTCTCACCTCCGCGCCGCAGACGAACGAGGTGCGCCGCTCGGGCGCCCTGCTTCCCGGTTTCCTCACCGTGGCACAGCTTTTCGGGAAGCCGTTGATCCTTTCCGAGATCGGCGCCAGCGCCGGCTTGAATCTCCATTGGGACCGCTACCGCTACGATCTCGCGAACAGCCATTGGGGCGATGCAGCCAGCCCCGTGAGCATAGCCCCCGAGTGGTCGGGAGCAGCGCCGCCTCTGCGACCCGTCGAAGTGATCGAACGCGCGGGCTGCGACATCAACCCCCTCGATCCGGCCGATAGCGAGGATCGGCTACGGCTCCTCTCCTACGTCTGGGCCGATCAGCAAGACCGGATTGACCGCACGCGGCAGGCGCTGGAGCTTGCCGCCTCCCAAAGGAGCCTTGTCGAGCAGGCGGACGCGATCGACTGGCTGAAAACACGGCTGGCGCGCGTCCATCCGGGCGCTGTCCACGTCGTCTATCATTCGATCGCCTGGCAGTATCTGCCGGAAGCTGCGCGGGAAGAGGGCGAGGCCCTGATCGCTGCCGCCGGGGCGACCGCGACATCCGAGGCCCCGTTTGCCCGTTTGCAGATGGAAGCCGACGGACAGTCGCCGGGTGCCGCATTGTCATTGCAGATTTGGCCGAAGGGCGAAAGGCATCTCGTCGGCCGCGCCGACTTCCACGGACGCTGGATCGCCTGGCAGGGATGGCCGGCGGACGGCTGACCGTGTGGCGGCCGTATCAGAACGTGATCACGTGGCGTATCACGCGGCCCTGGTCGAGAAGATCGAATGCCTCGTTGATCTCCTCCAGCGGTCCGGTGCTCGACAGCAGCCGGTCGACCGGCAGCCTGCCGCGTTCGTAGAGCGCAATGAAACGCGGGATATCGCGGGAGGGCACGCAGCTTCCCATGTAACTGCCGCGCACACTACGCTCTTCCGCAACCAGGCTCACCGCGGGGATGGCTATCTGGCTTGAAGGATGGGCGAGCCCTGCGGAAACCGTAAGCCCGCCTCGCCGCGTAATGCGATAGGCGAGCTCGAAGGCTTTTACGGAGCCCGCGGCCTCGACCGCATGGTCGACGCCGCCGCGGGTCGCCTGTCGGACAGTCTCGGCCACATCCGGATCGGCTGCAAGGAACGTGTCCGTCGCGCCCAGCGCGCGGGCAAGCTTCAGCTTGTCCTCGGCGAGATCGATCGCGACGACGCGCTGGGCGCCGGCGGCAACGGCACCCAGAAGGGCTGCCAATCCCACCCCGCCCAGCCCGATGACGGCAACGGATTCGCCCGGCCGAACCCGGCACGTATTGACGACCGCTCCGACGCCGGTCAGCACGGCACAGCCGAACAGCGCCGCCTCTACCATCGGCAGGTCCGTCTCGATCTTGACCGCGGAATGGCGCGAAACCACCGCATAATCGGCAAATCCGGAGACGCCGAGGTGATGGTTCACGGGGACTTCACCGCAATGCAGCCGGCGTTCCCCCGAAAGCAGCGTGCCCTTGCCGTTTGCTTCCGCTCCGGGAACGCATAGCGCCGGCCGGCCTTCCGCGCATGGGAGGCAATGGCCGCAGCTCGGCATGAAACTCATCACCACCCGGTCTCCCGGGGCGATGTCACCTATGCCGCTTCCGACCGCTTCCACGGTGCCGGCGGCCTCGTGGCCGAGCGCCATCGGCACCGGCCGCGGCCTGTCGCCGTTGATGACCGAGAGGTCGGAGTGGCAGAGTCCGGCGGCGCCGATCCTCACCAGCAACTCGTCCGGTCCCGGCGGATCGAGATCGATCGTTTCGATCGAGAGCGGCCTCGTATGGGCATAAGGCCTTCCGACCGGTGACTTCCTCAGCACCGCCGCACGCGTCTTCAAGGTCGCTCCTCCCGTTTCCGAATCCCAGTTCGACCGGCAGAACTTAGCGCGATCGCTCCTGAGGAGGAAATGCCCCTCATCCGGCTGCTGCAACCTTCTCCCCGTTTACGGGGAGAAGGAACATGCGGGCACTGCCTCGCCCTCTTTTCAGGACGGCGAAGAGGACTGGAGCTTGCCGCGAGTCACCTTCACCCGGCGAGGATAGGGTGGCCGGCAGGCCGGATGAGGGGCCGGAAATTGCCTCTTCAGTGCCCCGCGTCTTCCGCGCCTTCGGCCAGCAGCCCAAACACGAAGGACGAGAACGACCGCCAGCACTCGACGCGGAACGTATCCTCGGCGGTTCGGAAAAGAACGATTTCCGCCTTGCCGAAGATCGTGCGCGAGCAGGCACCGACGGGGAAAATCGCCAGCGACAGGTCCTGCGGGCAGCCGCTGTTGATCGCAGCTTCCGCGCCCGCCCCGCTGACGATGACGGCAGTGTTCCGGTGCGAAACGTCGACGGCCGAATGCACGGTCCCGCTCGATGCGGCCGCCGCCATCAGGTCGGCGCCGTCCTCGTCGATCACCAGCCACTCATCGGGACCGAGCCAGAGGACATGACGCCGGCCGGTCGAGGCGGACGTCTTCGGCCGCACGGGAATGGTCACGCCGAGAGCTGCCGAGAGTGCGGGAACCGCGTCGGCGCCGGCGCGCAGCGATATCCGCGAAGCGGGTTCCGCAGGGGTAAGGATCGCCGCCGGCGAGCCGCCACGGCGGCCGGCAAGCGGAGCTTTGCGTGTAGCGATTGCGTGGTCAGCCATGGAGGCGACCTCCTTCCTTGTCAAAGAACACCATGTCGCTCACCTCGACGGCGATCGTGCGGTCGGCCATCGGCACGTAGAGCGTCTGCCCGAGGCGTGCGCGGCCGCCGGCGACGACCGCGAGCGCGATCGAGCGGCCGCAGTTCGGCGACCAGTAGGACGAGGTCACATGACCGAGCATGGTCATCGGCTTGGCTTCGTTCGGATCGGCAACGATCTGCGCCCCTTCCTCCAGCACCACCTGCGGGTCCTTCGTGAGGAGGCCGACGAGCTGTTTGCGGCCTTCCTTGACGAGGTCGGGCCGCTTCATGCCGCGAATGCCGACGAAGTCCTGTTTCTTCTTCGATACCGCCCAGGAAAGGCCGGCATCGTCCGGCGTGAGGGTTCCGTCCGTGTCCTGGCCGACGATGATGTAGCCTTTTTCCGCGCGCAGCACGTGCATGGTCTCGGTGCCGTAGGCGCAGGCGCCCATCGGCTCGGCCCGAGCCCAGATCGCCTCCCACACGGCTTGGCCGTAGTCGGCCGGTACGTTGACCTCGAAGCCGAGTTCGCCGGTGAACGACATGCGGAAGAGCCTGGTCGGCACACCGCATATGCTGCCTTCGGCAACGCTCATATGGGGGAAGGCTTCGTTCGAGAGATCGATGCCCTCGACGAGGGGCGCGATGATCTCGCGCGCCTTCGGACCCTGGACCGCGATGACGGCCCATTGCTCGGTCGTCGACGTCAGCCACACCTTCAGATGCGGGAACTCCGTCTGGAGATAGTCCTCCATGTGGTGGAGGACGCGCGGCGCGCCGCCGGTCGTCGTCGTCACATGGAAGCGATCGTCGGCAAGCCGGCCGACGACACCGTCGTCATAGACGAAGCCGTCGTCGCGCAGCATGATCCCGTAGCGGCAGCGGCCGGGCTTCAGATTGTCCCAGGCGTTGGTGTACATGAGGTTCAGGAACTTGGCGGCATCGGGGCCGACCACTTCGATCTTGCCGAGGGTCGATGCGTCGAAGACGCCGGCCACCTCGCGAACCGTCTTGCACTCGCGCGCGACCGCCTCGTGCATGTTTTCGCCCGCTTTCGGATAGAACCAGGCACGCTTCCAGTTGCCCACATCCTCGAATTCGGCGCCCTGCGCCTCCTCCCAGGCATGGATCGGCGTCTTGCGGGCCGGATCGAAGAGGTTTCCGCGCGAATGGCTGACGATCGCTCCGAAGGTCACCGGCGTATAGGGCTGGCGGAAGGTCGTGAGCCCCACCTGCGGGATTTCCTTGCCGAGCGCTTCCGCCGCGATCGCCAGGCCGTGCATGTTGGAAAGCTTGCCCTGGTCGGACGCCATGCCATTGGTGGTGAAGCGCTTGATGTGCTCGATCGAATGCATCCCTTCACGCACCGCGAGCCGGATATCCTTGGCGCAGACGTCGTGCTGGAAGTCGATGAAGGCCTTGACCGTCGTGTCTCGCCCCGCGCCTTCCGCCGCGCCAATCATGCCGCCTGTCCATTCGAAAGCGTTGCGGCCGGAGAGCGCGACCTGACCGCCGCCTTCCGCACCCGCGGCACGGGCCGCCAGTTCACCGGCGGCGAGTGCCTCGTCGATCGTCGCCTGCAGGTCGTCCGTGCCATTGCAGGCGCCGACGGAGAGGCATTCCTGTGCATAGGTTCCCGGCAGGAACCGCTCCGTCGCCGCATCGAACGTCACCTTGCCCCGCGACTGGGAGAAGAGATGCACCGAGGGGGTCCAACCGGCCGAGACGAGCAGGGCGTCGACCGCGATCTTGCGCGATGCTCCGCCGCCGTTGCGAGCCACACTCATGGATGCAATCCTGAGCTTGCCGGCGGTATTGACGACCGAGTGGCCGCTCAATACCTCGATGCCGAGGCTGCGGGCTTCGGCGAGCACCATGTCGCCCGGCCTGTCGCGGCAGTCGACGATCACGGGGACGTCGACGCCGGCCTTCCTCAGGTCGAAGGCCGCCTCATAGGCGGAATCATGGGCCGTGTAGATGCCCACCTTCTTGCCGACTGCGACGCCGAAATGGTTGAGATAGGTGCGGCCGGCCGAGGCCAGCATGATTCCAGGACGGTCGTTGTTGGCGAAGACCATGTGGCGCTCGATCGCGCCATTGGCGAGGATCACCTTCTTCGCGCGCACCTGCCATAGACGCTCGCGCGGAAGCCCCTTGTCGGGGGCCGGGAGGTGGTCGGTCACGCGTTCGACGAGGCCGACGAAATTGTGGTTGTAGTAACCGAAGGCCGTCGTGCGGGTCAGCAGCGTGACATTGTCCATCGCCGCAAGCGCCTTGCCCGTCGCCAGCGCCCAGTCATAGCCGGGCTGGCCGTCGATCACGGTGCCGCTGTCGTAATGCAGCGCTCCGCCGACTTCAGGCTGTTCGTCACACAGGATCACCTTCGCACCGGCATTCGCGGCCGCGAGTGCGGCCGCAAGTCCGGCAGCGCCGGCGCCGACCACCAGCACGTCGCAATGGACGTAGCGGCTTGCGTAATGGTCCGGATCGGTCTCCGTGGGCGCCACGCCAAGACCGGCGGCACGGCGGATGAAGGGCTCGTAGATCTTGTGCCAGGCGGCCTTCGGCCACATGAAGGTCTTGTAGTAGAAGCCCGCCGCGAAGAAGGGCGACAACAGATCGTTGAAGCCGCCGACGTCGAAGGCGAGCGACGGCCAACGGTTCTGCGACGACACCTTCATGCCGTCGAAGACTTCCTGCACGGTGGCGCGCACGTTCGGCTGCCGGCGCGCGGCATCGCGCGAAACGTCGAGCAGCGCATTCGGTTCTTCGGCGCCTGCCGAAAGGATGCCGCGCGGGCGGTGATATTTGAACGAGCGGCCGACGAGATGGATGTCGTTGGCGATGAGCGCGGAGGCGATGGTGTCGCCCTCGAGCGCCGTCAGCGTCCGGCCGTCGAAGGTGAAGCGGGCGGTGCGCGCCGGCGTCAGGCGCCCGGCGCCCGAAATTCGATTGACCCCGGTCATTCTGCCACTCCTTCCAGCGCCTCGTAGGTCTCGACCGTTTCGCTCGTCTTCGGCTCGGCATTGAGATCGGGCTTCGGCTCACCGGCCTTGTAGGTCACGTGGAAGCGGTCGCTCACCGTATCGCGAGCCGCATTGAAGAAGCGACCGCAGCCGTGGATGTGCCGCCACCTTTCATAGATCAGCCCTTTCGGATTCTGACGGAGGAAGAAGTACTCCTCGAACTCCTCGTCGCTGATCTCGGCGATGTTGGCCGGTCTGACGATGTGGGCATCGCCGGCATTGCGGAATTCGAGCTCCGAGCGCTCTTCCTCGCAATAGGGGCAGTAAATCAGAAGCATCTGGAATGTCCTCGATCAGAGCGCCGCGCCTTTCTTGAAAGGCGCAAGGCCGCTCTCCGTTCTTTCTCTGAAGCGTAATCCTATCGATCTTGGCTTCGCTCCGTCGGATCATGTTTTAGTGCGCAACGGCGGCCGCGGCCGCCTCGTCGATGAGCCGCCCGGTGCGGAAGCGCTCGAGCGTGAGCCCCGCGGCAAGCCGGTGCGGCTCGCCGCGCGCGATGAGATGGGCAAAGAGATTGGCCGAACCCGGCGTCGCCTTGAAGCCGCCCGTCCCCCAGCCGGCATTGAGGTAGAGCCCGGGCACCGGCGTCACGCCCTGGATCGGCGAACGATCCTGGGTAACGTCGACGATCCCGCCCCATTGCCGCATCATCTTGACGCGGCGGAACATCGGGAAAAGCTCGCAGATCGCATCCAGCGTATGCGTGATGATCTGCAGGCCGCCGGTCTGCGAGTAGGAATTGTACTGGTCGGTGCCGGCGCCGATGACGAACTCGCCCTTGTCCGACTGCGAAATATAGGCGTGCACGGAGTTCGACATGACAACGCAGGGGAAGATCGGCTTCAAGGGCTCGGAAACGAGCGCCTGCAGCGGCTGGCTCTGCAGCGGCACGCGCACATCCGCCATCTGCATCAGGACCGACGAGTGGCCCGCAGCGGAGATGCCGACCTTCTTCGCGCCGATGAAGCCGCGGTTGGTATCGACGCCGGTCACGCGGCCGGTTTCGTCGCGGCGGATGCCGGTCACTTCGCAATTCTGGATGATGTGGACGCCGCGATCCGAGGCCGCGCGCGCATAGCCCCAGGCGACCGCATCGTGGCGCGCAGTGCCGCCGCGGCGCTGCAGTGCCGCGCCGTTGATCGGGTAGCGGGCAGTCTTCGCTATGTCGAGCGGCGGGCAGTAGGCCTTGGCCTGCTCCGGCGTCAGCCACTCGTTGTCGATGCCGTAGAGCCGGTTGGCATTGATGTGACGCTTGAAGGACTGCTGGTCATGGATGTTGTGCGACAGCATCATCACGCCGCGCGGCGAATACATGACGTTGTAGTTCAGGTCCTGCGACAGGTTTTCCCAGAGCTTCAGCGAATGCTCGTAGATGTCCATGCTCTCTTCATAGAGATAGTTGGACCGAATGATCGTCGTGTTGCGGCCGGTGTTGCCGCCGCCGATCCAGCCCTTTTCGAGCACGGCGACGTTGGTGATGCCGTGCTCTTTGGCGAGATAATAGGCGGCGCCGAGGCCGTGGCCGCCGCCGCCGATGATGATTGCGTCATATTGCTTGCGCGGCTCCGGCGAAGCCCAGTGCGGGCCCCACCCTTTGTGGCCGCGCAGCGCCTCGCGCGCCACGGCAAAAACAGAATATTTGCGCATCAGCCTGCTACTCCATGAACCCGGTAACGTTCGTTGGCGTTAGAAATCGCAAATCCGAGGACCACGCAACGTTTCTTTTGCGACGCGATCAGGCGGACTTGCGCGGTCTTGCGACATCGACGGCCCGCCGCCGCAGAGGTATTGGCGCTTTTTCCCTGCGCGCTTTCTCTCGCCGCTGGACTTTCGGCACGCGATCTGTTATCCGCTCTTTCAATCGTAGGGTTCTCGCCCAGCGAACGCAAATTTATTGCCTCTCCAAACCTGATGGTGAGGCTTGCCAACTCGAAGCAAAGGAACGGGATTCACGTGCAGGTACTTGTCCGCGATAACAATGTCGATCAGGCGCTCCGCGCTCTTAAGAAAAAGATGCAGCGCGAAGGCATTTTCCGCGAAATGAAGATGCGTGACTTCTACGAAAAGCCGTCCCAGAAGCGTGCGCGCGAAAAGGCAGAAGCCGTCCGCCGCGTTCGCAAGCTGGCCCGCAAGCGGGCGCAGCGCGAAGGCCTCGTGGCCCGCTGATCGTCTTTTTTTCGACGCTTTCCAATGCAAGTGGCGGAGGCGAGGGATCGCCGCCGCCATTTTGGTATGGACACCCAGTCCGTCGACAGTCTAGCGTGACGGCTGGCGACGGTCAGCCGCCGCACTTGCGTGCTCTGTAAACGGAAAGCCGATGGCTTTCGGGCCTTGTCGCATTGAGGGATCGACTTTGACACTTGCTGCCATGACTGCGGACGTCTCCGGCCTCATCACCGAGGAGGCGAACCGCCGCCACCAGCGCAAGCCGAAGCTTGCCGCCTTTCTCGTGCTCGGCTCGGCCCTGCTGATCGCAGGATGCCAGACCGACAAGCCCGAATCGATGTTCCGCGTCGAACGGGCACAGGGCTCGGAAGAAAACATCGCCTCGCTCTCGAGCGTCATCGCGTCCAATCCGAGCGACCCCGAGGGCTACAATGTGCGCGGCTCGGCCTACGGCCGCGCCGGCGAATTCCGCCGCGCGGTCGCCGATTTCGACCAGGCGATCCAGCTCAACCCACGCTTCTATCAGGCCTATGCCAACAGGGCGCTGGTTCAGCGCAACCTGGGCAACCAGCAGGCCGCTCTTGCCGATTACAATGCGGCGCTGCAGATCAATCCGAATTACGATGTCGCCTATATCGGCCGCGGCAATCTCTACCGTCAGGCGAACCAGCTCGACGCCGCTTTCAACGACTTCAACAAGGCGATCGAACTCGATACGGCGGACCCCCGCGCCTACCACAATCGTGGCCTGATCTATC
The DNA here is from genome assembly GCF_059758575.1 of Sinorhizobium sp. GQ132. NCBI lineage: Bacteria > Pseudomonadati > Pseudomonadota > Alphaproteobacteria > Hyphomicrobiales > Rhizobiaceae > Sinorhizobium > Sinorhizobium sp. GQ132. Next base: position 133,991 of record NZ_JCAXDX010000005.1, on the reverse strand, counting down.
AGGCGCGCAACCAGCACGCGCAGGCTATCGAAGATTTCTCCAAGGCAATCTCGCTCTCGCCGAGCTCACCCGAACCCTATAACGGCCGCGGCATCTCCTATGTGGCGCAGGGCGACGACGACAATGCCTTCTCCGACTTCAACACGGCCATCAACCTGAATGGCAAGCTGGCGGAGTCCTGGGCAAACCAGGCGCTGATCTACGAGCGACGCGGTGACAAGGCCAAGGCAGCGAAGTCCTATTCGCATGCCTTGTCGCTCGATCCCAAATACGAGCCGGCGCGTGCCGGCCTTGCCCGCGCCAAGGCGATGTCCTGACGTCGCCCATTCTCCGTTAGACATCAGACGCCCGCGCCTGTCGCGGGCGTCGTCGTTTCATCAAAGCCGAACAGGGTCGCGGAACCATCCTGAATTCAATCCGTTTGACCATGGCCTAGAAGCACTTCCAGGAAAAGTGTGTAACGGTTTTCCGTCCGGAAGTGCGTTGGACCAAAGGGTTAGAGCATTTCCAGGAAAAGTGCGTAGCTGTTTTCCGTCCGGAAGCGCCTGGTTTCAGCGGGTTTAGAGCGTTTCGCTGTTGGATGAACAGTGAAACGGTCCAGCACGGAGATCCGAGCCATGATTCGACAGACCCTCACTACGGCAATCGCCTTTGCGGCGCTCACCGGAGCTGCCAGCGCCCAGAATTACGTCACGCTCGGGCGTCTCACATGCGGCTCGGAAGGCGGCACCGGGCTGATCGTCACCTCGACCAAGAACCTGATGTGCACCTTCTCGCCGGCGGATGGCTCGCCTGGAGGAGTCTACGCGGGCAAGATCACCAAGATCGGCCTGGACATCGGCTCAACCGGCAAAACCGTCATGATCTGGGACGTGCTGGCCAAAACCGGCACTCCGCTGAACGAATATGCACTGGCTGGCGAATATGTCGGCGTCGGCGCCGATGCGAGCTTCGCAGTCGGTGGCGGAGCGAAGGTCATTGCCGGCGGCACGAACAAGGCTTTCATGCTGCAACCGGTCAATGTCCAGGTACAAGAGGGCCTGAATGTCGCCCTTGGCGTGGATCATCTGGTCCTGGCGCCGGCCGGTTGATCGCGGGGCGAGCGGTGAGGCCGGCTCCTCTCCCATCCCCCTGTCCGAGCCACATTGCGTGGTCCGCACGGCCCACCTTGCGCGGCGCCGCAAGTCGCTGCACTGTGATGGTGATGATCGTTGCCGGACGCGGTAACGCCGGCACGACGGGATGCAGGATGAAGGAACAGCTGATCCGCGACATCGTTGTGTGGATGTCGGACGAGGGAATTCGAGGCCTGAAGGAGCAGGACCTTCTTGCCGGCTTCTGTGAACGGTGCCACGCCGCGGGCCTGCCCATAGATCGCGCGCTCGGCATCATCGATACGCTGCACCCGGAGTTCGAGGGCCGCGCCTTCCAGTGGAACAGCGAAAGCGGCGAGGTTCCCGAGGTCGTGCAATACGGGTCGACCAGCGGCGGCGAGGCCCAGACCAACTGGCAGCGTTCCGTCTTCTTCCATATGCTCAAGAACAATGAAACCGAGCGCCGCACCCGCCTTGCCGGAGAGAAGCATATTCCCTTCACCATGCTCGACACGCTCAAGGCAGAGGGCCACACCGACTGCGTCAGCATGATTCATCACTTCACCGACCGCGGCCGCATAGGGCAGATGGATTGCCTGTACTCCTATTGGACCACAAAGAAGCAGGCCGGCTTCCGTGAGGAGGACATCGCGGCACTGAGAGTGTTGCTGCCCACCCTCGCGCTCGCGGTGAAGGCAGCCTCGTGCATGCGCATCATCGGGACGCTTGCGGATGTCTATCTCGGCCCCGACGCCGGCCGCCGCGTCGTCGAGGGCAGCATCGAACGGGGCTCGGCCGAGCGGATCGAAGCAGTCATGTGGTTCTCCGATCTGAGGAACTACACGCGCATAGCCGACAGCGTCGCGCCGGAGGATGTCATCCCCTTTCTGAACGACTATTCCGGCATGGTGATCACCGCCGTCCACGATCATGGCGGCAGCGTATTGAAGCTTATCGGCGACGGAGTGCTTGCCATCTTCAACGGCCGCAAACCGGCCGAGGCCTGCGGCGCCGCCATCGCGGCGGAGCGTCAACTGCGGGTCATGCTGGCGGAATTGAACGCAAGGCGGCTCGACGAGGGGAAGCCGACTACCGACGTCTATCTGGGCCTGCACATCGGCGAGGTCTTTTACGGCAATATCGGCAGCCAGAACCGGCTGGATTTCACCGTCGTCGGACCGGCCGTCAACGAGGTGAGCCGTATCTCCGCCATGTGCCGCTCCGTCGAGCGGCACGTGATCATGTCTTCGGAATTCATCGCCGCCTGTCCGCCCGAGCATCGGACAAATGCCGTTTCGCTCGGGCGCTTTGCGTTGCGCGGCATCGCCAGGGCGAAGGAGCTCTTCACCTGGGATCCGGAGATCGCCTCCAGTTAAATGGAGCCGATACCCTCAGTGATTGATCGCCTTGACGATCTCCTCGGTCATCTTCTTGGCGTCGCCGAGCAGCATCATCGTTCCGTCCTTGTAGAACAGCGTGTTGTCGATGCCGGCATAGCCGGAGCCGAGCGAACGTTTGACGAAGAGGCAGGTCTTGGCCTTGTCGACGTCCAGGATCGGCATGCCGTAGATCGGCGAGGACTTGTCGTCGCGGGCCGCCGGATTGGTGACGTCGTTGGCGCCGATGACATAGGCGACGTCGGCCTGGGCAAATTCCGAATTGATGTCCTCCAGTTCGAACACCTCGTCATAGGGGACATTCGCTTCGGCGAGCAGCACGTTCATATGGCCCGGCATGCGGCCGGCGACCGGGTGGATCGCGTATTTCACCTCGACGCCGTTCTCCTTGAGCTTGTCGGCAAGCTCCCGGAGCGCGTGCTGTGCCTGGGCGACTGCCATGCCGTAGCCCGGCACGATGATCACCTTCGAGGCGTTCTGCATCAGGAAGGCGGCGTCGTCGGCCGAGCCCTGTTTCACCGTCCTCTGGACCCCGTCGTCGCCCCCGGCAGCCGCCGTCTCGCCGCCGAAGCCGCCCAGGATCACCGAGATGAAGGACCGGTTCATGCCCTTGCACATGATGTACGAGAGGATCGCGCCCGACGAGCCGACGAGCGCCCCGGTTATGATGAGCGCCAGGTTGCCGAGGGTAAAGCCGATGCCGGCCGCGGCCCAGCCGGAATAGGAGTTCAGCATCGACACGACGACCGGCATGTCCGCGCCGCCGATCGGAACGATGATCAGGACGCCGAGCGCCAGCGACAGGGCGACGATCGCCCAGAAATCGAAATGGCTTTCGCTGAGCGCCAACCCGACGATGAAGAAGACGACGAGTGCGGCAATCGCGAGATTGATCGCGTGGCGGTAGGGCAGAAGGATAGGCTTGCCGGACATGCGGCCGTCGAGCTTCAGGAAGGCGATGATCGAGCCCGTGAACGTGACGGCGCCGATCGCCACGCCAAGCGCCATTTCGACCAGCGCCTGGGCGTGAATCGAGCCGACCTCACCGATACCGAAGGAGGACGGGGCATAGAGTGCGGCGGCCGCCACCAGAACGGCAGCGAGACCGACGAGTGAGTGAAAGCCGGCCACGAGCTGCGGCATCGCCGTCATCGGGATGCGCTTTGCGATATAGGCGCCGGCACCGCCGCCGGCGGCCAGACCTACGACGATCAGGAGAAACCCGCCGATCGACGGCTGTGCCAGGAACAGCGTCGTGACGATCGCGATGCCCATGCCGACCATGCCGTAGGTATTGCCCTTGCGGCTGGTGGTCGGATGCGACAGGCCGCGTAGCGCCATGATGAAGAGCACGCCCGAGACGAGATAGAGGAAGGCAGCGAAATTAGCGTTCATCGGCCCGCCTCACTTTTCTTTTTTCTTGTACATGGCGAGCATGCGCTGGGTGACCAGGAAGCCGCCGAAGATGTTCACCGAAGCAAGCACCAGTGCGACGAAGCCGAAGCCGGTGGCAAGCCCCGATGCGGAAATCCCGACCGCGAGCAAGGCGCCGACGACGATTACCGACGAGATCGCATTGGTCACCGCCATCAGGGGCGTATGCAGCGCCGGCGTCACCGACCAGACGACGTAATAGCCTACGAAGATCGCCAGCACGAAGATCGCGAGGCGGAAGACGAAGGGATCGATCGCGCCGCCGGTCGCGCCATGCGCCACCGCTCCGGCCGCATCGGGCACGTATTCGGCGGCGGTCTTCACCGCCTCGACCGCCCGTTCCAGATCGGTCAGTGCCTTGTCCAGAAGTTCGTTCGCCATCTTACTTCTCCCCCCTCATGGCGCCGCCGAAGGCCGGATGCACGACTGCCCCTCCATGGGTCAGCGCCGTGGCCTTGACGAGCTCGTCCTCCATGTTCAATGCCAGCGCCTTCGTCTCCTTCGAGACCATCGTCTCCAGGAAGGTGACTAGGTTCTTGGCATAGAGCAACGAGGCGGAAGCGGCGATGCGGCCCGCCACGTTCAGATGGCCGACGATCCTGATGCCCCCGACCTCCGTCACCTTGCCGGCTTCGGCGCCCTCGACGTTGCCGCCGCGCTCGACTGCAAGGTCGACGACGATCGATCCGGGCTTCATGGAATCGAGCATTTCGCGGCTAAGGAGCCGCGGCGCCGGGCGGCCGGGGATCAGCGCCGTGGTGATGACGATGTCCTGCTTGGCAATGTGCTCGGCGACGAGCGCCGCCTGCTTGGCCCGATACTCCTCAGACATTTCTTTGGCATAGCCGCCGGCGGTCTCGGCCGCCTTGAACTCCTCATCCTCGACGGCGATGAACTTGGCGCCGAGGGAGGCAACCTGCTCCTTGGCGGCGGGGCGAACGTCCGTCGCCGAGACGACCGCGCCCAGGCGGCGGGCGGTAGCGATCGCCTGCAGGCCGGCAACGCCTGCGCCCATGACGAAGACCTTGGCGGCCGGCACGGTGCCGGCCGCGGTCATCATCATCGGCAGCGCGCGGTCATATTCGTAGGCGGCGTCGATCACCGCCTGATAACCGGCAAGGTTTGCCTGGCTGGAAAGCACGTCCATGGATTGGGCGCGGGTGATACGCGGCATCAGCTCCATGGCGAAGGTCGTGAGGCCCGCGCCGGCCATGGCCGATATCGCTTCCTCGTTACCGTAGGGATCCATGATGGCTATGACGACAGCGCCCGACCGGTAGCCGGAAATCTCCTGCGCGGTCGGCCGACGGACCTTGAGGACCACGTCGGCGGTTTTCGCATCCGCGGCCGTACCGATCCGCGCACCGGCCTTCTCGTATTCCTGATCGGGTATGCGTGAACTGAGGCCCGCACCCGCTTCGACAACCACGTCGAAGCCAAGCGCCTTCAGTTTTTTCACGCTCTCGACGGAGCCGGCAACGCGTCCCTCGTTCGGATCCGATTCCTTGGCGATAAAGACGATCTCGCTCACAAATCCCCCTCCCCGGTCCGCCCCGGCTGGCCGGGTTGCGGACGTTGTCCTCCAGACGACAGCATTGCACGCCGCCTCTTCACTCACACGGTCCCCGAATCGAGCCGATTTCGGAAGAGAACCATGCGGCACCTCGATGCGCTACAGCGACCTTAGTGCACCCTCCGGGGCGTCGTCGTAGCGACAGAAACTCCTCCTGCGGGGGCGGAAACATCCGCCGCCGAGACGATACTCCCACGTGGTGCGGGAAAAACGCGATGGGCCCGCGACAAAGATGGGGACCCCTCCCCATCTTCGGCGGGACGGATCAGCGACGCCGGTCAGCGAAGAAAGAAGTAACCGGCGACGTTGATGAGAATGAAAAGAACAAGCGAGCTGAAGAAGCCCATCGTCGTAAAGAAAGCAGCAGCCATCGCAATCAGCAGCGCGACGCAAAACAGAGTGCCGTATTTCGTGGCACTGATGAAGAAATCATATGTCTTCTCATGCTCGGAATAGTCCATCGGAGCGCCCGTTTCGACCGGTCCCGAATGATGCTCTGCCATCGTCCAATTCTCCAAAATTCTGCGGCGCCGCCGATGGCGGCCCTGTCTTATCCACCCATCACCGCTTGCCCGCGAGGCGCAATCGGTTCCTTTAGCTCCGCATACACAATGCGCCGGCCATTCGCAACGAAAACCGCCCCGCAAGCCTGCGGCATAATCGAATGAGCACTTTCAGGAAAAGTGCATGGCGGTCCGTCGGAAGTGCGCAGGCTCGTCTTTTCATTGCCCAAGCCGTTCCGCCGGAGACGAGGGAGTACCGCGCTTCTCCCGTTGACTTTTTAAAGGTTCTGGCGGCATGGCTTTTGCGGATAATAACCGGAGTCTGACGATGTCGAAACCTGTCGTTGCCATCCCCTGCGATTTCCGCGAATTCGACGGCAATGTCTGGCATGTTGCCGCCCACCAATATGTCCGCGCGGCGGTCGAGGGCGCCGGGCTGATGGTGTTTCTCGTTCCCGCTCTGCAGGCCGGGAACGATGCGGACGAGATTCTCGACCGCGTCGACGGGGTGCTCGCCAGCGGCGCTCGCTCCAACGTCCACCCTTCGCTCTATGGCAGGGAGGCGACCGAAGCGGACGGGCCTTTCGACCCGGGCCGCGATGCGACCAGCCTGCCGCTGATCCGCCGCGCAATCGATCGCGGCGTCCCGCTGTTCGCGATCTGCCGCGGCATACAGGAGCTCAATGTTGCGCTGGGCGGCACGCTTGCGAGCGAGATCCAGGAGCAGCCCGGCATCTGGGACCATCGCAAGCCGGAGGTTCCGGATCTCGATGTCGCCTATGGCATTCGCCAGGATGTGGTCGTGAAGGAAGGAAGCTGCCTTGCCCCGGTCCTCGGCACGGGCCGCGTAAGGGTCAATTCGCTGCATCGCCAGGCGATCGGCGCCGCCGCTCCACGCCTCGCAGTCGAAGCCGTGGCCGACGACGGGACCATCGAGGCGGTCTCGGTCGTCGGCGCCAAGGCCTTTGCCGTCGGCGTGCAGTGGCATCCCGAATACTGGGTGCGGACCGACGCCCCGTCAGCCGCCCTGTTCAAGGCCTTCGGAGATGCCGCGCGCGCCTATCGTGAGAGCAAGGCCGGTTAGTTAGACCACTCTGCGCCGGAACGGCGTCTCGACCACCGGCGTCAAAGCCTCGCCCGTCGAGAACCATGCCTTCAGATTGTCGACCACGAGATCGGACATCGCGTTGCGCGTGACGACCGACGCCGACGCCACATGCGGCAGCAGGGAGACATTCGGAAACGAAAGCAGCGCTTCGGGAACATGCGGCTCGTTTTCGAAGACGTCGAGACCGGCTCCGGCAATGGTGCCGTTCCGAAGCGCGGCGATGAGCGCCGCCTCGTCCACGGTCGATCCGCGGCCGACATTGATCAGTACGCCCTTCGGGCCGAGCGCCGAAAGGACATCCGCATCGACAGCCCTCAGCGTGCTCGCCGTCCCGGGTACGATGACGATGAGCGTGTCGACGGCCTCGACCATACCCGAAAGGGTCGGATGATAGGTGAAAGCGAGCCCTTCGCGCGGCGTTCGCGTGTGGTAGGCGATCGAGACGCCGAAGGCTTCGAGCCGCCGTGCGATCGCGAGGCCGATCCGGCCGAGGCCGAACAGCCCGACCGTACGGCCGCGGAGCGATAGCGGCGATAGCGGGAAGGCGCCCTCGCGCGCCCAGCGGCCCTGGCGCAGCCATTGCTCGGCCTGCGGCAGGAGGCGCAGCGTGTTGAGGAGGAGGCCGATGGCCGTGTCGGCGACTTCCTCCGTCAGGACATCAGGCGTATTGGTGACGACAATCCCTCGGGCTGCTGCGCGCGAGACATCGACGCCGTCGTAGCCGACGCCGAAATTCGCAACGATCTCGAGGCTGGGGAATGCATCCATCAGCGGCACCGGCAGCTTGCCCGAAACGGCGATACCGGAAACGTCGTGCATGTCGGCTGTCACCAGAGCCGCATCGGCGCGCTCGATGCACACGGTCTCGAACATTTCCGGCAATCGTTCGAGGACCCTCGGGTTTATCTTGCCGGGCACGAGAATTCTGGGACGACTCATCGGGTTTCCTTTCCGGACATAGCGGGAATGCGGACGAACACTCACGCATCCTGTTCAGACTCGGAGGAATCGATCAAGCCGTTACCCGCAGCGGGCCGGTCGACTGGCGGATGCGCATTTCCGGCTTGATCAGATGGATGCCGTCCGGTTCATGGCTGCCGGAAAGCTTGTCGAGGAGCGCGCGCGCAGCGCTGCGGCCCACCTCCGCCTGGCCGTTCCAGACGGTCGTCAGCGCGGGCGTCGCGATCGACGCTTCCTCGAGGTCGTCGTAGCCGGTGACCGAGATGTCGACGCCCGGCACGAGGCCGGCGCGGGCAATGCCGTTCATCATCCCGATGGCGACCAGATCGTTCCAGCAGACGACCGCGGTCGGCTTCTGCGGCAGTGAGAGGAGATGCACGGCGGCCTCGAAACCGCCCTGCTTGGAGCGCGGCCCCGGGATGCGCAAGTCCGGATCGACCTCGATATTCGCCTTGCGAAGCGCGTTGACGTAGCCCTGATAGCGGTCGCGGCCGGTGGAGGTCTGGTCGGTTCCCCCGACCATCGCGACGCAGCGATGGCCGAGCCCGATGAGGTGATTGGTCGCAAGCGAAATGCCATAGGCGTCGTCACCGCGGAAGATCGGGACGTCGAGCCCCTCGATCGAGCGGGCGATCAGGATCGCCGGCATGCCGTTGTCCTCGGCAAGCTGAATGTCCTGCGGCGGCGTGCCGATGGCCGGCGACATGATGACGCCGTCGCCGCCGAGCTGCAGCAGCGTCTCGATGAAATCCCGCTGCTTTTCGACGGAATCGTAGTGGTTGGACAGAATGAAGGTCTGCTTGTCGCGATCGAGCTCAGCCTCGATCGCCTTGAGGATCTCACCATAGAACGGGTTCATGATGTCGTGCACGACGACACCGATGATGCCCGAGCGCGACGTCCTGAGACTTGCGGCACGGCGGTTGTAGATATAGCCGAGTGCGCGCGCCTGCTCCTTGATCTTGTCGCGGGTGACCGCCGCCACCAGCGGGCTGTCGCGCAATGCCAGGGATACCGTCGCCGTCGAAAGGCCGAGTGTTTCCGCGATTGTCGAAAGCTTGACCTTTTGCGCCACCATATCCCCCGTTGCAGTCGCTGCCGTCAGCCAGTTTAAATTCCTTTAAACTGTTTGAAATATCGCTGCAATCGGGAAGTTCAAGCCGCCCTGTTCTCACACCGCGGCTCAATCCGCAGCTCTGGCGGCCTGCAGATTGCTGTCGACCGCGCGCAGGAGCTTCATGAGAGTGCGCACCTGCTTGTCGGTCAAACCGCGTGTTGCGAGCTTCTCGGAATGCTGGCCCGCTTCCGCGATGATCTGCAGGCGATCACGGCCGAGCTCTGTCAGATAGACCTTGGTCAGCCGGGCATCGTCCCTGTCCGGCCGGCGTTCGAGGAAGCCTTGCGCTTCCATGCGGCCGATCGTGCGCGTCATCGTCGGTGCCTTGACCCCGAGCTTGCCCGCCAGCGCCCCGGCCGTGAGCCCGTCGGTTTCGGCAAGGGCTAGCATGACGCCGTCCTGCCCGGCATAAAGGCCGCTCGCGACGAGGTTGCGAGAGAGCACGGTGCGCATCGAGCGGGCCGCCTGGACGAGAACCGAAGCCAGATCGTGATCGTTCGCCTCGGCGACGATCTCGTCCTTCTTCTTGCCGTTCTTGCCCTTCCTTTCGGCTTTGCTCTTCTTGCCCATTGGACCTCCCGCCGAATCCCCTACACAACACTTATAGCAATAAGGCTTGAGTTTACGAACTGTATGACTCAAATAACGATTTTACGACAAACCACGCCGAGGTCCGAGTAGAAATGTCGCTGCCGAAGCCACGATGGACCGACAATTCCACCGCACTCGAACCTGTCGAGCGGCGGGACTGGATCGCGGTGCTCCCGCTCGGCGCACATGAACAGCACGGGCCGCATCTCCCTTTCGAAACAGACCGGCTGATTGCGGCGGGCATCGTCGAGCGCGTTATCGCCGCACTCCCCCAAGCCCTGCCCGTGACCTTCCTGCCTGTCGAACCGGTCGGCTATTCGATCGAACACATGGACGTGCTCGGCACCCGAACGCTCGCCTATGACGAGGCGGTCGAACGTTGGCTCGGCATCGCCGAGGACCTCGCCGGACTCGGCATCCGCAAATTCGTGATGCTGAACGCGCATGGCGGCAATTCGCCCCTGATGACCATCGTAGCGACGGAGGCGCGGATACGCTTCCGGATGCTTGCCGTGGCGACGAGCTGGACACGCTTCGGACAGCCGGATGGCTGGATCGGCGCCGAGGACAAGGCCGTCGACATCCATGGCGGCGATATCGAGACCTCGGTCATGCTGGCGCTCCATCCGGATAAGGTGGACATGGCGAAGACCCGCGACTTCCCCTCGCGGCAGAGCGAGTTCGCGCGTTCCTTCAAGCATTTGCGCGCCTACGGCCCGCACGCCTTCGGCTGGAAGATGTCGGATCTGAGCCCGGACGGCGTCGCCGGCAATGCCGCCGCCGCCACCGCCGAGCGCGGCGAAGCGCTGCTTGCGCATGCTGCGAAAGGCATCATCGAACTGCTCGAGGATGTGAACGCCTTCGATGCCGGCGAGCTCGACTGATTTTTTCTCCCGCGTCGATCGCGACACAGGTCTGTATTTGCGCATCGCCACCTCATCTCTTATATGAGAACCCAACCATCGATGCCCGCGGCGCATCGCCAACCCTCGAGGTTCCCATGACCGAAACATCCGCGCAGAAGCCGATCCCCGTCACCGTGCTCACGGGCTATCTCGGCTCCGGCAAGACGACGCTTCTGAACCGCATCCTCAGCGAGAATCATGGCCGAAAATATGCGGTCATCGTCAACGAATTCGGCGAGATCGGCATCGATAACGACCTGATCGTCGAGTCCGACGAGGAAATCTACGAGATGAACAACGGCTGCGTCTGCTGCACCGTTCGAGGCGACCTGATCCGGGTCGTCGAAGGACTGATGCGCCGTCCCGGACGCTTCGACGCGATCATCGTCGAGACCACCGGCCTTGCCGACCCGGTGCCGGTCGCGCAGACCTTCTTCATGGATGACGACGTTCGCGCCAAGACGGAACTGGACGCGGTCGTGGCGCTCGTCGACGCCAAGCACCTGCCGCTGCGTCTGAAGGACAGCCGCGAGGCCGAGGACCAGATCGCCTTCGCCGACGTGGTGCTCCTCAACAAGACCGACCTCGTGACGCCGGAGGAACTCGAGCGCGTCGAGGCGACCGTGCGCGTCATCAATCCGTCCGCCCGCATCTATCGCACGCAGCGCTCCGAGATCGACCTCGGAAAGGTGCTCGACCAGGGTGCCTTCAATCTCGACAGGGCGCTCGAAAACGATCCCCACTTCCTCGATCAGGACGATCACGACCACGTCTGCGGTCCCGATTGCGACCACGATCACCACCATCATGATCACCACCATCATGATCATGATCATGACCATGAGCATGATCATGACCACCACCATCACCATCACGACGGCCCCTCGCCGATCCATGACGTGACGGTGCAGTCGATTTCGCTGCGCGGGGGCGAAATGAATCCGGATCGCTTCTTCCCCTGGATCCAGAAGATCACCCAGACCGACGGTCCGAACATCCTGCGCCTCAAGGGCATCATCGCCTTTGCCGGCGACGCCGAGCGCTATGTCGTCCAGGGCGTTCACATGATCATCGAAGGCGATCACCAGCGCCCGTGGAAAGACGGCGAGAAGCGCGAAAGCAGGCTCGTCTTCATCGGCCGCGATCTCGACCGCGAGAAGATCGAGCGCACCTTCAAGGCCTGCGAAGTCCCGGCATGATCCCGGATAAATCCATGATGAAAAAAGAAAGTCCGTCAAACTGATGCCGACCGTCGCTCCGCTCGATCTCGAAGGTCACGTCGTCGGCGTGGCTTTCCTCAAGGATGTTCCCTTCTTCGCCGGGGCCGCCGGCACGATCCACCGGCTCGATCACGGCCACAAGACGACCGAAGCACATGACGGGCTGCTGTCCCTTGTTGTCGACGAGGCGAACGACACGCTGCTGACCGGCGGCGAAGACGGCAAGGTAATGCGCATTTCGGCAGACGGCACGGCGAGCCTCGTTGCCGACACGGGTCGCAAATGGATCTCGCAAGTTGCGGCCGGACCGCAAGGTGCGGTCGCTTACGCCTACGGCAAGACGACGCATGTCCGCCTTTCCGACGGTACCACCAGGGACTTTCCCGAGCAGCGGACCGTCGAAGGCATCGCCTTCGCACCCAAGGGCCTGAGGATCGCCTCCGCGCGCTACAACGGCGTCTCGCTGCACTGGGTGGCCATGGCAGGCCAGCCGGTCGATCTCGAATGGAAGGGCGCCCACACCGCCGTCACCTTCTCTCCCGACGGACGCTTCGTCGTCACGGCAATGCAGGAAAATGCGCTGCATGGCTGGAAGCTCGACGCGAAGCCCGGCGCCGAGGCGCGCCACATGCGCATGACCGGCTATCCGGCCAAGGTGAAGTCGCTTTCCTGGTCAGCGAAGGGCAAGTGGCTCGCATCGTCCGGGGCGCCGGCGGCGATCGTCTGGCCATTTCAGGGCAAGGACGGGCCGATGGGCAAGGCGCCGCTCGAGCTCGGCACCCGCGCCAACATCATGGTGACGACGGTCGCCTGCCACCCGGCGGACGATATCGTCGCCATCGGCTATGAGGACGGGATGATCCTTGCCGCCCGCTTCGCGGACAGCAAGGAAGTGCTGTTGCGTCGCCCGGGCAATGGCGCGATCACCGCCATGGCCTGGAACAAGAGCGGCCGCCAACTCGCTTTTGGATCGGCGGCGGGCGATTGCGGTGTGGTGGATATCGCCGGCTAGCAGGGGCGGATGCATGCCCCCGCTGCGGCGAAAGACGGGGGCAGGCGGATGAGGGCCAGCTCCGCTGGTTCTCACCATTCCAGTTCCAGATGCGGCCGCCCGTCCGATGTCGTCTCGACCGTCCGCCCGCTCTCATCGATGGTGGCGGTGACCCGCTGGCGGAAGGCGGAGAAGCTCTCGAACGTGACGACGTCGACAGGCTCGTCGAACTTGAACGTCAGGCGATAACGTCCCGGCTTCGCGCCGATCGCCTGGGCCGAGAGGACTTCCGCTTCGAAAGGCTGGCCGAGATAACGGCCTTTGACCCGCGCCCCGAGCATCCATGGATTGAAAGCAGGTCGGTTGCCGACAGCCGCGTGCAGCGTGTTCCAATCGCGATAGCCATATTGGGCGGCGATCAGCTCGAGCGACTTGGAGTGGGTGACTTCGTCACCCTCCGACACAAGCCGGGATCTCAGGCGTCTGGCCTGGTCCTTCAGCGCATCGAGCGAGGGAAGGCTTCGTAATTCATGCGTCATGACAGGGTCTCCTGTTACGGCATGCATTTCCGGGATGGGTGTCCGCATTGCCATCGGTAGCATGCCGCGCGGCGTGACCGTGTCGACAAGAGAGACTTCACCGAAGCTTGACGCTCGCGGACGGCAGGGGCCCTCGCCCGGCGCCTGAAATAGGGGAAACTTTGCAGGCTGTCAAACGCGCGGGGCCGCCGGCGATGCCACTTGCACGCAAGCGACCGCCATGGGACGACTTGGCGTCGCCAAGAGCGGATGAGGAAAAGTGATCCAGGGAGCACGTCATGAGCGAAGTCACCATTCTCGCATTCGCGCTTGTCGCCTTCATCGGCATTGCAACGCCTGGACCGACCGTGCTTCTCGCCCTCACCAATGGTTCGCGTTATGGCGTGAAACGGGCAACGGCAGGAATGATCGGCGCGATGCTCTCGGATTTCGTGCTGATCGGCGCGGTCGCACTCGGGCTCGGCGCACTGCTCGCAGCGTCGGAATTCTGGTTCTCCGTGATCAAATGGCTGGGCGCCGCCTATCTCGCCTATCTCGGCGTCATGCTGCTGCGATCGCGCGGGACGCTGGAACTCCCGCCGCAAGCATCGCAGGCCATGGATGCCGGGGCGACGCGCTCCATCTTCACCAAGAGCCTCCTCGTGGCCGTCACCAATCCCAAGGGCTATCTGTTCTTTTCGGCCTTTCTGCCGCAATTCATCGATCCCGCCCTGCCACACGCGCCGCAATACGCCATGCTGGCCATCGTCTTCGCGTCGATCGATTTCATGGTGATGTTCGGTTATGCCCTGCTCGGGTCGCAGGCGATACGCTTCATGAGGCGCTCCGGCGCGATCTGGCTCGACCGCATCTGCGGCGGCGCACTGCTGGCGCTCGCCGGATCTCTGGCGCTCTATCGCCGCGCTGCGAATTAGAAGGCTTCGGCACAGCGTGTGGCATGGTCATTCGAAGGGAATGGCCGTGCTTCAACATGTCATAGAAACACTGAGATGCTTCAACCGTTTGATCCAACAGACTCCGCGAGGGAAAACCGTTACAAACTTTTCCTGGAAGTGCTCTGAGGCGCCACAGCGCTCCCGCCGCCAAGGGCGGCAGGAGCGCTGCTGATAATCCACCTCCGCAGGGTGGGAGGCGGAAGAAATTCAGGCCGCGCGGCGAAGCGGCGGCAAAGCGAGTTTCCGGCCGCTGGGAACCAGCATCCCGGCAGCACCGTCGAGCCAGCCCTCCTTGAGCTCGAGCGCCAGGAAGCGGTTGCGTTCGAAAGGACCGGGCATCACGAGATGCTGCGCGCGCTGCGCGAAGAAGCCGAAACGTTCGTAATAGGCGTCGTCGCCGACGAGCAGGACAGCGCCATGGCCGCGGTTCTTGGCTTCCTGGATCGCCGCGCGCATCAGCATGCCGCCAATACCTTTGCCCTCATGCGCCGGATCGACCGCAAGCGGGCCGAGCAGCAGCGCCGGCACCGCCTGGCCCTCGCGGTTGACGCCGGCCTCGACGTTCCAGAGGCGCACGGTGCCGATGACGTGACTGTCCGCATCCCGCGCGACAAGGGCAAGGCCCTCGGCAGGCACGCGGCCGCGGCGCAGCTTCTCCGACGATTTCCTGCGGCGACCCGCGCCCATGGCACGGTCGAGCAGGTTCTCGCGCGCAACGACATCGCCCGGGTTTTCCGAGTCGATTATAAAGGTGGTTGGCGCGAAGAACGCGCGCAGGGAATCAACAACAGCGGCCATCTGGGCCTCCCGTCATCAAAACCGCTTCAGGCGGACCGGACATGAATTGTGAAAGCCGCTCCCGCTTGAGCGGGAGCGAGCAGGATCAGATGACATAGGCCTTCAGAGGCTCGAAGCCGTTGAAGGCGACGGCCGAGTAGGTCGTCGTGTAGGCGCCCGTGCCTTCGATCAGAACCTCGTCGCCGATCGTCAGCGAGATCGGCAGCGGATACATGTTCTTCTCGTAGAGCACGTCGGCCGAGTCGCAGGTCGGGCCGGCGAGCACGCAGGGTTCCATCGCATCGGCATCGCGGGCCGTACGGATCGGATAGCGGATCGCCTCGTCCATCGTCTCGGCGAGACCGCCGAACTTGCCGATGTCGAGGAAGACCCAACGGTGGCTGTCGTTGTCCGACTTCTTCGACACGAGAACGACTTCCGCCTTGATCACGCCGGCATTTCCCACCATGCCGCGGCCCGGCTCGATGATCGTCTCCGGAATGTTGTTGCCGAAGTGCTTCTTCAGCGCGCCGAAGATCGCCTGGCCATAGGCTTCGGCCGACGGAACGTCCCTGAGGTACTTCGTCGGGAAGCCGCCGCCCATGTTGACCATCTTGAGCTCGATGCCCTGCTTGGCAAGCTGGACGAAGACACGCTTGGCATCGGCAAGAGCCGCATCCCATGCGTCGAGCTTCGTCATCTGCGAGCCGACATGGAACGAGACGCCGTAGGAAACGAGCCCGAGCTGGTGCGCATAGACGAGCACGTCGACCGCCATCTGCGGCACGCAGCCGAACTTGCGCGACAGCGGCCATTCGGCGCCTTCGCCATCGGTGAGCACGCGGCAGAAGACACGGGCGCCGGGAGCGGCGCGCGCGATCTTCTCGACCTCTTCGTGGCTGTCCACCGCAAAGAGGCTGATGCCCAGCGCATGGGCGCGCGCAACGTCCCGCTCCTTCTTGATGGTGTTGCCATAGGAGATGCGGTTCGGCGTCGCGCCTGCATCGAGCGCCATTTCGATTTCTGCGACCGACGCGCAATCGAAGTTGGAGCCGAGGCCGGCGAGAAGGCGCAGGACTTCCGGCGCCGGATTTGCCTTCACGGCATAGTAGATCGCGCTGTCGGGCAGCGCATGACGGAAGGCCTTGAAATTGTCGCGCACGACGTCGAGGTCGACAACGAGGCAAGGACCTTCGGGTCGTCGGGTGTTGAGGAAGTCGATGATACGTGCGGTGGTCATGGCCATATTCCCCGATCCATTAGACTCCACATTTGTGGAGGACAAAGGGCATACGCACGCCTGCACTGGAACCAGCCGGTGGAGACCCCGGAACCATGCATGCGCTCGATGCGCGAATGTGAATCAAAGCCCGCAAAGGCTAGGATTCGGCTTTGTCTGCCATGGATTGGAGGGAATAACCCAACCGCACTTCCGGCAATGAAGGTGTGCCTCTTCAGTAACCCCGGCTGTTGGAAAGCCGGCAGACACCAGAAAGGCCCGCACCGTCGTTGCTTCAAGATGTCCTCGCATTTCCCGGTTGGCCGGAATAGCGACTGGAGGGGTTAGTTCCAGGTACCTTACCGATAACCTCACCTAATCGAGGGTCGGCGGACACCCACAGGCACGTGCGACTTTGGGCAAGGCGTAGGTAAGAAAAATCATTGTCGTAATCAAGAGGTTTTTCCATCTCGCCGCTAATTTTTTCTGGACCGGGCAACGGCGCCAGTGTTCACTTTGGCTGAACGATCGCAGCAGGCCGTGCGTGCGGACGGGAACCGGAGACCCGTCTACCCAAGCGCGTTTTCGCCTGCACGCCAGAGAAAGACGAACCATGGATACCTTGACCCGCATCCGCGCCTTCATCGATGTCGTGGACGCGGAAGGCTTTTCGGCCGCGGCCCGGCGCATCGGCAAATCCAAGGCGCTGCTGTCGAAATATGTGCGCGAACTCGAGGACGAGCTCGGCGCGCTGCTGTTGAACCGCACGACGCGCCAGTTCTCGCTGACCGAGGCCGGCCACACCTATTACCGCAGCGCATCGGAAATCCTGAAGGAGATCGACAACCTCGCCGATCTCGTGCGCGCCAACAATTCCGACCTCAAGGGCCGATTGCGAATCACCGTGCCGAGGACTTTCGTCGATGCGGATATCGGCCAGTCCCTGATCGACTTCGGCAAGGAGCATCCCGAACTGTCGCTCGACATCGTCTCGGACGACCGGTTCATCGACCTCGTCGAGGAAGGATTCGACGTCGCCATCCGAATCACCCGGCTCGAGGACTCGACGCTGATCGCCCGCAAGCTCGACGACTTCCAGGTGCTGGTCTGCGCCTCGCCGGATTTCATGGCCAGGGCCGGCGCCCTCGGGCATCCGAGCGAACTGTCCAAGCTGCCGTGCATCCTCGACACCAACGGCCGGTCCTATTCGAGCTGGCGTTTCGTCGAAAAGGACGGTTCGCCATTCACCGTGCCGGTCAGCGGGCAGATCGAGGTCAACAGTCCACTTGCCGCGGCGCGCGCCGCGGTGAGCGGCATCGGAGTGGCGGTCCTTCCCGATTTCATCGCCCGGCCGAAGATCGCTTCCGGCGAGCTCGTGACGTTCTTCGACGATTTCCTGCCCAAGGATCGCGGCATCTACGCCATCTATCCGCATCGTCGTTACCTCCCGACCAAGGTTCGCACCTTCGTCGACTTCCTCCACAGCTGGTTCCGCAGCACGCGCTGATGCGACTGCGATCCTTCCTCACGCGTTGGAACGACGCGCTGCAAGTCCCAATTCCGTCTCATTTACGGTACATTCGGGGACGATTCGCGCGGCCCCGGCCGAAAGGATTCCCATTCCCATGAAAATACAAAGCCTCGTCATGGCCGGCCTTGCGACGCTCCTCGCGCCCACGCTCGCCTTCGCCCACCCGCATATATTCGCGGAAGCCCGCCTCGAGATCGTCTCGGACGACACGGGCGGGATCGGCGAGTTGAGGAATGTCTGGCGGTTCGACGAGCTGTTTTCGGCAAGCGTCGTTCTCGACTTCGACAAGAACGCGAACGCCACGCTCGACCCGGATGAACTGAAGGAAGTCGGCCAGACAGTGCTCGAGTCACTGGCGGAGTACAACTATTACACGTCGATTTCCGACAACGGCAAATCCGTGAAGGTCAGCAGACCCGACAGCATCACCGTCGACTACAAGGATAACCAGCTCCTGATGATGTTTGCGGTCAAGCCTGCGGAGACCATGCCGCTTAAGGGCAAGCTTTCCTTCGGCGTCTACGACCCGACCATGTATACCGCCATGGATTTCCCCACCGACGAGGACCTCTCCGTCGTCGGCGAAAAGATCGAGGCCTGCCAGCATCAGGTGGTGCGGCCCGATCCCGACGAAGTGCTGGCGGAGAACAAGGACACGCTGACCGACGCCTTCTGGAACGATCCGACCGGGACCGACACGTCGAAGCTTTTTGCAACCAGGATCGAGATCACATGCTGAATGCCCGCGACGCCGGCCGCCTGATCGCGGCCGCCTTCCTGTTGACGGTATTTTCCGCAACCGTCGCCGCCGCACAGTCGCCTCTCGGCATCGGCACGGCCGAGCCCTCCATCCGGACGACGGGCTTTCTTGGCGGTTTCTTTTCCTGGGTGAACATGGAGCAGCAAGGCTTCTACCGAATGCTGACCGACGCGCTCAAGGACATGCGCGAGAATCCGTGGCAGCTCTGGTCCTTGATCGGCCTTTCCTTCACCTACGGTGTCTTCCACGCCGCCGGTCCGGGCCACGGCAAGGCAGTCATCTCCTCCTACATGATCGCCAATGAGACGGAACTGAAGAGGGGCGTGCTGCTTTCCTTCCTCTCCTCGATCCTGCAGGGCGTCGTTGCCATCCTCCTGATCGGCGCCGTCTATCTCGTGCTGCGCGGCTCCTCGATCAGCATGACGAACGCCACCCGTGCACTCGAAATCGCGAGCTATGCGCTGATCGCTGCCTTCGGCGGTTGGCTGGTCTTCCGCAAGCTGCGATCGATGCTGCGTCCGGCCCCTGCCACGATGCATGCCGATGACGTTCATGGCCACGAGCATCATCATCATCACGATCACCACCACGCACACGGGCCTGGCGAGGTCTGCGCCACCTGTGGCCACGCCCATGCACCCGATCCGGCACTCCTGAAGGGCGACCGTTTCGCGCTCAGCGAAGCCTGGTCGGCGATTGTCGCAGTCGGCTTGCGGCCCTGCTCCGGCGCGCTGATCGTGCTGTCCTTCGCCCTCCTGAACGGGCTCTATCTCGGCGGCGTGCTTTCGGTCTTCGCCATGTCGATCGGTACGGCAATCACCGTTTCGATCCTGGCGACCATGGCCGTCACGGCCAAGGGCATTGCCGTGCGCTATGCCTCCAGCGATTCGGCCGCGGCGCGTATCTCGAACGGCATCGAGATCGCCGGTGCTTTGCTTGTCCTGCTGCTCGGGCTGGTGCTTCTGGGCGCGGCACTGCAGAGCTGAGGCGCACCGTCAGCGCATGCGGGCGCGTCGATCGCGAGAATTACAGCCCCTTCCGGCGCTGATGGCGGGCGCGCAGCCAGAAGATCAGGAAGAAGCCTATCACGAACAGGCAGCCGACCGCGGCCGCAAGCCATGGGGATATGTCGCCGAGCCTCACCATGATCGACGGCAACGCGAAGAAGCCGATCCCGACCACCAGCAGAATGATGGCTGCCGCGACGGCGGGCGATTTCTCCTTCTCGGGCGTGCTCACCTTCGCTCCTCCCCAGCGCCAAGCGTTGCGCGGATATCCTCGAGGCGCTGCTTCTGGCGCCCATCGCGATCGAAATTGTCGGGCGAAAGCCAGTGCTCGAAAGCGGCCTTGATGAGCGGCCATTCGCGATCGATCATCGAGAACCAGGCCGTATCGCGATTGGCGCGCTTCGAAACCATGTGCTGACGGAAAATGCCTTCGAAGGTGAAGCCGAGGCGCGCCGCAGTGGTGCGGCTCGCCTGATTTTCGCTGTGGCACTTCCATTCGTAGCGCCTATAGCCGAGGTCCTCGAACACGTGCCTGGCCATGAGATAGTGCGCTTCCGTCGAAAGCGGCGACCGCGCCATGGCGGCCCCGTGCGCGACGCCGCCGACCTCGACGACGCCGTTGGCGGGATCGGCGCGCATGTAGTTTGCCATGCCGACGACCTTGCCGCTCGCCCGTTCGCGAAAGACTTCGGTCACCCAGGCCGACTTCTGCTGGACCGCGGAAAGCCAGGCATCGAAATCCTCTATGCCCGAAAAATCGTCCTGGGAGAAATATTTGAGCAGAGGATTGATGGACATGCCACCGAAGGCATCGTTCCAGAGAGCATTCAGATGCTTCGCCCGGTCATAGGGCTCGACGATAACGTATCGTCCCTCGATGAGCACCGGTTTCGGCGCCGGGCATCCCTTCCAGTCGGCAAGGTCACGCATCAACTGCTCCCGCGTTTGCATTCGTGTTTGGCAATAGGACAGACGCGGGGCGGTGACAAATTCAAACTCGTGATGCGACCCATGAGCGGAACGGATCGGCGCCCGCCCTTGAATCCGTTCAAACCGGGATCTTTGCCGCAGAAACCGTCGCCTCGATATGGTCGACGAGCGCATCGGCCAGGCCGAGTCGTCCGGCAAGCAGGTCGAGATAGCCGCGCTCGGCCCGGCCGTCCGGCTCGATCGCGAGACGGGATGCCGTATAGATCTCCACCCGCTCCTCCTCAGTCTTCCCGGCGGAGATGATGGCGTCGAGATCGATCGGATTGACGAGTTCCGCTTCCAGGAAGGCCGCCGCATCCGCGGAAAGGCCCGAAACGGACAGCTTGTCCATGATGCGGCTGCGCTCGGCGCCGTCGATATGGCCGTCCGCGCGCGCAGCGGCGATCATGGCGCGCACCAGCACGAGCGCGAAGTCGTCGCTCAGCGCTTCGGGCGCGGCGAAGCCGGAGTCGGCGGGAGGCGCGGGCAACTGGGCCGGTGCGCGTGGTGCGGGCTCGGCCACCGGCTCCTTGCCGGACTGGTAGTTCTTGTAGGCCTGATAGCCAAGGCCGGCGATGGCGGCGAGACCGCCGAGGACGGCGGCATTGCCGGCCAGCTTGCGTCCGGATTTCGTGCCGAGCAGAACCGCGGCGATCGCGCCGGTGGCAAGCGGATTGTCCTTTGCGACTTTGGTCACCTGATCCGCCCGGCCGCGGACAGACCCTCCGGCGCCGGGCACCTGCGATCCCAGGAACTGGTCCAGCAATTTCTTCGCGTCGAACATCAGGCTTGCTCCTTTTCGGTCCATGCGCGGTGGCGAGCATGAACGCCCCACCCCGCTCCGTCGTTGGCCGATTGAGACATAGGAACGTTGCCGCGGAAATACAAACCGGCGTGAAGAATGAAATGGCCGGACGACTGCCGGCCCTCCTCCATCACGTGCCGTCTGGGATCAGCCCTTGAGCGCGAAGGCCTCGGCCGCAAGCTTGGTGATGCCGGCCCAGTCGCCCCTGGCGACCAGGTCCTTCGGCGCCACCCAGGAGCCGCCGACGCAAACGACGTTGGGAAGCGTCAGGTAGTCGCGCGCATTGGCAAGCGAAATGCCGCCGGTCGGGCAGAACAGGGTGCCTGCGAGCGGCGATGAGAGCGACTTCAGATAGGCGGCGCCTCCGGCCTGCTCGGCCGGGAAGAACTTCATCACCCCGTAACCTTCCTCGCGCAGCCCCATGACCTCGCTCGCCGTCGCCGCACCCGGAAGCAGCGGCACCTCGTGATCGTTGGCGACGTCGATCAGTTCCTGCGTCGTGCCGGGGCTGACGATGAACTGCGATCCGGCCGCGACGGCCTCTTCGAACTGGGCGGCATTGAGGATGGTGCCGGCTCCGGCAACGGCGCCCTCCACCTCACCCGCGACCGCACGGATCGCTTCCAGTGCGGCCGGCGTGCGCAAGGTGATCTCGATCGCCTTGAGGCCGCCGGCGACCAGCGCCCGCGCGAGCGGTACCGCCGACGCCGCATCGTCGATCACCAAGACGGGCACCACCGGCTGCAGCTTGAGGATTGAGAGAAGCTTGTCCGTTTTCGCGCTCATGCCGATCGTCCTTTTAAAACGATTGAATAATACCCCTCGCATAGCGTGCCAGTCTGCGGTTGTCGAGCCCGACGGATCTGGGCGCGGAAAACTATTCGCGCCATACCGCCCGCTTCCGCTCTAACTTGTCGGGACCGGCCACGTTCACGACTTCAGGTCGATCCGATCTAAAATCATCGTGATCGAAGGGACAAGACTTGAGCGACATCGATTAAACGGTAGTCTGTGCCGGCCGACATCTCGAAATGGCAGGAGATCCATGGCAAAGGAGATTGAGCGCAAGTTTCTTGTCGCCACCGACGGCTGGCGGCAACACGCGGACAAGGGCATCAGGCTACGTCAGGCCTATATCGTCACCATGGAAGACCGCTCCGTACGCGTGCGCATTCACGGCAACAAGCGGGCACGCCTGACCATCAAGATCGGCAAATCGGCCCTCGTCCGCAACGAGTACGAATACGATCTCCCCATGAACGACGCGCGGGAATTATTGACCCAGGCGATCGGCATTGTCATCGAGAAACGGCGTTTCCGGATACCGCACAAGGGGTTCACCTGGGAGGTCGACGTCTATGAGGGCGCGCTCGAAGGGCTCACCGTCGCCGAAGTCGAAATGAAGCGGGAAACGGACCTGCCCAACCTGCCGGCCTGGCTGGGGCGCGAGATCACCGGCGATCGCCGCTACTCCAATCAGGCGCTTGCCACCGAAGGACTGCTGGAAGCGCAAGCATGACCTTTGCTTTCCATCCGAAACGCCCCTTTACCGAGGATTTCCGCGCCGTCGGAGGGGAACAGATCGAACGCGCAATTGCAATGCTCGAGGTTCAACCCGAAGGCGTGCATGAAGCGATCCACGATGCGCGCAAGAGCTTCAAGCGCCTGCGCTCGCTCTATCGCCTCGTGGTCGCGGATGCGCCACTCTTCCAGAGGCAGGAAAACGCACGCTTCCGCGCCATGGCACGCAATCTCTCGACATTCCGCGACGCGGCAGCGCTGGTCGAGAATGCCGGCTATCTGCGCCAGCATGCGGCGAGCGAAGAGCAGCAGCTGGCCCTCGACAAGGTCTGCTCGATCCTCGCAAGCCGGCGCGACCGGATTGCCGAAGAACGAGGCGACCTCGACCGGAAGATCGAAGAAACCATCGTCAATTGCCGAAAGGCGCACGCCGCGCTCGCTCATGTTTCCTTCCATGACGGCAGGCGGAAATCCGCCCGCCGCCTCGCGAAGGGCTGGCGGCAGACGTTGCGGCGCGCCGCACGCGCCAGGGCAGCCTGTGCGGCCAGCACCGATACGGCGCTGTTTCACGACTTGCGCAAAAGCGCGCAGGATTACCGAATGCAGCTTGCCCTGCTTCGCGAGGCGTGGCCATCGGGGATGCGGGCAAAGAGAACGGAGGCCAGCGACCTGGTCGACGTGCTCGGCCACCTGAATGACATCGCCGAATTGATGTCGCTCGTCGACGAGCGGCCCGACCTTGCCGGCAACAGCAGGGAACATTTTCTTTCGAATGTCGCGGCCAGGCAGGACGCGCTGAGGCGTGAGGCCTTGAAGCGCGCTGATGCGGTCTTTCTCGACCGGCCGCGGAGGGAGAGCCGAACCCTCGAACTGCTCTGGCTCGAAGCCGGGAGGTAGAACGCTTCCCGAAAGCCAGGCTCAGGCGTGATTCGCCCCAATTGCACTTGGCGCCCGAAAGCTGTATTTGCGTGCCGCATGACCGACATGCTCACGACATCGCGCCGCCCGGAGACGCCGGGCCAGTTTCTGGTGGCCGCCCTCTACCATTTCGTATCCTTTCCGCGCTTCGCCGCTTTCCGCGAGCCGCTGCAGGCGATCTGCGACGCCAATGGGGTGAAGGGAACGCTGCTTCTTGCGCATGAGGGCATCAACGGGACGATCGCCGGCACCGAGGAAGGCATTGCGGCGGTCCTGGCCTGTCTGCGCGCGCAGCCGGAATTCGCCGGCCTGGTACACAAGGAGAGCCGGGCCTCGGCCATGCCCTTCCTGCGCATGAAGGTGCGCCTGAAGAAGGAGATCGTCACCATGGGCGTCGAAAACATCGACCCCAAAAAGGTGGTCGGCACCTATGTGGAGCCGAAGGACTGGAATGCGCTGATCTCCGATCCGGAAACGCTGGTCATCGACACGCGCAACGACTATGAAACGGCCATCGGCCTCTTCCAGGGAGCCGTCGACCCCAAGACCAAGACGTTCCGGGAATTTCCCGAGTGGGTGCGCAACAATAGCGGCCTGCACAACAAGCCGAAGATCGCCATGTACTGCACAGGCGGTATCCGCTGCGAGAAGGCGACGGCCTTCATGAAAGAGCAGGGCTTCGAGGAGGTCTATCACCTCAAGGGAGGCATCCTCAAATATCTCGAGGAAATACCGCCGGAAGAGAGCCTCTGGGAAGGCGCCTGCTTCGTCTTCGACGAGCGCGTGTCCGTAACCCACGGGCTGCAGGAGGGCGAGCACACGCTCTGCCATGCCTGCCGCCAGCCGCTGACGCCCGCCGACCTCCAGTCGCACCTTCACGAGGAAGGCGTCTCCTGCGTTCACTGCCACGACACCCGCACCGAAGAGGATCGCGAGCGTTACCGCCAGAGGCAGAGGCAGATCATGCTTGCCAAGAAGCGCGGCGCGCGGCATCTCGGAAGCTAGAGCACGTCCAGGAAAAGTGCGTAACGGTTTTCCGTCCAAAAGTGCGTTGGATCAAATGGCTAGAGCATTTCAGTGTTTCCATGAAACGTTGAACTGCTCTAGCAGGCTGCTGAAAAACCCGCTGGCTTTTGCCGTAACCGACCTGTTCACCAAATCCGAACCGACACCTTAACGCGCAGCAGCCATCACACACGGATTGAGATCGGGGGAGTAGGGCGGCAAAAACCAGAGCCTGGCACCAGCAGCGCGGATGAACTGGCGCACGAGCGCCGACTTGCGACTCAAGCCAAGGTCATGCCGCCGTCGGCATGAAGTTCGATCCCGTTTACGAAGCTGCCCTCGTCGGAGGCGAGGAAGAGCGCTGCGCGCGCCAGCTCCTCCGGCCTTCCCATTCGCCCCGCCGGGATGAGTGACGCCATGTGATCCTCGAATGCAGGGCGTTCCGCCTCCAATACGCCGAGCTTGCCGAGGATTTCGGTCTCGACCGGCCCGGGGCTAAGAATGTTGACGCGGATGCGCCGTGCCTTGAATTCGATCGCCCAATTCTTAGCGAAGGCGGCTACGGCGGCCTTCGAGCCGGCGTAAACCGCGTGGTCCGGCAACACCTTTGTCGCCGCCAGCGAACTCGTGACGATGATACTGCCGTCATTGCGGATTAGAGGCGCGATCGTCTGGACGCCGAAGAACACGCCGCGCGTGTTGATGGCGAAATGCCGATCGTAATCTTCCGGCGTCACATCGCCGGATGCGGTTAGACTAATGACGCCGGCATTGGCCATATAGATGTCGACGCCGCCGAAACGGTTCTGGATCATGTCCGCCACCCTGTGGTGATGTTCGAGATCAGCGACATCACCCACGACCCCCAAGGCATGATGACCAATATCGCGCACCGCTTGGTCTACGACATCCTGCCGCCGGCCGGTGATGATGACCCGCGCGCCTTCCTCGGCGAAAAGCTTGGCGGTCGCCCTGCCGATGCCGCTATTGCCACCGGTGATAACGGCGACCTTGTCTTCGAGACGTTGCATTGTTTATCTCCTTTCAACTGAGCTTGAGATAAACGGCGGCACGCTCATCCATTAGATCATGGGCACGCACATGATCTGTGCCGCGGAGTTGCGAATGCCGAACCTGCTGAACGAGACTTCTGGATTGATAGCCTTTGTGCGAACGGTGGAGGCCGGTTCCTTCAGCGCCGCGGCACGCAATCTCGATACGACGCCATCGGCGGTGTCGAAGAGCGTGGCGCGGCTTGAAAAGAAGATCGGCGCGCGTCTCTTCCTGCGCTCCACCCGGGCCCTGACGTTGACACAGGACGGCCGGATTTTCTTCGAACGCGTCGCACCGCTCCTGCGGGATCTGGAGTCGAGCGACGAGGGGATCGGGTCAGATGCCGCACTCTCCGGCCGTCTACGCGTCAGCATGCCAGCCGAGCTGGCGCCCCTGCTGCTGCCGCGGCTGTTTACAGGCTTTGCGGCCGACAATCCGAACTTGCATCTCGATATCGGCCTGACCGACCGGTTCGTCGATCTGATCCGGGAGGATTTTGACGTCGTGTTGCGCGCTGGCAATCCGACGCAAGGCGATTTGATCGTCCGTCATCTGGCCGACCTGCAGATGGTGATCGTCGCCTCTCCGGCTTTTCTTGAGACCTGGGGCAATCCGCTGCCTGTCAAAAGTTTTGCAGCCTTGCCCTTTGCCCGATACGTCCTCGGCGGATTGGTTCAGCCCGTGCGCCTGGCAGACGGGAGCAGCTTTGTGCCTGTCGGCCGCGTCGATTGCGATTCGGGCGCCGCACTCATCCAGGCGGCGCTCGCCGGGTTGGGCGCCGCTTATCTGCTGCGGTGCTTGGTGGCAAAGGAACTGCAAGCGGGTACGCTTGTCACGCCCGCGCCAGAGATCGCACTTCCAAGCCTGCCATTCAATGCACTGCATGCCTTCGGCCGCACCGTGCCATTGCGCGTCAAACTGTTCTGCGACTTCATCGCGCGCGAGGCGAGAGCCATCGAAGCGATGTGATCACAACCTATCATCGGCGACGCCGGCCTGGGCAAAAATCGATCCTGTCAGAACCAGGCGCCGCCGGCCTCGCGCATCGCCATGGGCAGCGTCTCCCAGGCCCTGATCAACTCGCCGATCGATCCGGCCTCCATCTTGCGCATGACATTGGCGCGGTGCAGCTTGACAGTGACCTCACTTATCCCGAGGTCGAATGCGATCTGCTTGTTGAGCCGCCCCCGCGCCACTTCACGCAGGATCTCGCGCTCGCGATGCGTGAGCGTCTCCAGGCGTTCGACGTTGCGCCTGACGACCATGGCGTTGGCCCGTCGCGACGCATCGAGCGCAATGCCGGCGATCACCGCATCGAGCAGCGTCTGGTCGCGCACGGGTTTGGTAAGGAAATCGACGGCACCTGCCTTCATCGCCTGCACCGTCATCGGAATATCGCCGTGTCCGGTCAGGAAGATGATCGGCTTCCCATTGCCGCTCTCCGCCAGATGGTGCTGCAGGTGGAGGCCGCTTGCCCCAGGCATGCGAACGTCAAGGATCAGACAGCCAGGGCTGTCCAGTATGTCGGCGTCGAGCACTTCCCGGGTCGAGGCGAAGGCTACGGCCTGGAAGCCCGCCGAGAGGATCAGTTCCGACAAGCCTTCGCGAACAGCCGCGTCGTCATCGACGATGATGACGACGGGCTCACTTGTGTCATTCTTGTGCTGTGGCGACAGCACTGCCGATCTCCGGAGCGGCTGGTCAATTCTCATAATCACCCTCCATTTCTCGATTTCTGCAAAGCTTCCCCTATCGCGATGAGCAGGGCAGGCGCATCGAAAGGCTTGCGGAAAAAGCCGCTGATGCCCCGCGCGCGGCCCTGAGAGGCGATCTCGTGGCGGCCGGTGACCAGGAATACCGGCAGTTCCGGACGCGCCTTGTTGACGATGTCACGAAGTTCAAAGCCGTTCATGCAGGGCATGCCGATATCGGTGATCAGCAGGTCCAGGTCCGACAGGCCGCGGGCGAGCAGGTGCTCGGCCGAGCGGAGGCAGCAAGTTGCATATCCAGCGGATTCCAGCAGTTCTTCCAGCGACTCGAGCAGCCTCGGGTCGTCATCGACAACCGCGACGACTGGTTTGGTGTTCTCCATGATCAATTTCCTCCCGTTCGGCGCGAATGGGTGATCGGTATTCCCAGTCGCTCCGCTATGCGCACCAGGTCGGCGAGTGATGCCGCGGCCATTTTCTGCATCACATTCCTTCGATGGACCTGCAGCGTCACTTCGCTGATTCCCAGTTCCGATGCCGCCTGCTTGTTGAGGAGGCCGCTGACCACGAGCGGCAGCACGTCGCGTTCGCGCAACGTCAGTTCGAGATAACGCTGCCTCAACACGCTCAGTTCAGCCCGTTCCGATCGGTTTTTCCGATCCTCGGAAATCGCCGTATGCACCGCAGCCATGAGGTCCGCGTCGCTGAACGGCTTGGTGAGGAAATCCACCGCACCATGCTTGATCGCCCGTACCGAGGAGGGAATGTCGCCATACCCGGTGATGAAGACGATGGGTGGATGATCGCCCTCGGCGATCTGGCGCTGCAGTTCAAGTCCGTTGATATCAGGCAATTCGACGTCGAGGATCAGGCAAGAAGGCACATCCGGTTTCTCGGCGCTGACATAATCGCCCGCCGAACCGAAGGCGATGGCACGCATCCCGTGGGTCTCCAGGAGCTCGCCGAGAGCCTCCGTTATGCGCTTGTCATCATCGACGATGAAAACGACGTGGTCATCCGCTGTCATGGCGCCGCTTTCCCCGCGATTGGTAAGGTGAAAACGAACCGCGCGCCATGCGGTTCATTTTTCTCGGCCCATAAACGCCCGCCATGCGCCTCGACGATCGAGCGGCAGATGGCGAGACCCATGCCCATTCCATTCTCTTTCGTCGTGAAGAAAGGTTCGAAGATCTGATCCGGAAACTCGATACCGCTTCCCCGGTCGCCAATTTCGGTCTGCACCTCACTGCCCACGCGATAGGCGCGCACGGTGAGCAATTTTTCCACCGCGACGGCCTCCATTGCTTCCATGCCATTGCGCATGAGATTGACCAGGACCTGCTGGATCTGAATGCGGTCGATTGCGATGGGCGGAAGCATGACTTCCGCGTCGATGTCGAGCCGGATGCGACGGCGCAAAGCCTCCCCCGCCACCAGGTTACACGCCTCGGCGATGACGCCGGAGAGCGACAGGCTGGTCCTATTCTCCACGGATTGCTTGAACAGCGCCCGGATACGGCCGACGACTTCCGCCGCTGAGTTGGCGTCGCGGATTACCCGTTCGGTCGTGATCTTGGCGCGCGCGACATTGACGGGCTCAGCCGACAGCCAGCGGTAGCACGCATGCGAATTGGCGACGATCGCCGCCAAGGGCTGATTCACCTCATGGGCGATGGAGGCCGACAGCTCCGCGAGGCTCGCGGCTTGGCTGGCGCGCGCAAGTCGCTCCTGCGCCAGGCGCAGCTCTTCCTGCATCCGCACCTCGCCATCGATATCCAGGCAAATAACGTTCCATTGCACGATGGTGCCGTCGTCCTTGCGCATCGGCGCGGCGCGCGTTTCGACCCAGATATATTCGCCGTCGAAGCGTCGTAGGCGGTGCTTTCTGAGATAGGGTTCGCCGGTCGCCACGCACTGGGCAAAATGCTCCTTGACGCCCGCGACATCGTCGGGATGGACCGCGGCATCGAGCGTGCCGTTCAGCCGCGTTTTGGCCTTCCCATCCAGTTCCTCCAGCTCATAGCCAAGGAACTCGCGCAGTTGCTGGCTGCGATAGACAGGTTCGCCGTTCGGTGCGACACAATCAATCATCGCCGGCAGTGTTTCCACCAGTTGCCAAAGGAAGCGTTCTCTCTCGCGCAATGCCGCCTGCGCGCGCATCTCGTCCTCAATGTCGATCGAAGCAATGTACCACTGCACGATTGTGCCATCTGCATCACGGAACGGTTGCGCCCGCGCCTCTTTCCAGCGATAGACGCCCTGCTTGTTTCGCCCGCGAAATCGGTTCACGAAAGGCTCACCGGCCGCAAAGCCATCCGATGCCCTCTGAAACATCGCTGGAAAGTCGTCGGGGTGAGCCACGTCCCGGGCCAGCGCATCAAAGTCTTGGAAGTCTGCCGTCGGCGAACCAACGTCGTCGAGATATCGCTTGCTGGTGTAGGTCATCTTGCCTGAAGCGGCGAAGCTCAGGATATTGAAAGGCATGGCGTCGATCATTTGCTCCAATTGCCGCTTGCTGCTCTTCAGCGCTTCTTCGGCCTGCACCTGTTCGTCGATGTCGATGGACACCTGATACCAGTGAACGATCGTTCCATCTTGATCGCGCAGAGGCTGCGCGCGTGCCTCTATCCAGCGATAGCTGCCATCTTTCCAACGCCGGCGATAACGCCTCATGAAGGCGTCGCCAGACTTAAGGGAGTTGGCTGACGCTCGAAGGACCTCGGGGGCATCTTCGGGATGTACCAGCTTTTGCGCCACCCGGACGGAATCTTCGAAATTCGCCTTGGAAAGGCCGAGATCCTCCAAAGATCGCTTGTTGACGTAGGCCAGCTTGCCAGCAGGCGTCCAGCTCCAGATGTGGACTGGCAAGGCGTCTACGAGCTGCGAGAGCTCCCGCTCCCGGTCGCGCAAGGCCTCCTGCGCGCGCACCTCATCATCTATGTCGATTGAGATTGCGTACCATTGCAAAATCGTCCCGCCCTCGTCTCGCAAGGGTTCCGCTCGGCCATCAACCCAGCGATACACGCCGTCCGCGCGGCGCATGCGATATTTCATCGAGTATGGCTCGCCTCTGGCGACAGCATCGCGGACCGCCTGCAATAGACCGGGCGCATCATCCGGATGGACAAGAGCCTCAATGTTTGCCTCTAGCTGACTTGTGCCTGGCCTGTGCAACTGTTGCAGATCCAGACCGAAAAAATCCACCAGGCGCTTGTTGAAGAAGGTCGGCTCGCCTTCGGGCGTCAGGCGTCTGATGTGGACTGGGACCAAGTTCACGATCTGCGAGAGCTCTCGCTCTCGGTCGCGCAGGGCCTCCATGCTTTGGCGCAATGTCAGCAACGCGAGCTGGTGCTGCCGGGACATGGCGGCCACGACCAGGGCCGAAAATGCGGAGATCGCCAGGAAGAGTTGCAGCATGATCTGGTTGTGGCGTTGGTTCTCGGCGTTTCCGGCGAACTGGCTGGCGCCGGATATCGTGAAGACCGCGGTTATTAGCGCGAGGAGGGCGAGGGTAACGGCAGCCCCCTTGAACTCAAAGCGCACCGCAGCCCAAAGCAGCGGCGGCATGATTATATAGGCGAAGGGCAGGTAGCCGCCGAGCGAAAGGGTCGCGACGCCGAGAAGGATAACTCCCACGACGCATGCCTCTATCCATCGCGCAGCCGTTAGCTCGGCCTTGCCGTTCCAGTTCTGGATCACGGCGAGCGCGAGCGGCGCGACGAGCAGGACCCCAGTGGCGTCCCCGATCCACCAGAGAGGCCAGGCCACCAAGAACGTTTGCGAGAATATGCCGAACCAGGCAAGCGTCGCGCTCCCTATCGTCGCACTGACCACCGGGGCAGCTCCAGCGCCCACCACGACGAACACAAGAACTTCCCGCAAGGATTCCAGCCGAACCGGCCGACCCAATACCCGATTTACGAGCCATGCGCCGACCATCGCTTCGAGCGCGTTGCCGGTATAAATCAAGACGGCGGCCGGCAGCGGGCTCTGGAACCACAGGACATTGCCGAATAGCTCGCCAAGGCAGCCGACCAGCACCCACCAGGGCCAGCTCTGCTTGGGTGTAAGGATAAGGGTTGCAACGAAAAGCCCACTCGGGGGCCATATGGAAATGCCTGTTCCGGGTACGACTGCAAGTGCCTGCGCGAAGCCGCAACCCAGGACATAAGCCAGAAAAAACAGACCCAGGTGCAGGAATTGGGGGCGGTTCGACCAGACGTCCGTCATCGGCGGCTCCTGCAGGGAAATAAAGCTCGGGCGGCGCCAGCATATCGAATGGCTAGTCTCGACCTCAGCGCCAGCGATCCCGTGTCGTACACTATTCGCGCCACTGGACAGCCACAACTTATGGAAATCCATGTATCGGCGGCGGCGCCGTCGCTTGGCCGGCTTGGTAGAAAACTGTCATGTCTCAACGATATCCGACATCCGCTTGGATGGTTCTTGTCAGTCCAAAAGGAGCAGCGGCGTGGCATCCACGTCGAGGTCCGACGAACTGCCGCCTCGTTCCAGCGGCGCGCGCGGCCGTCCATCGGACCGCATCATTCTGGGAAAATCGCGCCAGCGCGTCGCTTCCGGGGACGAGCAGTTCCGGCAGATCGTCCTGGCGAGGCGCGCCGAGCTGGAGGAAATGTTGATGATATGTCCTGACGTCTGCAGGGTGTCGATCTCCGCCTTGAAATCATCTTCAGAGACCTATTCGACAGGGCCTGGATGCGGATAGCCGGCCTTGTTCAACAGCACGTCGAAGCATCCGGACCGTTCCATCGCGGTTGCGACTGCGCCCTGCGATGCGACCTGTCCGTCACATCGCGTTCAATGGGGACAACCTGCTCGCCGTAGCGCCGCGCGAAGTCGAGGAGGCGGTTGACGTCTCGAGCGCACAAGTTCGGCCGTGCTGGGGCCGATTCCGCTGGCGCTGCCGGTTATGAGCATGGCGCGAATTGCCGCCCCAAGCGCGGACGGGATGTGGAGCACGGCGGGCTGCTCCACATCCCGCCTGGGATCAGGCCTTAAGGAAGGCGAGCAGGTCGGCGTTGACCTGGTCCTGATGCGTGGCGGTAATGCCGTGCGGCGCGCCGGGATAGTAGATGTCCTTGGCACCCTTGATCAGCCGAGCAGATTTGACCGCGGAATCCTTGACCGGCACGATCTGGTCGTCCTCGCCGTGCAGGACGAGCGTCGGCACATCGAACTTCTTCAAATCTTCGGTGAAGTCGGTCTCCGAGAACGCCTTGACGCATTCATAGGCGTTCAAGAGACCCGCCTGCATGCTCCAGAGCCAGAATTGGTCGAGCGTGCCCTTGGAAACATTCGAGCCGGGTCGATTGGCGCCGTAGAATTGCGGGGCAAGGTCACGGTAGAATTGCGAGCGATCCTTGATGAGACCAGCACGGATCGCGTCGAACGCCTCGATCGGCAGGCCTTCCGGATTGGCCGCCGACTTCACCATGACTGGCGGCACGGCGGCGATGAGGACGGCCTTGGCGACGCGCTTCGTACCGTGCCGGCCGATATAGCGGGCAACCTCGCCCCCGCCGGTGGAGTGACCGACCAGCGTTGCGTCCCTGAGGTCCAGCGCCTCGATAACGGCCGCCAGATCATCGGCGTATCCGTTCATGTCGTTCCCCGACGTCGGCTGGCTTGAGCGTCCATGGCCGCGGCGATCGTGCGCCACGACGCGAAAGCCCTGCTGGACGAGGAATAGCATCTGGCCGTCCCATGCATCGGAGTTCAGCGGCCAGCCGTGCGAGAAGGTGACGACCGGACCGGTGCCCCAGTCCTTGTAATAGATTTCTGTGCCGTCCTTGGTGGTGATGGTGCTCATGGCTTGCTTTCCGTGGTTAATGGTGGCGGTGAGAGGCTGCTTCGGAGTGTTTGCGGCGGCAACCGCCGGCAAGGCCGTTGCGATACCGGCGGTAAGGCTGCCGAGCAGCGCGTCGCGGCGCGAGACGCCGACAGCCGGTGGGTTTGAAATGTCCTGCATATTTTATCCTTCACCATGATTGAAATGCGAAAGGGATGGGAACCGCCGGCCCGAGCCGATCGCGTCGAACGACCCGTCGCGACCACTGCGTCAGAGCGACAACATATTGATATCTTTGAGCATCTTCTTGAGCATCTGCTTTCTCCTAAGGCAGCGGTTGCGCATGCCGGGAGAATGCGTGGGTTCGCGATCGCACACCATTCTACATGGGACGCGACCTTCCTCTGCCGAAGTATAGGAGGAGGTGGACCAAACGACGGGAAGCCTAATCGATCGGAAAGGCTCAGTTCCATCAGACGCGCATCGGGCGCGCCTTCCGGACAGATGGATGATCCGCCATGCCGTGGATAGTTGGTGATCCGGGCGACCCGCGTGGCTTCGACCCGATCGCAATCAATCCACGGAGAGCAGAATGACCGGACGTTTGAACATATTGACCAGGAAGAATGACGGAGTCGATGGCCTCGTCGCCGTCGAAGCCTGGATTGCCAAAAGCTTCGACCCCAAACTAATGGAGATCGTCAAGGTGCGCGTGTCGCAGATCAACGGTTGCGCCCATTGCCTGCACATGCATCGTCAGGACGCCCTGAAACGGGGCGAGACGGAAGAGCGTCTGCTTCTTCTGAGCGCCTGGCGCCAATCGCAGCTATTCAGCGACCGTGAGCGCGCAGCACTCACCTGGGCCGAGTCGCTGACCAATATCGCCGAGAGCCGTGCGCCGGATGCGGATTATG
Organism: Sinorhizobium sp. GQ132; assembly: GCF_059758575.1. Lineage (NCBI taxonomy): Bacteria > Pseudomonadati > Pseudomonadota > Alphaproteobacteria > Hyphomicrobiales > Rhizobiaceae > Sinorhizobium > Sinorhizobium sp. GQ132. The sequence goes on along the minus strand of NZ_JCAXDX010000005.1, from coordinate 99,627 downwards.
AAATTGCTCAAAGCGTCTTTTCGGAAGACGAACTCCTGGTGCTCTCTATCGGCATCGCCATGATCAATGCATGGAACCGGCTGGCGATCGGATTTCGGCTGCAGCATCCGGCAGACCACAAGCGCGCCTCTTGATCACTGAGCAGACGCGAACGCACCGGGCGGATTCATCCGCTCTGGAGGGTCCGATGCAAAGCGTCTGCTCCTTCTGCCGGCCTCTGCCAAAATCTCGCTCTGCCAAAATCTCCGCTGCGGCCGCACAGAGAGCATAGGCTGCCCTATCCTCAGGTATGGCCTTTCCTCTTCCTTGGCCGGATCGACCGCCAAACACGCCTCAATATAAAATCCGCCCTGGCTTGTAACCGACACGTTTCAATTACGCAGAACAGGAGCGCATCATGCCGCAGACAGAAACCATACCCCCTTCGATTGCTCAGCAGGAGACCAGCATGAGCTTGGACAACAACTCACACCTCGGCAGAACGGGACCCGAAGAGTTGGTCCCGTCGCGCTATGCGGTGCGAGTCGGTGAGATTGACGTGCTGGTGGTCAGCGACGGGGTGCTACCGCTCCCAACCGAAATGCTGGGACACAACGCTGATCCAGCCTCCCGCGCGGCCTGGCTGGGCGAGATGTTCTTGCCAGCGGATGCGTTCGACTGGTCGCTCAACGTGGCCCTGGTGCGCAGCGGTGATCGAACCATCCTGATCGACGCAGGGCTGGGACTGGATCCTAATCTGAACCTCCCGCGTGCTGGCCAGTTGGTCAGGCGACTGGATTCAGCGGGCATTGATCTTCGGTCTGTAACTGACATTGTGCTGACCCATTTGCACATGGACCATATCGGTGGCCTCCTTGTAGAAGGTGTGAAGGACCGGCTGCGGCCAGATCTGCAGATTCACGTGGCAGCCGCCGAGGTCACGTTTTGGGAGTCGCCCGACTTCACCCACGCTCACATGCCGCAGGGATTCCCGGACGCTCTTAGGGCAACCGCCAAGCGTTTCATGGCAGAATACCGGAGCCATCTGCGGCCGTTCGATGAGCAGCATGAGGTCGCGCCAGGCGTGATCGTCCAGCGCACCGGCGGCCATACGCCCGGTCACAGTATAGTTCGTGTGGCATCTGGCAGTGACCGCCTGACGTTTGCCGGCGACGCCGTATTTGCGGTCGGCTTCGACCACCCCGACTGGTTCAACGGTTTCGAGCACGATCCTGAGGAAGCGGCTCGAGTCCGCGTGCGACTTCTGACGGAGCTGGCTCAGACTGGCGAGCAACTCGTCGCCACTCACCTGCCCTTCCCATCCGTTGGCCGGGTGGCGATTGACGGCGATGCCTTTCGGTGGGTTCCGGTCTTCTGGGATTACTGACCGACTATTGGCTCAGGCGGCTCCCGGCTCTGCCACAGAACCCCAGATCCGGGTCGACCTGAACCAGACCCTGTGACCACCCTCGGCAACCAATGAACAACGCGGCACGCTCAGCGTGCCGCCCCTGGAGAAGCTCATGAAAATCGTCATTATTGGCGGAACCGGCCTAATTGGTTCGAAGACGGCCGACCGCCTTCGCAGGCAAGGCCATGAAGTCATTGCCGCCGCCCCGAACACCGGCGTCAACACGATCACGGGTGAAGGTCTCGCCGAGGCGCTGGCCGGGGCCTCCGTCGTTATCGACCTCGCAAACTCGCCGTCGTTCGATGACAAGGCCGTGCTCGAATTCTTTGAAACATCGGGGCGCAACCTGATGGCAGCGGAGAAGGCGGCCGGCGTAAAGCATCACATCGCGCTTTCCATCGTCGGCGTCGACCGGCTGCCCGACAGCGGCTACATGCGGGCCAAGGTAGCCCAGGAAAATATCATCCGGGAATCCGGCATTCCCTACACGATCGTTCATTCGACGCAATTCATGGAATTCCTCGGCGGCATCGCCCAGTCCGGCACGGTCGGTGACACCGTGCATCTGTCGCCAGCCTACGTCCAGCCTATCGCCTCCGACGATGTGGCCGACAACATGGCCGCCGTTGCGACGGCCGCGCCCATCAATGGCATTGTGGAGATTTCGGGTCCGGAGCGGGTCCGGCTGCACGAACTCGTTAGTCGCTTCCTGAAAGCAAAGGGCGATGCCCGGAAAGTGGAGGCAGATCCGGAGGCTCGCTACTTCGGCGCCAAATTGGAAGATGGCTCGCTCGTTTCCGACAACAATCCCCGCCTCGGCCGGATCACCTTCGAGCAGTGGTTCGCAACCTCTACCCGCAACTGAATGGATGACGGTGTACCGCCTCCGCGGCGCACCCTCCGGTTTTCGAGAAAGGAATTCGACATGACCAAGCCAATCCTTGCCCTTGCCGTAGCTGCCCTCTTGTCCACGACGGCCACGGCCCACGACGCCGGCGACAAGGACGCCAAAGTCACGCTCGTCTACGAGCACGAATTGCCCAACGTCCCGGGCAAGAGCATGAAGGGCGTCCTCGTTGAATATGGTCCCGGCGGTTTCTCTTCGGCTCATACCCATCCAAACTCCGCCTTCATCTATGCGACGGTGCTGGAGGGTGCCATCCGCAGCCAGGTCAACGACGGCCCCATTACCGTTTACAAGGCGGGCGAAAGCTTCTCGGAAATCCCGGGCGACCGCCACGGCGTCAGCGAGAATGCCAGCGATACACAGCCTGCGAGGCTGCTGGCGGTCTTCGTCGTCGACACCAATGAGAAGGAGCTGACCTTCCCGATCAAGAAGTAGCCCGCGAGGCCGGGTGCCCACGCCCGGCCTTTCCGCCCAGTTGCACATCATTCCGGGTGAGCCTTGCCATGTTCGCCGAACATCATTTTCTGCCGCTCGCCCTGATCAATCTTCTGGGTCTTGCCGGCATTCTCGTATGGCACATTCAGGGGCGCAATCGTCCGACCGGGCGCTTGATTGTGCAGATTCTGTTTTTCGCCACCATGAGCCTCGTGCTCGGCATGGGCAGAATATCGCCTTTCCAGCTCGACCAGGCCGAGCTTAAGGGCGCCGGCCTGTTGCTTGCCAAATCGGCGAGGATCCTCTGGTGGAGCCATCTTGCATGGACGATCATCGGCTTCCTGCACATCTATATCGGCCTCAACCACAGGCCGCGGGAGGCACATCTCCTGCAGGATCTGATCGTAGCCCTCGTTTATCTCGGCGTGGCGCTATCGATCATCGGCTTCGTCTTCGGCGCGCCAATAGGCCCGTTGGTCGCCACCTCGGGCGTGGTTGCCGTCATCATCGGCCTGGCGCTGCAGAATACGCTCGCCGACGTCTTTTCGGGGATCGCGCTCACGCTCGGACGGGCTTATGTCATCGGCGACTGGATCCGGCTCAGCGACGGCACGGAAGGGAGAGTCGCCGAAACCAACTGGCGCTCGACGAATCTGCTGACCGGCGCGCATAATGAGTTGGTGGTGCCCAACAGCGTCCTGGCGAAGCAAGGAGTAACCAACCTCAGCCGTCCTGACGAAACGCACTGGCTTGCGTTTGCCGTGCACATTGCCGCCACCCACGCGCCGTCCGTCGTTGAAGAGATCATGCTAGGCGTTCTGCGGAGCAGCGAGCGAATCGTCAAGGTTCCGGCGCCGGCCATAGCGCTCAAAGCGATCGATGCGATGGCTATCGAGGTCGAGCTGCAGTTCTGCGTGGCGAGCCCGGCGAGCCGAATGCCGGCCAAAAACGAGGTCATCGATCTCGTCTACCGCGGCTGCAAGGCGAACGGCCTTTCTCTGGCAATGCCGCCGGAGAGCCTGCTCTGGGGGCCAGCCGTTGCGGCTGGCGAGCCTGCAGCCAACCTCACCCCGCTCTCATCGCGCTATGCGCGCGCTTCAGATAATGAATGATCAGCCATGGACATCGAACCGAGGCGCAGGATCGAAGAGCTTGAGCAGCAACTACGCTCCGCAGCGGCCGAGAATGCCAGCCTGCAATCGGAGCTTGTCATTGCGCTGGAACGCCAGACTATCACCGCGCAAATTCTCAACGTCATCTCCACGTCGCGAACCGACGTGCAGCCCGTTTTCGACGTCATTTCTGAGAGCTCTCGGCGGCTGCTCGGCGGGCAAACGGCGCTTGTGACGCGCGTCGCAGGTGGTATGCTTCATCTGGCGGCATGCACGGCGGGAAGCCGGGCCAGCCACGAGGAGATCCGGGCTTCATTTCCTGCTCCGTTGGCATCTTCAGGGATCCACAGTCGAGCCGCAATGAACTCGACCATGGTGTTCCGCTCCGATATCGAAACCGAACCCGGCATCCCTCAAGCCGTCAAGGAGATGGCCCGCGCCAGGGGGTACCGAAGCATCATCGTGGTGCCCCTGCTTCGCGAGGGCATCGCTATTGGCACGATCGGTGTTTCGCGTGCCGAACCGGGCACCTTCACCGACAGCCAGATCAAACTCCTAAACACGTTCGCCGATCAGGCCGTAATCGCGATTGAGAACGCGCGGCTGTTCGAAGAAATCCAGTCGCGGACCACGCTGCTCGCCAAGTCTCTTGACGACCTGCGCGCCGTAAAGGATCGTCTGGTGCAGACTGAAAAACTCGCCTCGCTCGGCCAGCTCACAGCCGGCATCGCGCACGAAATCAAGAATCCGCTCAACTTCGTCAACAATTTCGCGGCGTTATCGGTCGAATTGACGGACGAGTTGAATGATGCGCTCGCGCCGGCCGCGCTCCCGGACGATATTCGCGACGAACTCGATGAACTGCGCGGACTGTTGAAGGACAATCTGCAAAAGATTGTGCAGCACGGCAAGCGAGCCGATTCCATCGTCAAGAACATGCTCTTGCATTCGCGCGGAGGCGGCGGCGAACACCGGCCAACGGACGTGAATACGCTGGTCGAAGAAAGTCTCAACCTCGCTTTTCATGGTGCGCGCGCCGATAAGCCGCAGTTCAACGTGACCCTCAAACGGGCATTCGATTCCGACGCCGGCGTCGCCGACGTGTTCCCGCAGGAGATCACACGCGTGCTGCTGAATCTGATGTCCAATGGATTCTACGCCGTAGCCAAGCGGAGCCGTGATGACAGCCTCGGCTTTGAAGCCGAGCTCTGCGCCAGCACACGCAACCGTGGCGAACATGTCGAAATCCGCATCCGCGACAACGGCGGCGGCATTCCGCCAGAGGTTAGGGAGAAGATATTCAATCCATTCTTCACGACCAAGCCGCCTGGCGAAGGCACTGGCCTCGGGCTCTCCATGAGCTACGACATTATCGTGAAGCAACACGGCGGCACGATCGATGTCGAGACCGAGCCCGGTGCGTTTACCGAGTTCATCATCCTGCTGCCGCGCAAGCAATTTCGCACAGTAGGAGAAGAGCCGTGACTCAATTGGTTCTCGTGGTGGACGACGAAGCCGACGTCGAAGTCTTGTTACGCCAGCAATTTCGCCGCGATCTTCGCGCCGGACGTTTTGTGATGGATTTTGCGGCCTCAGCAGCGCAGGCCCTGACCCGCATTGCCGACACTGGTGAGCAAACGCTGATTTTGATTTTTTCCGACATTAACATGCCTGGGATGACCGGTCTCGACATGCTGCCGGAAATGCGCGCACGTAGGCCGGACGTTCCAGTCATCATGATCACCGCCTATGGAGATGCCGAGACACACAGGACTGCGCTGGATCGAGGCGCGGAGGGCATGCTGACCAAACCGATCGACCTCAGCCAGCTGCGGCAGGCCATCGAGGCGAGACTGGGACCGGCCGCATGACCGCAACTATTCTCGTGGTCGATGACGAGCCAGACTTGGAGACGCTTATTCTGCGGAAATTCCGAAAGCAAGTTCGCGACGGACGCATCAGTTTTGTGTTCGCGCGTGACGGTGTTGATGCGCTCCAGGCGATCGAGCAGCATCCCCATGTCGATCTTGTGGTCATGGACATCAATATGCCGCGCATGGATGGCCTCTCATTGTTGGCGAAACTCCAGGAGAGAGAGGACAAGAAATCGGCCATCATCGTCTCGGCCTACGGTGATATGAGTAATATACGGACCGCGATGAATCGCGGTGCGTTCGACTTCCTAACCAAACCGATCGATTTCGCGGATCTGGAAGCGACGATCCTGAAGACCATCCATCATGTCGAGGTCTTGCGCGAGGCACGCCGCCGCCAGGCGGAAGCGGAGCGCGCGCATGCGTCGCTGTCTCGCTATTTTTCGCCCGAACTTGCCAGGCGCCTTGCCGCTGGCGGTGATAACGATGACATGCAGGTACGCTGGCGCAACATCGCTGTGATCTTCACGGACATCACAGGCTTCACCTCGCTGGTCGAGACAGCCGTTCCCGAGGTGCTGGCGGAATTGCTCAACGAATATGTCGGCGGCCTGGCGGATGTCGTCTTCATGCATGAAGGAACCGTGGCCAAAGTAATCGGCGATGCCGTTCAGGTGCTGTTCAACGCACCTGACGACCAAGCCGACTATGCGGCCCGCGCGATCGCCTGCGCACAAGCACTCGACCAATGGGCAGAAGCGTTTCGCCTGCGCTGGAAACAGAAAGGCGTTGACTTCGGGACCACACGTATCGGCGTTCACGCAGGTCCCGCGCTGGTCGGCAATTTCGGCGGCGATCGCTTTTTCGATTTCACCGCCTACGGCGACACAATCAACACCGCCGCGAGGCTAGAAGCCGCAAACAAGGCACTGGGCACGCGGATTTGCGTCAGCGACAGTGTCGCGAGCGGGGCAAAGAAATTCAGCGGGCGGCCGATCGGCGATCTTGTCCTGCGCGGACGCAGCGAGCCGTTGCGCGCCCACGAGCCCTTGTCGGCGGCGGAGTTCGATGCGCCGATCACGGCGCAATATCTGAAAGCCTTTGCCAAGCTCGAGCAGAACTGCGCCACGGCCATGCCGGCTTTCGCCGCGCTGGTTGGCATGCACTCCGATGATCCGCTCGCCAGCTATCATTTGAGGCGGCTGCTCAACGGCGCCACGGGCATCCGCATACAGGTGGGATGATCGAGCACTTGTAAGCGGTCTTCGCAGAATGCCCCTCATCCGGCTGCCGGCACCTTCTCCCCGAGGGTGGGAAGAAGGGGCCCGTGGCAAGCGTCTCGACTGCCGTTAACACCGGCTTTCGCGGGGCATGTATCCGCTTCCCGCCGGTGCGATCTTCACCAGCTCGGGATAAGCGCACCTTTGAAGTGCTCTACGATGAAGGCCTTGATCTTGTCGTCATGGTAGGATTCCACGAGCGTCTTCACCCAGGGCGCATCCTTGTCTGCGCTACGCACCGCAATCACGTTGGCGTAGGGGGACTTCTCACTTTCGATGGCGATGGCGTCTTCCTTCGGGTGGAGATCGGCCTCGAGCGCGTAATTGGTGTTGATCACGGCCGCGTCGACATCGGCCAGCGAGCGCGGCAGCTGGGCCGCATCGAGCTCGGCGAACTCGATGTTCTTCGGATTTTCCGTCACGTCGGCCGGGGTGACCTTCAGCCCGGCATCCGGATTGACCTTGATGAGGCCCTTCGATGCGAGAACCAGGAGCGCGCGGCCGCCATTGGTCGGATCGTTCGGGATGGCGATCGTGGCGCCGTCCTCCAGCTCATCGAGGCTCTTCACCTTGTTCGAATAAACGCCCATCGGCGTGGTGATGGTCAGGCCCACGCTGACGATGTCGAAGCCACGATCGGCGATCTGGTTGTCGAGATAGGGCTGGTGCTGGAAGGAATTGGCATTGAGGTCTCCGTCGGCGAGCGCCTGGTTCGGAACCACGTAGTCGGAGAATTCGAGGATTTCGATGTCGAGGCCCTTGGGGGCGGCGACTTCCTTCACCTTCTCCATGATCTCGGCATGCTCGCCCGGGGTCACGCCGACCTTGATGGTCTCTGCAAGCGCCGTGCCGGCAGCCAGGGCGGCGAAGGCCGCCGCGAGAATGAGGTTTTTCATGGATGTCTCCTTGTTGCTGGTGGTGTGTTGGAAAGATCAGGTCTTGCGGCTGCGCTTGTCGAAGCGCCGCGCCATCCGGTCGCCGGCGCTCTGGACGAGCTGTACGAGTATGATGAGCACGACGACCACGACGAGCATCACGTCGGGCATGAAGCGCTGATAGCCGTAGCGGATGCCCAGATCGCCGAGACCGCCGCCGCCGACCGCGCCGACCATCGCCGAATAGCCGATGAGGCTGACGATGGTCATGGTGAGCGCCAGCGTCAGCGCCGGCCGCGATTCGGCGAGCAGGACCTTGAAGACGATCTGCATCGGGGTGGCGCCCATGGCGCGCGCCGCCTCGATCAGCCCCTTGTCGACGTCGCGGATCGCCGCCTCGACAAGGCGGGCGACGAAGGGAATGGTCGCAATCGTCAAAGGCACGATCGCCGCTTTGGTGCCGATGGAGGTACCGGTGATGAGGCGCGTCAACGGAATGATCGCCACGACGAGGATGATGAAGGGCGTCGACCGCGTCGCGTTCACCACAAGTCCCACCGCGCGGTTGAGATTGGGTGCGGGAAACAGCTCGCCCTTGCCGCTGGTCGCCAGGAAGATGCCGATCGGCAGCCCGATCAGCGAGCCCACGAGGCCGGCGATCGCCACCATGTACATCGTGTCGAGCGTGGCGCTGCCTATGCGAAGCAGAAGATCAGGCGACATAGCCGAGCACCTCCGTGACCAGTCCGTTTTCGGCGAAGAAGCGCTCCGCCTTGCCCGAGGTTTCGGCATCGGCGCCATAGGCGACGACGAGCGAGCCATAGGGCTTGCCGCCGATCTCGTCGATCGTGCCGGCGATGATGTTGACCTCGGCACCGACCGACTGGATGAGCTGCGAAATCAGCGGGCGCTCCGCCGCTGCCCCGAAAAAGGTGAGGCGCACCACGACGCGATCGCCGCTTGCCGCCGCCGGCTTCAGGCCTCTGGCAACGGCTTCCGGCAGTTTCGAACCCGCCAGACCGGAAAGCAGCGCCCGCGTCGTCTCGTGCCTGGAATGCGTGAAGACATCGAAAGTGTGCCCTCGCTCGACGATCTCGCCCTTGTCGATCACTGCCACGTCGGAGGTAATCGCTTTCACGACCTCCATCTCGTGAGTGATGAGCAGAACGGTAAGGCCCAGCTCCGCATTGATCCGTCTGAGCAATTCCAGGATCGACTGCGTCGTTTCCGGGTCCAGCGCCGAGGTCGCCTCGTCCGAAAGCAACAGCTTGGGTTCGGTCGCAAGCGCCCGGGCGATGCCGATGCGCTGCTTCTGGCCCCCGGACAGTTCCGCCGGATAGCGCCCGTGCTTGTCGGCAAGACCGACGAGTTCGAGAAGCGGGCGCACACGCTGCTCGATCGCGCGCCGATCCATGCCGGCGATTTCGAGCGGCAGCGCGACATTGCCGAAGACGGTGCGCGAGGAAAGCAGGTTGAAATGCTGAAAGATCATGCCCACGGAGCGGCGGAGATCGCGCAGGCCCGCCTCGTCCAGCGCACCCACATCGACGCCATCGACGAACACCTTGCCGCTCGAAGGCTTTTCGAGGCCGTTCACCAGCCGGATCAACGTCGATTTGCCGGCGCCGGAACGGCCGATGATACCGGTGATCGAGCCGCGAGCGACCGTCAGGCTGACATTGTCGAGCGCAGTGAAGGCCGTATTTCCGCCGGAGGCGGCAAAGCGCTTGGACACGGCATCGAAGACGACCGCATCACCGGCCGATATCTCGGATCGAGGGAGTGTCATTGTCCGGTCGCCCCCGCAGGAGGGATCAAAACGATGGGAGGATACATGATGCTCTCGGATGTTCGAAACTCCGGTCCCTGCTAAATAGGGCCGGCACGGAAAAAATGTCGCCTCGTCAGACAAACATTCGGCAAGGCATTCGAAACGTGGAGCAACTCTCTATCATCGGCCAACCGGTCAGTTCAACGCCTCCTCGGCATGACTGCCATGCCGAGGAGCATGTGGATCTTATGGCGCGCGAGCGCGCCCTTTTACAGGTACGTTTTTCCGGAGCCCCAAAGTGCGACGCAAAAGTCTACTCTTTTTGTGCAGAACTGCCGTCCGCCCGCTCCGGCATCATCCCGGCTTGTGGTTGCCCCTCGGAAACCGTTCCGCCAGATCCTTATACCAGCGACCGCTTTTCTTGATCGTGCGGACCTGTGTCTCGTAATCGACGTGAACGATGCCGAAGCGCATCCGGTAGCCCTCCGCCCATTCGAAGTTATCCATCAGGCTCCAGGCGAAATAGCCCCGCATCGGATAACCCTTGGCAATGAGATCGGCGGTGACGGCGAGGTGGTCCGAGATGTAGTCGAGCCGAGGCTGATCGTCGACGGTGCCGTTCTCGACGCCCATATTGTAGCAGGCGCCATTTTCGGTGATGTAGCAATCGGGGAGCCTGTAGCGCGCATTGAGCGTCTCCACCAGGCTGTCCAAAGCCGGCGCATAGACTTCCCAGCCAATATCGGTCTTCACGTCGCTGACAGGTTTGGCATTGACGGCCGCCGGATATTCGGCGCCTTTCGCGGAGTCTGCCGAAACGCGCATCGGCGTATAATAGTTGAGCCCCCACCAATCGAGCGGCTGGGCGATCGTTGCCATGTCGCCGTCCTCGATCGCCGGCATGCGCTTGCCGAGCGCGGAGAGGAAACCCTCCGGATACTCGCCCTTGAAAATCGGATCAAAGAAGACGCCGTTGTGGAAATCGAAGGCGCGCTCTGCAGCGGCCTTGTCCTCGGCGCTGTCGCTGCCGGGATAGATCGAATGGGCATTGATGACGATGCCTACCGGCAGCTCCGGCCGTTCCGAGCGGATCGCCGCGACCCCCAACCCATGGGCGAGATTGGTGAAGTGCAGTGCGGCAAGTGCTGCATCCATGTTGCGCTCGCCCGGTGCATGGACACCGTAGAGATGGCCGAGCCAGACGGAACACCACGGTTCGTTGAAGGTCGCGACCGCATCGAGACGATCGCCGAGACGCGCAATCACGGTCTTGGCGTAACGCTGATAGGCATAGGCGGTCGTGCGCGCCGTCCAGCCACCGTCGCCCATCAGCGCCAGCGGCAGGTCCCAGTGATAGAGGGTTGCAAACGCCTTGATGCCACGCGCCTTCAGGCCGTCGACGAGGCGGTCGTAAAAGTCGAGCCCCTTCTCGTTGATCGGCCCGGTGCCCTCCGGTACGATCCGCGGCCAGGCGATCGAAAAGCGGTAGGCCTCGACGCCGAGGCCGCTGATGAGGTCCAGATCCTGCTCCAGCCGGTTGTAATGGTCGCAGGCGACGTCCCCGTTGTGGCGCCCGTAAACGCGCCCCGGCATATTGGAGAAGGCGTCCCAGATGGAGGCTTTGCGCCCGTCCGCCTTGCTGGCTCCCTCGATCTGGAAGGATGCGGTCGCAACGCCGAAGACAAAGTCGCCGGGAAAACGCTCTGCCAGTTTCTTGGCTTCGATCATCGTTTGAGCCTCATCGTCTGCGCAGCCGGACCGAAGGCATGGCTGCGTTCGGGTCAATGGTAAGGCGGGCCATGGTAGTCTCGCCCTCGTCTGTGGATGTGGCCTAAGGCCGCGGTGGCAAATGTCAATGAAAAAGGGCGAGGTATCCCCGCCCTTCCCTGGAACATTTCCATTTTTCACCGAGTCGCGGAAATGCTCCGGCTTACATGGTTCAGACCTTGATCCAGGCGCCGTTGCGCTCCGAGGAACGCACGCAGGCATCGACGAAGGTCATGCCCTTCATGCCATCGTCTATCGTCGGATAGATGACGGAAGGATCCGCCTTCCCGCCGTTGCGCTTGGCATAGATCGCCCGTGCCGCTTCCGTATAGATATTGGCGAAGCCTTCGAGATAGCCCTCGGGGTGGCCGGACGGAATGCGCGATACGCGTGCCGCCGCCGGCGAAGCGCCGGCTCCTGCGCGCGTCAACAGACGCTTCGGCTCGCCGAAGGGCGTGTACCAGAGGTAATTCGGATCCTTCTGCGTCCATTCGAGACCGCCCTTGGTACCGTAGACGCGCACCATCAGGCCGTTCTCGTGGCCGGGCGCCACCTGGCTGCACCACAGCATCCCCTTGGCGCGCGTTCCGTCCTTTTCCCTGAAGCGCATCAGCACATGCGCGTTGTCGTCGAGCTGCCGCCCGCCAACGAAGCTGTCGAGATCGGCGGAGAGCTCCTCGAGTTCGAGGCCGGAAACGAAGCATCCGAGATTATAGGCATGCGTGCCGATGTCGCCGGTCGAGCCGCCGGCGCCGGAGCGCGCCGGATCGGTGCGCCAGGCGGCCTGCTTCTGGCCGGACTGCTCGATATTCTCGGTCAGCCAGTCCTGCGGATATTCCATCTGCACGAGGCGGACGGCGCCGATGTCGCCATTTTCGACCATTTCGCGCGCCTGGCGCACCATCGGATAGCCGGTATAGTTGTGCGTCAGCACGAAGAGCGCATCGCTTTCGTCGGCCGCCTTCTTGAGCTTCTTCGCATCGGCGAGCGTCGACGTCAGCGGCTTGTCGCAGATGACATGGATGCCGCGCTTCAGGAATTCCTTGGCAGCAGCATAGTGAACATGGTTCGGGGTGACGATCGCCACCGCCTCGATGCCGTTCTTCAGCTTCGCCTCACGGATCGCCATTTCCTTGAAATCCGAATAGACGCGCGATGGGTCGAGCCCGAGCTCGCGGCCCGAAGCCTCGGCCTTTTCCGGTGTCGACGAGAGCGCGCCGGCGACAAGCTCGTAGTGATCGTCGAGCCGGGCGGCGATCCGATGCACCGCGCCGATAAAGGCGCCCGAGCCCCCGCCCACCATTCCGAGCCGAATGCGCTTCTGACGCGTTTCCGTACTGCTTCCCTCGATAGCCATTCTGTTTCCTCTTCTGAAGTGTTTGGCGTGGAACTGCCCCTCATCCCGCTGCCGCGACCGTCTCCCCGCAGGCGGGGAGAAGGACTCGTGGCGACGCCTCCTTTTGTCAGGACCGCGGGGCAAGTCCCCTCTCCCCGCTTGCGGGGAGAGGGTCAGGGTGAGGGTCAGACAGTGAGATCACGAACTAGATTCCCAGCATCCGCCGGTTCGCCGCCTCGTCGGTGCCGCTGTCGGCGAAATCGTCGAAGGCCTTTTCGGTGACGCGGATGATATGCGCCTTCACGAACTCGGAGCCTTCACGCGCGCCGTCTTCGGGATGTTTCAGGCAGCATTCCCACTCGACGACGGCCCAGCCGGCAAAATCATTGGCGGCCATCTTCGAGAAGACGGCCCCGAAATCCACCTGACCGTCGCCGAGCGAGCGGAAGCGGCCGGCACGGTTCACCCAGCTTTGATAGCCGCCATAGACGCCCTGGCGTCCGGTCGGGTTGAACTCCGCGTCCTTGACGTGGAACATCCGGATGCGGTCCTTGTAGATGTCGATATTCTCGAGATAGTCGAGGCACTGCAGCACATAGTGCGACGGGTCGTAGAGCATGCAGGCGCGGGCATGGTTGCCGGTGCGCTCCAGGAACATCTCGTAGGTGATGCCGTCGTGCAGGTCCTCGCCCGGATGGATCTCGTAGCACACGTCGACGCCGCAATCCTCCGCATGGTCGAGGATCGGCTTCCAACGCCGCGCGAGCTCGTCGAAGGCGGTCTCCACCAGGCCCGCCGGGCGCTGCGGCCACGGATAGACGAAGGGCCAGGCGAGTGCGCCGGAAAAGCTTGCCATCGCATCGAGGCCGAGGTTCTTCGAGGCGGTCAGCGCCAGCTTCACCTGCTCGACCGCCCACTCCTGGCGCGCGCAGGGATTGCCGCGAACTTGCGGAACGGCGAAACCGTCGAAAGCCTCGTCATAGGCGGGATGCGCCGCAACGAGCTGGCCCTGGAGGTGGGTCGAAAGCTCGGTGATCTCGACGCCGTTGTCGCGAGCCTTGCCGGCGACCTCGTCGCAATAGGTCTTCGATTCGGCAGCCTTCTTCAGGTCGAAGAGCCGGCCGTCCCAACTCGGGACCTGCACGCCCTTATAGCCGCAATCGGCTGCCCATTTGGTGATCGAATCCCAGGAATTGAAGGGTGCGGCATCGCCGGCGAATTGCGCAAGAAACAGCCCCGGTCCTTTGATCGTCTTCATACAACTTCCTCCCAGATAGAGCGGTGTCCGATGTGCCGGCACTACGGCCGACCGTTGACTTCGAGTGCTTCCGGCCCGCGAATTCGCAGAAGCTGATACACCTGCAACGTTGCAGGAGCCAGAAGCTAGCAGATTCTTCGCGAGGGGCAATCGGCTTGTGCCCCCCTCGCGAAAAAGGATCTCCGTGCCCGTCAGACGTAGCGATTGACCACGTTTTCCAGAAGCTCCTGCCTGCCGGATTTCGGCTGCGGGTTGACGTCGGCCTTCCGCACCCAGGCCTCGATCTCCTCGAGCGAGAAGCCGCCGTCGAGCATCTTCTTTGCCTCCGGCACGTTCCAGCCGGCATAGCGCGTTTCGAGCGGTGCGGAGAGCGCCTTGTCCTCGATCATCTTCGCGGCCGCCTTGAGGCCGCGCGCGCAGCAATCCATGCCGCCGATATGGCCGATCAGCAGATCTTCGGGGTCGATCGACTGGCGGCGCAGCTTCGCGTCGAAGTTCGTGCCGCCGGTCTTGAAGCCGCCGCCCGCAAGCACGTGGTAATAGGCGAGCGCCATTTCCGGCACGTTGTTCGGGAACTGGTCGGTGTCCCAGCCGGACTGGTAGTCGTTGCGGTTCATATCGATCGAACCGAAGATGCCGAGCGCATTGGCGAGCGCCAGCTCGTGCTCGAAGGAATGTCCGGCAAGGATCGCGTGGCCCTGCTCGATGTTGACCTTCACCTCGTTTTCGAGGCCGTATCGCTTGAGAAAGCCGTAGACGGTCGCGACGTCGTAGTCGTACTGGTGCTTGGTCGGCTCCTGCGGCTTCGGCTCGATCAGGATCGTGCCCTTGAAGCCGATCCTGTGTTTGTATTCGACGACCAGATTGAGGAAGCGGCCGAGTTGATTGAGCTCGCGCTTCAGGTCGGTGTTGAGCAGGGTCTCATAACCCTCGCGTCCGCCCCAGAGCACATAGTTCTCGCCGCCCAGCCGCTGCGTCGCGTCGATGCAGGTCTTCACCGTCGCGGCGGCAAAGGCGAAGACGTCCGGGTCCGGGTTCGTCGCAGCCCCGGCCATGAAGCGGCGGTTGGAAAAGAGGTTCGCCGTGCCCCACAACAGCTTGACGCCGGTCTCTTCCTGCTTCCCGGCGAAATAATCGACGATCTCGTTGAGATTGCTCGTGTTCTCGGCGAAGTTCCGCCCCTCCGGGCGCACGTCCGCGTCGTGGAAGCAGTAGTAGGGTACGCCGAGAAGCTGGAAGAATTCGAAGGCGACATCCGCCTTCAGCTTGGCGGCATCCATCGAATCCTTGAACCAGGGGCGTTCGAAGGTCTGCCCGCCGAAGGGATCGCCGCCCGGCCAGACGAAGGTGTGCCAGTAGGCGACGGCGAAGCGCAGATGATCCTCCATCCGCTTGCCGAGGACGACGTCCTCCGGATTGTAATGGCGGAAGGCGAGCGGATTGGTGCTTTCCGGTCCCTCGTATTTGATCTTGGCGATATCGCCGAAAAATCCCGTGCTCACGACAGTCTCCTCTCATGGATTGTGAATTGGCGGCACCGTTCGCGACGGAGCCGGCTATCGGGTGGAAGGCAGGTGGTGGATGCGCCGAAACTGCTCACAGCGCCGCTTCCTTTATCGCCGGATAGAGCCGGCGATAGCGCTGGTAAGCATCTTCATAGGCGGGCACGAGCGATGCCTCCGGCGCGATCGTTTCCGCCGTCTCGGGTGCGGTGCAGACCGCGGCCGGGTCAGCTCCGGTGGCGGCGATCAGGCCGAGCCGCGCCGCGCCGAAAGCAGCGCCGAAATCGCCGTCCGCGGGCAGGTCGACCGGCAGGTTCAGTGCGGTCGCGATCGAGCTCAGCCAATAACGCGAGCGCGAACCGCCGCCGATCGCCGTCACCCGCGTGAGCTTCGTGCCGGCCGCGCGCAATGCCTCGAGACTGTCGCGGATCGCGAAGGAAACGCCTTCGAGCACCGCCTGCGTCAGCACCGCCCGGGAGCTCTCGTGCCCGAGGCCGGCGAAGACGCCGCGGATCGCCGCGTCGTTGTGCGGCGTGCGCTCGCCGGAGAGATAGGGAAGAAACGTAACCGAGCCCGGCGCCTTGAGGCTCTCGCCGAGTTCATTGGCGAGTTCCGCAGCACTCCGGCCGGTGATGCCGGAATGCCAGTTCAGCGCGTCCGTCGCCGAGAGGATCACGCCCATCTGGTGCCAAGTGTTGGGCAATGCGTGGCAGAAGGCGTGGACCGCGCTCTCCGGGTTGGGGAGATAGCTTGCATTGGCCGCGAAAAGGACGCCGGACGTGCCGAGCGAGACGAAGGCCTGCCCCTCCCCGACGGTCCCCATGCCGCAGGCCGAGGCTGCGTTGTCGCCCGCACCGCCGGCGACCACGACGCCAGGCCCCATCCCCCAACGCGCGGCGAGCTCCGGCCGCAGCGTGCCGGCTACATCGGTACCCTCGACGAGTTCGGGCATCTGCCTCTCCTCGAGCTGCGTAGCGGCAAGCAGGCTCGCCGACCACTTGCGCTTGCCCGTATCGAGCCATGACGTGCCGGCCGAATCGGACATTTCCGACATGTGCTCGCCGGTCAGCCAGAGGCGCAGGTAATCCTTCGGGAGCAGCACCCAGCGAATCCTGGCGAACAGCTCCGGCTCGTTTTCACGCACCCAGGCGAGCTTCGGTGCGGTGAAGCCCGGAAAGACGATATTGCCGGTCAGCGCCCGAAACTGCGGATCGCCGTCGAGCGCTGCCGCCTCGCGGAAGCTGCGGGTGTCGTTCCACAATATGCACGGCCGCAGGACCGCATCGCCTTCGTCGAGCAATGTCGCACCGTGCATCTGGCCGGAAAGGCCGATGCCGCGGACCGCGGCAAGCGCTTGCGGATGCGTTTCCCTCAATCGGGCGATCGCCTCCTCGGCGGCACGGATCCAGTCGGCCGGATCCTGTTCCGACCAGCCGGGATGCGGCCGGTCGACGTCGAGCGCGCCGCTGGCGGAGCCGATGATCCGCTGCTCGCCGTCCATCAGCATGGCCTTGACGCCGGACGTGCCGAGATCCAGTCCGAGATACATGGTGCCCTCCTATTCCTGCTCGAGCGGCAGGTTGTCCTTCAGGAAAATATCGATGCGGATGCGCTCCTGCGCCGCGATGACCGGCAGCCCGTCCGCCTTTGCTTTCAGCACCCGGATGGCGCTCCTGACCTCGTGACCCGCATTCTGGTTGAGCAGCGCGTCGATCGTGCCGGAAAGAAGCCCGGCGCGGCTGTGCGGCGTCAACTCATGCGCGATCGTGCAAACGGCCCTTCCTTTGCCCGCCTTTTCGAGCGCCGCGACAAGGCCGCGGTTTCCGGCACCGAGGCTGTAGATGCCGGCAAGATCGGGATGCTGCCCGAGAAGTGCGCCGACGAGCGTCTCGACACGCGACGGATTGTCCTGCCCCTCGATCACCGGCCGTATCCGGCGCGAGGGGAACTCCTCGCTCATGACAGCCTGGAAACCCTCCAGCCGATCGCGGTGGTCGCGTACCATCATGGAGCCGGCAAGCACCGCGACCGGTCCTTCGCCGCCGAGAAACCGGCCCATCAGGCTGCCGGCGGTGCGGCCCGCGGCGACATTGTCGACGCCGGCGAAATGGTCGCGCCCCGACCCCGGCAGATCGGAAACCAGCGTAACGACGGCAATGCCGTCTTCGCGGAGCCGCTTTACCGCCTCCGTCACGTCCGGCGCGTCGACGGCAACCACCGCGACACCCGCCGGCCGGCGCTTACGCGCCTCGAGCAGCGCGGCGGCGAGCGCCGCTGCGTCGAAGGCTGGAACGGAGAGGATGGTGATATCCAGCCGCTCTGTCGCGGAACGCGACATTGCCGAGCGAACCTCCGCCTCGAGACCGCGCATGAAGGAGTTTTCGCCGGCGGGCAGGATGAAGACCAGAGGATAGCTGCGGCTCTTCGCAAGATTGGCAGCGGCGACATCGCGAACATAGCCGAGCGTGGCGATCGCCCGTTCCACCCGCTCGCGCGTGACGCTTCTCACGCCCGGACGATTGTTCAACACCCGGTCGACCGTGGCGAGGCTGACGCCCGCCTCGGCGGCGATATCGTGAACTGTCGGTCGCATCTCTTCCTCCCGGCAAAACCCATTAGAGGAATTTTTGATGTACGTAAATCAGAAAACTCCGGGCGACGCTCGAATGGACGATTTCCGGAATGTCGCTTCAGTCGAAACGCTTGCTGAAGGCCTGCGTGAACACGACGTGGCCATGCTCGCCCTCGGCCTCGCCGAAGGCTACATCCATGAAGCTGCCGGTCACGCGCACGACCGCGAAACCGCCGAGAAAGGCCGCCTTGGGCTTGAAGACGTCGATCCCGCCGACCCTGTAGGCCATGACGCGGTCATGCTCGTGCCCATGGAAGAGGCCGACGACGTTGTAGCCCTGCACGTGGTCGAGCAATGCCTGGCGTTCGTCGGCGCTCCACCAATGCGGCTCGCCCTCCCCCTTGTCGTCAAAGGTCTTTGCCGCCGGATCCCAGGCCTCGGTCGAAAACGCGTCCCAGCCATAATGCTGGAAGAGGACGACCGGCCGGCCATCGGCGGCACGGGAGGAGAGATCGCTCTTGAGCCACGGCAATCCGCTCACCGCGCCCTTGTTCTCGTCGCCTCCGAAACGCTGCAGGTGTACGAGATGAAGACCGCCCCAGTCCCAGGAATAGCTGTCCGATAGCGGATCGTAATTGGCGACCGGCACCGGCGGCTTGTAGAAAACGGTCTGACGATGGGTAAGCTCGACATAGTCCCGCAGCTCCCGGCGATACCAGTCGGCATTCGGCGGCGGCCCGTCCTGGTCGAGGTCATGGTTTCCAAGGCCGACATAAACGGGAATGTGGATATGGTGCGGGCCCGGCGCCTGCTCGTATCGGCTCTGGAACTGCTGTAATTGCCGCCCTTCGCGGGGCTGGCGAACCTGGCCGCCGCCGTCGTCGGTGATGTCGCCGCCGAGCACGAGACCGAGCGGACGCGAAATCCTCGTGCCCGCACTGGCAAGGCCGCTCGGCTTCCCTGCAACGGCATGCGGCCAGTGCTGTGCCGTCAATGCGTTCAGCGCGGCGACGTGGCGCAAGAGGCTGGCGTCGGTCTTGCCCTCCGCTTCACAGTTCGGCGCCAAGCCGTCCGTCGAAACGAGGCAGGCATGGATATCCGCGGCAAAGAGAAAGGTCACGTCAACCGGAGGGCCGGCCGCCCTCGCAGGTCTGCCGCCGACGGTCATCGAGAGACCGAATCCGACCGCACCGGCGAGGAACATCCGCCGCGAAGGCCGTAGGCAAGGATGATCGTTCATGCGCCGCCCGCGCGTTGCTCCGCGCGCCCTCCGACAGCTTCGACGAGACGGAATATTGCAGCGAACTCGAAACCGCGTAAAGCGCTGGAGCGGAATAAGGGCAGCCACCCCGCGGCATCGGCGCCCTGCGGATCACGTTGATCTTGGGCGGGTCGACCTAAGATCATGAACGTGATCGATTCCAACAGGTAGAGCGGGACGCGGGGGGAAAACCGCGCACACTTTTCCTCATTCCCGCTCTAATGCCCGCCGCCTCCTGGGCCGGCGCCTTGTGGCTTGGCGATCATCAGTACGCCGGCGATCATCGACAGGAACAGGACGGTGAGCAATACGAACACGTCGATGAAGGACATGATCGCCGCCTGCTGCTGGACCATCGCCGCCAGCTGCTTGACCGCAGCCGTGGTTCCGTCGAGGCCATGCGCAGTGAAGGTCGTGGCGATGTTGCGCATCCGTTCGACGGCCTCCGGATTGCCCCATTCCACGTGCTCGGCGAGCCGGGCGTAGTGGAAATCCTGGCGTTGCGTGAGGATCGTGTTGATGACCGCCAGCCCGACCGCGCCACCGAGGTTACGCGTCAGGTTGTAGAGTCCCGACGCATTGCGGATGCGCGCCGGCGGCAGGGTGCCGAGCGCGATATTGTTGATCGGCACCATGCAGAGCATCAGCGAGCAGCCGCGCAGGATCTGCGGAACGAGCAGCTCCCAGAAATCCCAGTCGGCGGTCATCTGGCTCATCAGCCAGGTGCCCGCGGCAAAGCCGGCAAAGCCGATGGTCATCATTGCCCGCGGATCCATTCGCCCGGCGAGGAAACCCGCAACCGGCGCGGTCAGGAACATGGCTAGACCCGAGACGAACATGGTTTCGCCGATCATCAGGGAGTCGTAGCCGCGGATACGTCCGAGATAGAGCGGATAGAGATAGGTGAGCCCGTAAAGGCCGATCCCCATGACGAAGGAGAAGAGCGAGCCGAAGGTAAAGTTGCGGTTGGCGAAGGCCTTGAGATCGACGACCGGGAAATCGACCTTGAACGCCCGATAAAAGAAGACGGCGGCGGCGACCGTGGCGGCGACGGCACCCATGACGATGTGCTCGTCGTTGAACCAGTCATTGGCATTGCCTTCCTCCAGCACGTATTCGAGCGAGCCGAGAAAAACCGCCATGGAGAGAAGTCCCCACCAGTCGAACTTCTTGATCAATCCGAGTTCCGGCTTGTCGAAATCGATGAAGATCCAGGTGACCGTCGCGACGATGATGCCGGGAATGACGTTGACGAGGAACAGCCAGTGCCAGGAAAAGGCATGGCTCAGATAGCCGCCGACCGTGGGGCCGATGGTCGGCGCAAGCGTCGCGATGAGCCCGATGATGGGCGAGACGACGTTGCGCTTCGACGGCGGGAAGATGGTGAAGGCTGCGGCAAAGACCGACGGGATCATGCCGCCGCCGATAAATCCCTGAATCGCCCGGTAAACGATCATCTGTTCGATGTTGGTGGCCGTGGCGGCAAGAGCGCTGGCGGCCGTGAAGCCGGCCGCAGCCACGGAGAAGAGCACCCGCGTCGAGACGATGCGGGCAAGCGTGCCCGAGAGCGGGATCATGATGACTTCCGCGATCAGATAGGCGGTCTGCACCCAGCCGATCTCGTCAGATCCGGCCGACAGGCCCGCCTGGATCTCGGCGAGCGAGGCGGAGACGATCTGGATGTCGAGGATCGCCATGAACATTCCGACGACCATCGCGAAAAAGGCGATGAGCCGCCGCGGGTCCATATGCTCCTCGGCCTTGGGTAGGCTCGGCGCAGCCGCGCCCGCTGTTGCTGTTGCGGCCATTTCCGCCACTCCTTGGGCCTTGAGCCCTTTACTTCGCGGCCGCGACCTTCGACTGTTCCGGTGCGGTGCGGGTATCGACGTCGACCACGACGCTCAGCCCCGCGCGCAGGTGCCCTTCCGCCAGCACGTCGGTCGGCAGCGTGATGCGCACCGGAACGCGCTGGATGACCTTGGTGAAGTTGCCGGTCGCGTTTTCCGCCGGCAGCAGCGAAAAGACGGAGCCGGACGCCGGCGAGATCGATGCGACGGTGCCTTCGATCGGATGATCCTCATAGGCGTCGACATGGATCTGGACCTTGGAACCCGGCACCAGATGCGCGATCTGCGTTTCCTTGAAGTTGGCGTCTATGTAGAGCTCATCCGTCGGAACGAGCGCCGCCAGCCGCTGGCCCGCCGAAACGAGATCGCCGACCTGAACCGCCACATTGCCTATCACGCCGTCATAGGGAGCCTTCAGCACCGTGAAGGCCAGGTCCCTGTTTGCCTTGTCGCGGGTAAGCTCCAGAGAGCGGATCGTGCTTTCCGCTTCCATCCGCTGAGCTTGGAGCACGGTGATGTTGGACTTGGCCGCAGCAATGTTCGCCTCCGCGCCGGCGAGGTTCGCGCGAGCCTGATCGAGTGCGACCTGTGCGCTGTCGAGGGAAGCGTCGGTGCCGAAGGACTTCGACTGCAGCTCGCTGGCGCGTTTCTGGGCCAGTTCCGCGCCACGTACCGTCGCCTCGAGCGCCTTCTTCTGCGCTTCGGTTTGAGTAAGGCTCGCCTTGGCGCCGGCGATCTGCGCATCGAAGCGGTCGAGCGCAAGCTTCTGCGTGGCGATCTGCGCCTCTGCCTGTTCGGCCGCGATACGATAATCGCCGTCGTCGAGCGTCACGAGGGGATCTCCGGCCTTTACATGCTGGTTGGCGACGACGTCGACCTTGGCGACATAGCCGGACACCTTGGGCGAGATGGTCGCGATGTCCCCTTCTATGTAAGCGTCGTCGGTCGAGACCAGGAAACGGCCGTTGGTCCACCAGTCATAGCCGTACCAGCCGGCGGCACCGAGGAGCACGAGACCCAGCACCGGAAGGATTTTGCGCCGCTTCTTCGGGGGCGCAGCGCTTTCGGTCCCGGTTTGCTCTGCGGCTGCAGCGTCGGTTCCGGGCCCCTTGGCCTCGGCCTTCTGGGTATCCATTTCGAAATCGTCGCCTACGGGACGAACACGGGCAGCACTGGAAGAGCTGGAAGCGGACATGGGCCACCGATCTGATTTGGAATTGAACTGAACCGTTCGGTTCGATGACGCTTGACATAATGCCTTTCGCACCGCATATCAAGAGCAAATCGAACCGGCCGGTTCGATTTGCAATGTGAAGATGATTTGGAAGGTGAAGATAAAGTGTGCGCGTTCTCTCCGCGCCCGCTATTCTCATTGGAATCGATCTGAACGCGTTCCCGTGACGCAGCTAGATCAAAGGAGTGGATACGTCCGGCAGCCATGACGTCAGCGAAAAGCGCAGAGCAGGAAAAATCCCTGCAGGACCAGCACGAACACCCGTCCACCGGCGGGCGGCACGCCGCCGGCGAGGATCCGGTCAAACGCGAGCGAATTCTCGACGGCGCCAAACGCGTTTTCATGCGGAGCAGTTTCGACGCCGCCAGCATGAACGACATCACGCGCGAGGCCGGCGTTTCCAAGGGCACGCTCTACGTCTATTTCGATAACAAGGAAGACCTGTTCACGGCGCTCATCGCGCGCGAGCGGAACATTATCGTCAACAGCGTCAAGCAATCGTTGAACGGCAATGAACCGATCGAGGAGGCGCTTCACGCTTTCGGCGTGAAGCTGGTGACGAGCATAACGTCGGATTACACGATCCGCGCGATGCGCACGGTACTCGGCGTGATCGACCGGATGCCCCGGCTGGCGCAGCGCTTCTTCACTGCGACGCCGGAGAACGGATACACCGTGCTCAAGGCCTATCTCGACCAGCAGGTGTCGGCAGGCACGCTCTCGATCGAAGACACGGAAATAGCCGCAAAGCAGTTCATCGATCTCGCCATGGCCGGCATGTTCAAGGGACGGCTTTTCGGCATGTGCGATGCGGTCTCGGCCGAAAGCATCGAAAAGAACGTCAGATCCGCCATCCGCGTTTTCCTCGCCGCCTACGGAAAGACGACGGGCACGAAGTAAACGCCCGGCGCCTTGCCGGCGAAACATGCCGCACCATCTTCTTGCAATCCAGCAATCGCGATCAAACGCGCTCGCCTGAAAGGCCGTAAGACCTTGCGTGTCCACAAAGGGAGTGACGATGAGTGCCATCGGAAGGGCGATCTGGTTCATTGAAAGCCATTTCGCCGAGGATATATCACTGGATGACATCGCCGCGGCCGCCGGCCTTTCGCGCTATCATCTTTCGCGCGTATTCGGCCTTTCGGCCGGTCGCTCGATCAGTGCCTATATCCGCGGCCGACGCCTGAGCGGCGCCGCGCTTGCCCTCGCAAACGGCACATCCGGCATTCTCGAAGTGGCCCTCGAGGCGGGCTACGGCTCGCACGAGGCTTTCACCCGTGCCTTTCGCGAGCAGTTCGGGGTGACGCCCGAGTCCATCCGCAAGCAGGGGCACGTCCGCAATGTCGAGCTTTTGGAGCCGATCAGAATGGACGACGCACGCACTTTGAAGATCGAGCCGCCGCGCTTCGAGGAAAGCCCGGGGCTTCTTCTCGCCGGTCTCGCAGAGACCTATGACTACAACCGCACCGAAGGCATCCCTTCCCTCTGGCAGCGTTTCAACGCCTATTTCGGCAGCATTCCCGGTCAGCACGGCAATGTCGCCTATGGCGTCTGCACCCAGTCGGACGGCGAGGCGGGCCGCTTCCGCTACATGGCTGCGGCGGAGATACGGGAAGCCGAGGCCCTGCCCACCGGCTTTTCGACACTCAAGCTGCCCCGGCAGCGTTACGCGATCTTCATCCATCGCGGGCACATTTCCGGGATCGCCAACACGGCCCATCACATCTTCACGACCTGGCTTCCGCAGTCCGGCCACCGACACGGTGAATTGCCCGACCTGATGGAACGCTACGACGAGCGCTTCGATCCGCATTCCGGCATGGGTGCGGTGGAGATCTGGGTGCCGCTGAAGGGCTGATTTCCGGTGCACGGACAGCTGCAGCCGGCTTTCCTTCGACAATTCCACCTTTTCGATCACCTGGAGCCGACAACGTCGCCGCGAAACGCGCGGCGGCGCTTGCGACTTTCGCAAGTATCCCTAAATACTGCGCCATCTGTCGTGTCTCGAAAAGGAAACGTTGCCGATGCAGGAAATCCTCACGCTTGCTCAAAGCCCGGAGGCTTGGATCGCCCTCATCACACTCATCGTAATGGAGGTGGTCCTCGGCATCGACAATCTCATTTTCATCTCGATCCTCACCAACAAGCTGCCGCCGGAAAACCGCGTCAGCGCCCGGCGCATCGGCATCGGCCTTGCACTCGTCATGCGGCTGGCGCTGCTCGGCACCATCGCCTGGATCGTTCAACTGACGCAGCCGGTCTTCGAGGCCTTCGGCCACGGCTTTTCCTGGAAGGACATGATCCTGATCGCCGGCGGGCTCTTCCTCGTGTGGAAGGCGACCAAGGAAATCCACCACAGTGTCGATCCGAGAGATCACGAGGAGGATTTCATCGCCAGCTCCGCGATCAACAGCTTCGCGGCCGCCATCGGCCAGATCCTGCTTCTCGACCTCGTCTTCTCGGTCGACAGCATCATCACTGCCGTCGGCATGACCCCGCATCTGCCGATCATGGTCGTCGCCGTCGTCGTCGCCGTGACCGTCATGCTGGTTGCAGCGAACCCGCTTGCGAACTTCATCGAGCGAAATCCGACGATCGTCATGCTGGCGCTGGCCTTCCTCCTGATGATCGGCACGACCCTGATCGCCGAAGGCATGGGCTTCCACGTGCCGAAGGGCTACGTCTATGCTGCGATGGCCTTCTCCGCACTGGTCGAGGTTCTCAACATGGTCGCCCGCAACGCGCGCATGAAGCGACAGACCGCAAGGACGAAATAGAAGCACGACACGACAGGGCCCGCATCGCACCAATGCGGGCCTTCGCGGCGATCTTTGTTGTTTGCGTGCGGCGAGACGACGACATTGCCGCCCGCGGCTTTCCGTTGACATACAGGGCTTTCTATGGTCTCACGCCTGCCGACTGGAATTGCCTGGCTAAACCGCTGGTGCGGAACTCTTGCGGGCCTTTCCTTCCCATAAAATGCGCGCCCGCAAGCCGGAGAGCACTCCGGCAAAGGGCCCTGAAAGCACGTCAAGACGGGCAAAGACAATGGCAGATTCTGCAGTCCGGGTGCGTATCGCACCTTCCCCCACCGGCGAGCCGCATGTCGGCACCGCCTATATAGCGCTCTTCAACTATCTCTTCGCCAAGAAGCACGGCGGCAAATTCATCCTGCGCATCGAGGACACGGATGCGACGCGCTCGACGCCGGAATTCGAGAAGAAGGTGCTCGACGCGCTGAAGTGGTGCGGACTGGAATGGTCGGAAGGTCCCGATATCGGCGGCCCCTACGGCCCCTATCGCCAGAGCGATCGCAAGGACATCTACAAGCCTTACGTCGAGAAGATCGTTGCGAACGGCCACGGCTTCCGCTGTTTCTGCACGCCCGAGCGGCTGGAGCAGATGCGCGAGGCGCAGCGTGCCGCCGGCAAGCCGCCCAAATATGACGGCCTCTGCCTCAGCCTCTCGGCCGAGGAAGTGACGTCGCGCGTCGACGCCGGCGAGCCGCATGTCGTGCGCATGAAGATCCCGACCGAGGGCTCCTGCAAGTTCCACGACGGCGTCTATGGCGATGTCGAGATCCCGTGGGAAGCCGTCGACATGCAGGTACTGCTCAAGGCCGACGGCATGCCGACCTATCACATGGCAAACGTCGTGGACGACCATCTGATGAAGATCACCCATGTCGCACGCGGCGAGGAATGGCTCGCCTCCGTGCCGAAGCACATTCTGATCTATCAGTATCTTGGCCTCGAACCGCCTGTCTTCATGCATCTGTCGCTGATGCGCAATGCCGACAAATCGAAACTGTCGAAGCGCAAGAACCCGACCTCCATCTCCTACTACACGGCGCTCGGCTACCTGCCGGAAGCGCTGATGAACTTCCTCGGCCTGTTCTTCATCCAGATCGCCGAAGGCGAAGAACTGCTGACGGTGGAGGAGCTGGCGGAGAAATTCGATCCGGAAAACCTGTCCAAGGCCGGCGCGATCTTCGACATCCAGAAGCTCGACTGGCTGAACGCGCGCTGGATCCGCGAGAAGCTTTCCGACGAGGAATTCGCAGCCCGCGTCCTCGCCTGGGCGATGGACAACGAGCGGCTCAAGGAAGGTCTGAAGCTCTCTCAGACCCGCATTTCGAAGCTCGGCGAACTGCCTGATCTCGCCGCCTTCCTCTTCAAGTCGGATCTCGGCCTGCAGCCCGCCGCCTTTGCCGGGGTGAAGGCCTCGCCCGAGGAGATGCTCGAAATCCTGAACACCGTGCAGCCGGATCTCGAAAAGATTCTGGAATGGAACAAGGAATCGATCGAGACGGAGCTGCGCGCCAGCGCGGAGCGGATGGGCAAGAAGCTGAAAGCCGTGGTGGCGCCGCTCTTCGTCGCCTGCTCGGGCTCGCAGCGCTCGCTGCCGCTGTTCGATTCGATGGAACTGCTCGGCCGTTCGGTCGTGCGCCAGCGGCTGAAGGTCGCCGCGCAGGTCGTCGCCTCCATGGCGGGCAGTGGAAAGTAAGGACGAGACCATGACCGACAAGACACAGGCAGCCGGCCTTTCCTCCGACGCGACGGAAGTGCGCTCCCAGAAGCTCGACCTTCTGCGCCAGCAGATCGGCGATGTTTATCCCGCGCATTTCCACCGTACGCTCACCAATTCGGAACTCGCGGAGAAATATGCCGGGCTGGAGCCCGATACCGAAAGCGGCGAAACGGTAACCGTTGCCGGCCGCGTCTTCTCCTCGCGCAATTCCGGCATGTTCATGGATCTTCATGACGCTTCCGGCAAGATCCAGATCTTTTCGCACAAGGATACGGCACCGGAGGAGGCGCGCGCGCTTCTGCCGATGATCGATCTCGGCGACATCATCGGGGTGACCGGAGAAGTGCGCCGCACCAAGCGCGGCGAACTGACGGTCAACGCCAAAGAAATCACCATGCTCTGCAAGTCGCTCCTGCCGATGCCGGAGAAGTATCACGGGCTTGCCGACATCGAGACGCGCTATCGTAAGCGTTACCTCGACATCATGGTCAACGAGGAATCGAAGCTGCGCTTTCAGCAGCGAAGCCGCATCGTATCGAGCCTGCGCCGATTCCTCGAGGACGAAGGCTTCATGGAAGTCGAGACGCCGATGCTGCAGCCGATCTATGGCGGCGCGACGGCCGAGCCCTTCAAGACGCATCACAACACGCTGAAGCTCGACATGTATCTGCGCATCGCGCCCGAGCTTTACCTGAAGCGCATTCTCGTTTCCGGCCTTACCGACAAGGTCTTCGAGATCAACCGCAACTTCCGCAACGAAGGCGTCTCGACCCGGCACAATCCTGAATTCACCATGATGGAGTGCTACTGGGCTTATGCCGACTACGAGGACGTGATGGGTCTCGTGGAACGCATGTTCGAGACCCTGGCGCTTGCGGTTCACGGCAAGACGGAATTCGAGTTCGGCGACAAGCAGCTCTCCTTCAAGGGGCCGTTCCCGCGCGTCTCCATGCCGGCGGCGGTCAAGGATGCGACCGGAATCGATTTCCTTGCCATCAAGAGCGACGAGGAGGCCCGGCAGGCGGCTCGCGACGCCGGTGTCGAGATTGAGAAGGACGCGACCTGGGGCGAGGTGCTCGCCTTCCTCTTCGAGGAGAAGGTCGAAGCGACCTTGATCCAGCCTGCTCACGTCATCCACTTCCCGAAGGACATCTCGCCCTTCGCCAAGGAGGTGCCGGGCGAGCCGCGGCTCGTCGAGCGCTTCGAGACCTATTGCAACGGATGGGAGATCGGCAACGCATTTTCCGAGCTCAACGACCCGGTCGAGCAGCGCGCCCGCATGGTCGAGCAGATGGAACAGGCGCATGCCCGCGGCGAGAAGGAAAAGACGCTGGACGAGGACTTCCTCGATGCCATGGACCAGGGCATGCCGCCGGCCGGGGGGTTGGGGATCGGTGTCGACCGGCTGATCATGCTGCTCACCAACTCGCCGTCGATCCGCGACATCATCCTCTTCCCGGCCCGCCGTCAGAAGGCCGATTGATACCCTGGAGCAGGCCCTCCCCAACGGGGGGAGGGTTGGGGAGGGGCTCTCCCTTAATGACTCGCCTGTTCCTCGGCCGGCGCAGCGGCCGCGACATCGCCGGCTGCCGACGGATCGTTGCACATGGAGCGGTCGTCCATCTTGGCCATGATGGCGCGGACGTCGTCCAGTTCGAGCGTCACGACCTTGCCGTGGAACCTGCCGGCAGCGTTGGCCGTGGCCTCGTTATAGGAGGCGCGGAAGGGTTCATCCAAACCCGGCACGCTCCGCGGACCGGGGGCGAAGAGCACCTCCGCGCCGATCGCCGAACCGCGCACGCCTGCGCGATCCTCCGGACCTGCCGCATCGAGCACGACCACCTGGTAAAGATCGGCCTCCTCCTTTTTGGCGAGGCCGCCTGCGACGCGCAAGGCGGTCCTGATCCGATCCGGCCCGGTTGCCCGGTCCGTCTTCACATGCATGCGGATCCACCGCTGCCCCTTGTGGTCGAGCTTCAAGGTCCGGAGCGCGGTGCATTCGAGGCCGGAGGCGGAGGGCTCCGCGAAGCGCGTCAGTATCTTGTCGCGACCGACATAGACCGCGGCACCGCCGGATGCGGCGGAGACCCCGAAGGCGGCGGACAGGATGATCACCAGCCGCTTCGAAGGGCGCAATTTGCTGAGAATGGCCTTCAAGGGATGGCTCCGCTGTCGTCGTAAAGGATCGCAAGAAAGGCCCGAAGGCGTCTTCGAAGATAGACGAGCCACCTTTCGGAAAGTTTAAACGGAGGCCTCCGGCAGGCGGCCAGAGATTGACTTTCTTCCGCAGCTTGTCCATTGCGCCATGCACAACGTCGCTGTAGGCGGGAATCCCCCGTAACCAGGAAGAGGCGGTATGCACAAGGTTATTTTCGATACGGATCCGGGCGTCGACGATGCGATGGCCCTCCTCTTTCTGCACCGTCACCCGGCCATAGAGCTGCTCGGCATCACCACGGTCTTCGGCAATGCCTCGATCGAGACGACGACGCGCAATGCGTTGTTCCTCAAAGGGGCATGGAATATTGCCGCACCGGTTGCCAGGGGCATGGGCGAGACGTTCGATGCCGGCCGGCCGCATGTCGAATGGCCGACGGGCATTCACGGCGATGACGGGCTCGG
Source organism: Sinorhizobium sp. GQ132 (assembly GCF_059758575.1). Classification (NCBI taxonomy): domain Bacteria; kingdom Pseudomonadati; phylum Pseudomonadota; class Alphaproteobacteria; order Hyphomicrobiales; family Rhizobiaceae; genus Sinorhizobium; species Sinorhizobium sp. GQ132. Next base: position 70,054 of record NZ_JCAXDX010000005.1, on the reverse strand, counting down.
CAATATCGGCGTGCCGGCGCAGATGGACCTGCCGCTCGACCCTCGTCCTGCCCACCGCTTCATCATCGACACCGTGCGCGCCAATCCCGGCGAGGTGACGCTCGTCGCCGTCGGCCGGATGACCAACCTGGCGCGCGCCTTGCGCGACGATCCGGAGATTGCCGCGCTCGTCAAGGCGGTGGTGATCATGGGCGGCGCCTTCGATGTTCCCGGCAACATCACGCCGGCGGCGGAAGCCAATATCCACGGCGACCCGGAAGCGGCCGATGTGGTGATGACGGCGCCATGGCCGGTGACCGTCATCGGTCTCGACGTGACGACGAAGACGGTGATGAGCCGCGCCACGCTCTCCGAGATCGCCGAACGCGGCGGTTCACCGGCGAGGCTTCTTTCCGACATCTCGCAATTCTACATCGACTTCTACGAGCACCATGTGGATGACGGCATGATCGTGCACGACAGCTGCGCCTGCGCCTATGTCGTCGCGCCCCAATTCTTTCAGACCCGTGGCGGCGCCATCCGGGTCCTTTGCGGCGGCATCGCCGACGGCCAGACCGTTCAAAAACCGGATGGGCGACTGTTTCCCCCGAACGCCTGGGACGGCTTCCCAAGCCAGCAGGCCTGTATCGACATCGATGCCGAAGCGGTGCTGAAACTCATCGGCGATACGCTCGCGGGCGGCAACTAACCTCCGGAAAGCGCCCCTCCCCAACCCCTCCCACAGGTGGGAGGGGCTTGACCCGTCGCACTGCCGCTTCCTGACGCCGGCGCTGGGAGGAGTTTTATCCGCGGACGGCCCGCAGCCGCCTTACGGCGAAAATCTTTCGCGGATAGCTGGCAGATGCGCCGCCGCCGGCTATCTTTATCCGTATGAAGCCGGACGCTTTGCTCTTTCCCGCCCCCAAAGGTCTCTACTGCCAATACGGGGATTTCTATATCGACCCGGTGCAACCGGTCGAGAGGGCACTCATTACCCACGGACATTCCGACCATGCGCGCGCCGGACATGGCCATGTGCTCGCGACGCGCGAGACGCTCGACATCATGCGCCTGCGCTATGGTGACGACTTCTGCGGCGCGAGCCAAGACGCGCGCTTCGGCGAGACGATTTCGGTCGGCGGCGTGCGCGTCCGTTTCCACCCGGCCGGCCATGTGCTCGGTTCGGCGCAGATCTCCGTCGAGGCAGACGGGACGCGGATCGTCGTTTCCGGCGATTACAAGCGACGACCCGATCCGACCTGCCCGTCCTTCGAGCCGGTCGCCTGCGACGTTTTCATCACGGAAGCGACCTTCGGCCTGCCGGTCTTCCACCACCCGGACGACAAGGGAGAGATCGCCCGGCTCCTCCAGTCTCTCCGGCAGTTTCCCGAGCGTGCGCATGTGGTCGGCGCCTACGCCCTCGGCAAGGCACAACGTCTCATCGCGCTCATACGCCAGCGGGGCTACGACGAACCTATCCACATCCATGGCGCACTCGCCAGGCTGTGCGAATATTACCAGAGCCAGGGCATCGATCTCGGCGATATCCGTCCGGCAACGCTCGGCCAGGAAAACCGGCAGGACCTCGCCGGCGCTATCGTCCTCGGGCCTCCGGCGGCTTTTGCCGAACGATGGGCGCGCCGTTTCGCCGATCCGCTCGCCATCTTCGCCTCCGGCTGGATGCTCATCCGACAGCGCGCCAAGCAGCGCGGCGTCGAGCTGCCGCTCGTCATCTCCGATCATTGCGACTGGGTCGAGCTCACGGCCACGATCCGCGAAATCGCGCCTGCCGAAGTCTGGGTGACGCATGGCCGTGAGGAGGCGCTGGTCCGCTGGTGCCAGTTACAGGGCATACCCGCCCGGCCATTGCATCTTGTCGGTTACGACGATGAGGGAGAGTGAGCGATGAGAGCATTCGCCGAATTGCTCGACCGGCTCGTGCTGACGCCGCAGCGAAACGGCAAGATCCGGTTGCTCGTCGACTATTTCCGCGGCGCACCCGATCCGAGCCGCGGCTACGCGCTGGCCGCGATCGCGGGCACGCTCTCGCTCAACACGGTAAAGCCGGCCCTCATTCGCGACCTCTTGCTCGAGCGCATGGACGACGTGCTGTTCCACTATTCCTACGACTATGTCGGCGACCTCGCGGAAACGGTCTCCCTCGCCTGGGAGCCGCCGCCGGACGTCGCCCCCGAGGACATTCCGCTCGGCGAGGTTGTCGAGCGGCTGCAGCGGGCCGGCCGCTCCGAGGTTCGCTCGCTCGTCCGCGACCTTCTGGACCGGCTCGACACCTCCGGCCGCTTCGCACTCCTCAAGCTCGCGACAGGAGGCTTGCGGATCGGGGTCTCGGCGCGGCTCGCAAAACAGGCGCTTGCGGAGATGGGCGGCAAGGAGGTGAGCGAGATCGAAACGCTCTGGCACGGATTGGAGCCGCCATACCTGCCGCTTTTCCTCTGGCTCACCGGTGAGGCGGAGATGCCGGTGCTCAAGACACCTGCGGTCTTTCATTCGGTGATGCTCGCGACAGCGGTCGGAGAGGGCGATCTCGAAGGGCTCGACCCGGCCGACTTCGCGGCCGAGTGGAAGTGGGACGGCATCCGCGTCCAGCTCGCCAATGTCGGCGGGACTCGACGCCTCTATTCACGCAGCGGCGACGAGATATCCTCCGCCTTTCCCGAGATCATCGAGGCTGCCGATATCACCGGCGTCATCGATGGCGAGCTTCTGGTCGGCGGAACGATGCGCAGCAACCGCGCCACCGCGACATTCGCCGACCTGCAGCAAAGGCTGAACCGCAAGACCGTCAGTCGCAAGCTGATGGACGAGTTTCCGGCCTTCATCCGTGCCTACGACATTCTCTTTTCAGGCGAGCGCGATATCAGGCCCGAGCCCTTTCACCTCCGCCGCGAGGCGCTGTCGGCGCTGATCGAGGCGGCCTCTCCGCAGCATTTCGATCTCTCGCCGCTCGTCGGCTTTTCAAGCTGGAAGGAGCTTGACGAGCTGCGCTCCAACCCGCCCGATCCGGTGATCGAAGGCGTCATGCTGAAACGGCTGGATTCGCCCTATATGGCCGGACGGGCCAAGGGGCCCTGGTTCAAGTGGAAGCGGGCGCCCTTCAATATCGACGCCGTGCTGATGTATGCCCAGCGCGGCCATGGCAAGCGGTCCAGCTATTACTCCGATTTCACCTTCGGCGTCTGGGCGCAGGGTGAAGACGGGACGAGCCTCGTTCCCGTCGGCAAGGCCTATTTCGGCTTCACCGATGCCGAGCTGGAGGTCCTCGACCGGTTCGTGCGCGACAATACGGTCGAACGCTTCGGCCCCGTGCGCGCGGTGCGCGCCGAACCCGACAGCGGCTTCGTCGTCGAGGTTGCCTTTGAAGGCCTCAACCGCTCCACGCGCCACAAATCCGGGGTGGCCATGCGCTTCCCGCGGATCGCCCGCCTCAGACCCGACAAGCTGCCTCGCGATGCAGACAGGCTCGAAACACTGCAGGCGATGATCGGAACGCAACGCTGAAGCGCTTGGACCACGCGTTACCGAGAGTTATTTCAGAAACCCCGAATGAAGGTTTGTTAAGGAGAGTCTGGAATTATCCGGGCTTGCTGCATGCCGTCCCCGCCCCTTTGTGGGCCACGTCCTGGAATTGCTCTTTTGAAGCCGCATCATGCCATGTCCCGTCTGTCGCGCTTTCTCACCCCCAGCTACCTTCCGGCCCTCATCGCGGCCGTTGTGGTAGTCGCCGCCGGGGTTCTCGCGGACAATCAGAACCGGATCGTTTCGGAAGCGCGGCTGCGCTCCGAGGTTGCCGACGCGCTGAACCCGATACGCTCGAGCCTCGAGAGCAGCGTCAACGGCAATATTCAGCTGGTCCGGGGCCTGATCGCCACGATCGAGACCGAACCCGACATGCAGCAGCAGCGCTTCGCAGAGCTCGCACGCAGCGTCTTCAGCGGCGGCTCGCAGCTTCGCAACATCGCCGCCGCGCCCGAACTGGTGGTCGCGATGGTCTACCCGCTGACGGGTAATGAGAAGGCGATCGGTCTCGATTACCGCGCGAACGACAAACAACGCAGTTCCGTCATGCGCGCAGTGGCATCCGGAGAAATGGTGCTCGCGGGCCCTGTCGACCTCGTGCAAGGCGGTCGCGGGCTGATCGGCCGCTTCCCGGTAACCACCGGTCCGGAAGGTGGCAGGCGCTTCTGGGGCGTTGTATCAGCGGTGATCGATGTCGATCGCCTTTATCGCGACAGTGGGCTTTCATCGCCGGCGCTCGACATCGACATCGCCATTGCCGGCCGCGACGGCACGGGACGCGGCGGCCCGCATTTCTTCGGCGACCCGGCAATCTTCGAAAGCGCCCCTGTCGAGATGAGCGTATCCTTGCCCGGCGGTTCCTGGCGCATGGCCGCGATCCCCAAAGGCGGGTGGCCGACGACACCGCAGAATGCGTGGCAGGTCCGCTTCCTCATCATATTCGGCGGCCTGATGATCGTCGCTCCCATGATCGTCGCCGGCCGTCTCATGGCCGAGCGGCAGGCGAACTTTCGCGCATTGAGGCAGAGCAAGGATCAGCTTCAGGAGCTTTCGCACCGGCTGAGGATCGCTCTCGACACTTCGAAGATCGGCATATGGGAGCTCGACGTCGACAGCGGCACGCTCCTGTGGGACAGCCGCATGAAGGAGCTCTACGGCATCGGATCGTCGATGCGCGAGGTCTACGAGGACTGGCGGAACACGCTTCATCCCGACGATCTCGCCCGTGCCGAGGCGGAATTCGCCGAAACGCTCGCCACGGGCGGCGCATACAACACGGAATTCCGCATCCGCCTTCCGGATGGGGAAGTCCGCCATATCCGCGCGATCGGCTCGACCTATGCCGGAACGAACGGCAACAGGAAGATCGTCGGCGTCAACTGGGACGTGACGGCCGACGTGAAGACACGCGCGACGCTATCGGAGGCCAAACGTCTCGCGGAAGCTCACAGTGCCGAGTTGGAGGCGGCACGCCATCGCATGGAATTCAACGCGCTGCACGATCCATTGACCGGTCTGCCCAATCGCCGCTTCCTGGACCAGATTCTCTTCGACCGCAGCCGGCGGGCCGACGCAAATGCGAAGATCAGCATCTTCCATATCGATCTCGACCGTTTCAAGCAGATCAACGACACGATGGGCCATGCAGCCGGCGACGAAATCCTGAAGCATGCGGCAAGCCTTTTGCGGGACAATGCACGCCAGGACGATTTCGTCGCCCGGATCGGCGGCGACGAGTTCGTCATCATTCGCGCAAGCGGCGGCGGCGACGAAGACGCGGCTCTGGCTTCCCGCGTGATCGAGGCGATGAGCGTTCCGGTGCGCTACGAAGATCAGGAATGCCGCATAGGCGTGAGCATCGGGATTGCCGCTCAAACCGATGCGACGGATGACCTTTCCCAGGTACTGGTCAACGCCGATATCGCCCTCTACGAGGCCAAGCGCCGGGGCCGCAACCGGCAAGAGACCTTTACGGGTGCGCTGAAGACCGCCGTGCTCCAGACGAAACAGACGGCCGACGAGATCCTGCGCGGTCTCGAGCAGAACGAATTCGTCGCATATTTCCAGCCGCAGTTCTGTCCGAGCTCGCTCGACATTATCGGCGTCGAGGCACTCGCACGATGGGATCATCCCACCAAAGGGCTTCTCGGCCCGCACGCCTTTCTCAAGACGGCGGAGGACATCAACGTCGTCGCTGCGATCGATCAGAAGATTCTCGAACAGGCGCTCTTTCAGATCTATCGCTGGGAGGCAAACGGCATCTACGTGCCGAAGGTGTCGGTCAATCTCTCCTATCCGCGCCTGAGAGACGAGGGACTGATCGACCGGCTGGAGGAGCTTTCCATACCCGAGGGGCGGCTTTCCTTCGAACTGCTCGAATCGATTTTCTTCGACGAGAACGATGTGACGGTCATGTCCAACATCCGGCGCATCAAGGAACTCGGCATCGACATCGAGATCGACGACTTCGGTACCGGCTATGCCTCGATCCTGAGCCTGCTGAAGCTGACGCCACGCCGCCTGAAGATAGATCGGCAACTGGTGCTGCCTATTCTCGCCTCTCCGGCGGAGCGCCGGCTCGTGGCATCGATCATCGACATCGGCACATCGCTCGGGATCGAAGTGATCGCCGAAGGTGTCGAAACGCTCGAGCACGCCCGCATCCTCAAGGAAATGGAATGCCATGGTCTGCAGGGCTACGCCTTCGCCCGGCCGATGAACGCCAACGACCTTGCCACTTTCGTCTTTGAGCGGCGGTGGCGCGCCGCTTGACCGGGACCCGGACCCCGCTTTCGGAGGCGGACTGCACAGACGCGGCTTTTTCTTGCTGCTAAGGCTTGGCAGCCGTCCGGAAAATAGTCATAAAAACATATGCCTCCTGCCGCTTATGCGAACGCGCGGACCTCGTCCGCGTGGCCCGTCCGGCGTCAGACTCGGGGGACCGAAGTCCCGACCTCCAATACACTCGGAAGGAGACAAAACGATCGAATACGCGGAGAAATTGCTTTCTGTTTTCATTCTTCTCCCCTTCGCGGGAAGCCTCATTGCAATCTTCTTCCCGTCCGATCAGCGCGGTGCGATTTCCTGGTTTGCAGGTGCGATCGCGCTTGTCTGCTTCCTGGTGACCGCCGGCCTCTACCCCTACGTCGCCTCGGGCGGCGTCCTCCATTACCGGATCGACTGGGTTCCGCAACTCGGGCTGAACTTCACCCTCAGGATGGACGGCTTCGCCTGGCTGTTTTCGGCACTGATCACGGCGATCGGCGTTCTCGTCGTGCTTTATGCCCGCTACTATATGGCCGAGGAGGACCCGGTCCCGCGCTTTTTCGCGCTGTTCCTCGCCTTCATGGGATCGATGCTGGGCGTCGTCCTTTCCGGCAACCTCATTCTGCTCGCCGTCTTCTGGGAGCTGACCAGCATCGTCTCCTTCCTGCTGATCGGCTATTGGCACCATAACGCACACGCCCGCGACGGCGCCCGCATGGCGCTGACGATTACCGGCATGGGCGGCCTCGCCATGTTCGTCGGCCTGATACTCATCGGCAAGATCGTCGGCAGCTATGAACTCGACGCGGTCCTCGCCTCGGGCGACGCGATCCGCAACCATCCGCTCTATGGCACGGTACTTGTCCTCGTCCTGCTCGGGGCGTTGACGAAGAGCGCCCAGTTCCCCTTCCATTTCTGGCTGCCGCACGCGATGGCGGCCCCGACGCCGGTTTCGGCCTATCTGCATTCGGCGACGATGGTAAAGGCCGGCGTCTTCCTGCTCGTGCGGTTCTGGCCGGTGATGGCCGGCACGGAAGCCTGGTTCTGGATCGTGGGCCTTGCGGGCCTCACAACGCTCCTGCTCGGCGCCTATTTCGCGATTTTTCAGCAGGATCTGAAAGGACTCCTCGCCTATTCGACGATCAGTCATCTCGGGCTCATCACCGTTCTCCTGAGCCTCGGCAGTCCGCTGGCGGCGGTCGCCGCGGTCTTCCATATCGTCAACCACGCGACCTTCAAGGCCTCTCTCTTCATGGCGGCCGGAATCATCGACCACGAATGCGGCACCCGCGACATGCGCAGGCTGAGCGGGCTTTTCCACTTCATGCCGATCACCGCGACGCTCGCCATGGTGGCGAGTGCCGCCATGGCCGGCGTGCCGCTGCTCAACGGCTTTCTCTCCAAGGAGATGTTCTTCGCCGAGGCGATCGAGACGCATCTCGTAAACCCGCTCGACACGGCTACGCCCTATGTGGCGACGATCGCGGGCATGTTTGCCGTCACCTATTCGCTCCGCTTCATCCACGGCGTCTTCTTCGGCCGGCTGCCGGCGGACCTCCCGAGAAAGCCGCATGAGCCACCCCGCTGGATGCGGGCGCCGGTCGACTTCCTCGTCCTCGCCTGTCTGGTCGTCGGCATAATTCCCGCCCAGACGATCGGTCCCTTCCTTCACACGGCCGTTCTCTCGGTTCTGCGCGAGGGAACGCCCTATTACAGCCTTTCGGTCTGGCACGGCTGGAACATTCCGCTGATCATGAGCTTCGTCGCGCTTTCGGGCGGCATCGGCCTCTACTTCCTGATGCGCTCCTATCTGGCGACGGCCGTCGAGGGTCCGCCGGTCTTCCGCCTGCTCCAGGGGCAGCGCATTTTCGAGCGCGTGCTGGTAACGCTTTCCTGGAAGTGGGCCCGATGGCTCGAACAGCGGCTCGGCACGCGTCGCCTGCAGCCGCAGATGCGTCTCCTCGTCTTTCTTGCGCTTGCGGCAGGGGCATCGCCGCTTCTTCTCGGCAATTTCGAACTGCCGCCGCTCGTGATCCGCGGCATCGATCCCGCCTTCGCTCTGCTTTGGGCGATCGGCATCGCCTGCGCCATCGGCTCCGCCTATCAGGCGAAATTCCACCGTCTCGCCTCGCTGGTCCTCCTCGGCGGAGCAGGGCTCGTCACCTGCATCACCTTCGTCTGGCTTTCCGCACCCGATCTTGCGGTCACCCAGCTCCTCGTGGAGATCGTCACCACCGTGCTCATTCTGCTCGGATTGCGCTGGCTTCCGAAGCGCATCGAGGAGCCGATAGCGGCGGAGGACATCTCGATCAGGGTCCGCCTGAGGCGCTTGCGCGACCTGCTGCTGGCGATCGGCGCCGGCGGAGGAATGATGCTCATCGCCTACACGGTGATGACGCGGCCCCTCCCCGAAACCATCGCCAGCTATTTTCTCGAGCGCGCCTATCGGGAGGGCGGCGGCACCAATGTCGTCAACGTCATCCTCGTCGATTTCCGCGGCTTCGATACGCTTGGCGAGATCGCCGTGCTCTGCATCGTCGCGCTGACGGTCTTCGCGCTTCTCTTGCGCTTCCGCCCGCAGTCCGACAGCCTGGAGACGCCGGAGCAGCAAAGGGTGCAGAACGCCTTCGACGACGATCATCCCGACCGCGCCGCCGGGGACAGCGTCGCCGAATATCTCTTCATCCCGGCAGTGATCATGCGCTGGATGTTTCCGGTCACAGGAATGCTCGCGGCTTTTCTCTTCCTGCGCGGACATGATCTGCCGGGGGGCGGCTTTGCCGCCGGCATCGCCATGTCGATCGGCTTTATCCTGCAATATATGTCCGGCGGCACCCGCTGGGTCGAGGAACGGCTCCGCATCCATCCGCTTCGCTGGATGAGCATCGGCCTGCTGGTCGCGACGGCCACGGGCGTCGGGTCCTGGTTCTTCGGCTATCCGTTCCTCACCTCCCACGCGCAATATGCAAGCCTGCCGGTCGTCGGCAAGTTTCCGCTCGCAAGCGCGATCCTCTTCGACCTCGGCGTCTTCTCGCTGGTGCTCGGCGCCACCGTTCTCATCCTGATCGCGCTGGCGCACCAGTCGGTCCGTGCACCGCGTGCGCATGCGAAGGCCGCACGCTCGGACAAGGAGGCGGTACGCTAATGGAACTCATTCTTTCGGCCGGGATCGGCACGCTGACCGCATCGGGCGTCTATCTTCTCCTGAGGCCGCGAACATACCAGGTGATCATCGGGCTTTCGCTGCTCTCCTTCGCCGTCAATCTCTTCATCTTCGGCATGGGCCGGTTGCGGGTGAACGCCCCTCCGATCCTCGATCCCGGCGGCGTCGGCGATCTCGCCCGCTATACCGACCCGGTGCCGCAGGCACTGGTGCTGACGGCGATCGTCATCGGCTTCGCCATGACCGCACTTTTCCTCGTGGTGCTGCTCGCCTCCCGCGGCTTCACCGGAACCGACCATGTGGACGGAAGGGAGCAGCGCGGTGACTGATTGGCTCGATCATCTTCTCATCCTGCCGATCCTCCTGCCGCTTGCCGTGGCTGCGGTGTTGATCCCGATCAACGAGCGCGACCGGACATTGAAGGGGGCCATCGGCTTCGCGTCCACGCTCGTCGTCTTCATCCTCTCGATGATCCTCATGCGACTTGCCGCGGCCGGCACCGGCAGCCTGCCCGGATCAGGGGTCTATCAGCTCGGAAACTGGCCCGCCCCCTTCGGGATCGTCCTCGTGCTCGACCGCCTGTCGGCCCTGATGCTGTGCCTGACGAGCGGCCTTGCACTCGCCGCGCAGGCCTATTCCATGGCGCGGTGGCACACGGCGGGGCATCACTTCCATTCGCTTTTCCAGCTTCTCGTAGCCGGTCTCAACGGCGCCTTTCTCACGGGCGACCTCTTCAATCTCTTCGTCTTTTTCGAAATGATGCTGGCCGCCTCTTATGGCCTGCTCCTGCACGGCTCCGGTCCGCTGCGCGTGAAGGCGGGGCTGCATTATATCGCCGTAAACCTCGCCGCCTCGGCGCTGTTCCTGATCGGCGTCAGCCTTATCTACGGCGCCGCCGGCACGCTCAACATGGCCGACCTCGCGACGAAGCTCGCAGCCCTCGAACCCAGAAGCAGAACACTCGTCGAAATGGGCTCGGCCATCCTCGGCGTCGCCTTTCTCGTCAAGGCGGGCATGTGGCCGCTCAGCTTCTGGCTGCCGACGGCCTATGCCGCGGCGACGCCGCCGGTCGCAGGCGTCTTCGCGGTCCTGACCAAAGTCGGCATCTACGTCATCATCCGCCTGCATCTGCTCGTCTTCGGCACCGCGGCGGGCGCATCGTCCGGTTTCGGCCAGGACTGGCTCGTCACCGGGGGAATGCTGACGATCGCCTTCGGCGGCATCGGCGTGCTCGCCTCGCAGGCGATGGGCCGCCTTGCGGGCTACTCCGTTCTCGTATCCTCGGGGACCCTGCTCGCCGCGGTCGGCCTCGGCCACGACGGAATGCTCGCCGGCGCACTCTTCTATCTGGTCAGCTCGACACTGACGATCGGGGCCTTCTTCCTGCTGATCGAGCTCGTCGAACGCGGCCGGGACGCCGGCGCCGATGTTCTGGCCGTGACGATGGAAGCCTATGGCGATTTCGACGAGGACGAGGAGGAGGAGGAGGTCGGCGTCGCCATTCCCGGCACCATGGCCGTTCTCGGCCTCTGCTTCTGCCTCTGTGCCCTGCTGCTGGCCGGCCTGCCGCCTTTCTCCGGCTTCATCGCCAAATTCGCGCTCATCAGCGGCCTCTTCGACATGCCGGCCGCCGAGCTCGCAACGGCAACGTCCGCCGCCGACTGGACCTATGTCACTCTCCTCATCCTGTCCGGGCTCGCTGCCATGATCGCGATGAACCGCATCGGCATCCGAACGTTCTGGGCGTCGATCGAGGGTACGATCCCGCGGGTCGTCGTGATCGAGATCACGCCGGTCGTCGTCCTGCTCGCAGCCTGCATCTTCCTGAGCCTGCAGGCGGGACCCGCGATGCGTTACATGCAGGCGACGGCTGACGATCTGCTCGCGCCCCTCACCCACAGCGATCGCGTGCTTTCGGCGCCGCGGGCCGGGAGCCAGTAGCGATGCGTACCTGGTTCCCCTACCCGCTGCTCTCGATCGCGCTCCTCCTCATGTGGCTGCTTCTGAGCCAGTCCGTGACGCCGGGCTCGATCGTCCTCGGCCTGGTGGTCAGCACGGTTCTCGCATGGGTGACGCTCAACCTGCATCCCGCCCGCTCGCGTCTCCACCGCTGGAGCAGGATCGCCGGATTCATCCTGCGCGTCGTCGGCGACGTCATCCGCTCGAATATCGCCGTCACGCTCATCATCCTGCGCGCAGGCAGGCGTCCGGTGAATGCGGGCTTCATGACGGTCAGCCTCGATCTCGCCGACGAGAACGCCCTGGCGCTGCTCGCCTGCGTCGTCACGGCGACGCCGGGCACCGCATGGCTCGAATATGACCGTCGCCGGAAGATCCTGCTCTTCCACGTGCTCGACATCGAAAACGAGGACCTGTGGCGGGAAACGATCACGCGCTATGCGGCCGATTTGAAGGAGATATTCGAATGATGGAGCTTGCCGTCGTCTGGTCCGTGCTCGTCGCGCAGACCATGCTTGCGCTCGCCATGGCCTTCGCGCTCTACCGCATGGCCAGAGGACCGAGGGCCCAGGACCGCATTCTCGGTCTCGACACGCTCTACATCAATGCGATGCTGATGCTCATCACCTTCGGTATCCGTACGGCGAACACGGTCTATTTCGAAACGGCGCTGATCATCGCAGTGATCGGCTTCGCCTCGTCCATCGCGTTGGCAAAATTCCTCATGCGCGGCGAGGTGATCGAATGAGCCATCTGACCGACCTTCCGCCATGGGCGGCGCTGCTCGTCTGCGGGCTGATGCTTATCGGCGCCGCGACCACCCTGATCGGATCGCTCGGGCTCCTGCGCCTGCCCGATTTCTACGCGCGCCTGCACGCCCCGACGATCGCGACCAGCGGCGGCACCATCCTCCTCTGCCTCGCGTCCATCCTCTGCTTCGCCGTCCTGCAGAGCCGCTGGGTATTCCACGAAGTTCTCATCATCTTCTTCGTGACGGTGACGACGCCCGTGACCCTGATGCTGCTTGGCCAAGCGACCCTCTACCGCGACCGCTTCGAGGAAAGGCAGGGCGTGCCGCGCAAGCAGAAACCCGCACCGGGTGAAGAATAGCTACTCGCCCGCCTGACGAAGCGCCTCCGGCGTCTCATCCAGGTGAAGCGCAAAACCGGACGCAGTCTGATCTCTCAGTCCGGGGCGGAGCTGCATGCTTGGAATGAGATAGTCTCCGCCATTTTGCTGCCTATATGGAATGGGTGAGACGGTCCCGATCGTCCGCATCCTTTCCCGAAGCCCCTCAGCGGCCTCAGTGAATCCGGCTTCGTCGAGGCGATCGGCGCGATAAGCCACGAAGGGAGGAAGCACGTCGTAGCCGGGATAATAGAGGATACCGTGATTGATCGGGAACAGAAGGTCGTCGATCGGTCCGTTCACCCCGCGGGCCGAATAGTGCTCTTCCCAACCCCCGGCGGTGACGATCAGCATCGCGCGTTTGCCTGCCAGGCTGCCTTCGCCATAGCGGTCGCCCCAGCGCTTGTCGCTATGTTCGCCGACGCCATAGGCGAAGCCGTAGGCGAACACCCGATCGACCCAGCCCTTGAGAATGGCCGGCATGGAAAACCACCAGAGCGGGAATTGGAGGATCAGAACGTCGGCCCACAGCAGCTTGTCGATCTCCGCCCTTACATCTTCCGTCAAAGCACCGGTTTCGAAGGCTTTCTTGGACGCCGCGACCGGCACCAGCCGCGCATCCGGCGGCAAAAGGGGGAAATCGGCGTGACCGACTTCGGACTTCCAGCCGTCGGCATAGAGGTCAGAGATCCGCACTTCGTGACCTTGGGTCATGAGCTCCTCGACGGCGACGTCGCGGAGCGCTCCGTTGAGCGAACGCGATTCAGGGTGGGCAAAGACGAGCAGAATTTTCATGGATCATTCTCCTGTTAGTAGGTCGCCTCACTGTAGCCGGAGCATGAGTATTCCACTATATGTTTGGAATGGATATGATTGAGCCATATAATGGATAAATCGGACGTCACCCTCGAACGGATACGCACCTTCGTTCGCGTCTCGGAACGGGGCAGCTTGTCGGCAGTGGCGCGAGAGCTCGGCATCGGCCAATCCACCGTGACGCGGCATCTGCGCGAACTCGAGGAGGCCGTCGGCGCGCCTTTGCTGAGCAGGACCACCCGGCGCGTCACGATGACCGACGAAGGCAGCCGCTACTATGCTCGAAGCGTCGAGATCCTGCGCCTGGTGGAACAGGCCAGCGACGAGGTGCGCGTTACGCGCGGCGCCCACGCCGGCACGATCCGCATCTCCTGCACGGCGGCTTTCGGTGTGCTGCATGTAAGCCGGCTTATCTTCGAATTTCAGGACGCCTATCCGAATATCGGCGTCGATTTGAGCCTTACCGATGAGCGGATCGACCTCGTGCGGGAGGGAATTGATGTGGCGCTCCGCCTGGGGCCTCTTACCGACAGTTCGATGCGGATGAAGGCGCTTGGCCAAAGCCGACGGCTGCTGGTGGCAGCGCCGGCCTACCTGGCGAAGCGAGGAAGACCGGCCACTCCACAGGAGCTCATCGGACACGAAGGCATCCGGATGTCGAATGTGGCAGGCAGCGAAACCCTCGCCCTGCAGGGGCGGGATGGGAGGTACCACGCCGTTCCCTTCGGCGGTCGCTTGAGAGTGGACCATGGCCTCGCCGCACGCGAAGCGCTCGTCTCCGGACGCGGCATCGCGCCTGCGCATCGATGGCTTGTCGGCGATCTTCTGGAGTCGGGAAGGATCGAGGTCGTGCTGCCCGACTATTCGCTTCCTTCCGTGCCGCTCAACGTGCTGGTCGTACCGGAACGCGCCGGCATCTCCCGGGTCCGCCTTCTCATCGACTTCCTCGCAAATGAGATCGGCAAGCTTCCGGGAATGGACCGTTCGCCGAACGGGCAATGATCAGCCGGCGCTTTTCTGCGGCGCCGCGTGTCTTATCAGGAAAGCTCGCTGTAACACTTTGAACGATGCCCGCCCGTTCAATCGCGCCCGCGGAAGCGGCGCTGATAGGCCGGGTCGTAGAGCGAGCTTTCGCGGAAATCCGATGCCTCCAGGCCCGGTCCGACGAAGATCAGCGCGGTGCGTTCGATCGGGTCCGCCGCGACCCTGGCCGCGATATCGCCGAGCGTGCCGCGGACGACGCGTTCGTCCGGCCAGGAGGCCTTGGCCACGATCGCGACCGGGCAGTCGGCGCCGTAAAGCGGCGTCAGCTCCTCGACCACCTGACCGAGCGCGTGAATCGCAAGATGGATCGCAAGCGTCGAACCGGTGGCGCCGAAGGCGGCGAGCGTCTCGCTGTTCGGCATGGGCGAGGCACGACCCGAGACGCGGGTCAGCACCAGACTCTGCGCGACCGCCGGGATCGTCAGCTCGCGGCCGAGCGTCGCGGCAGCGGCAGCGAAGGCGGGGACGCCCGGGGTCAGCGTGTAGGCGATCCCATTCTTCTCCAGCCGGCGGATCTGTTCTGCCACCGCGCTCCAGACGGAGAGATCGCCGGAATGCAGCCGGGCGACATCCTCGCCGGCTTCGGCAGCGCGGACATATTCCGCCTCGATCTCGTCGAGCGACATCGGCGCCGTATCGATAATGCGAGCGCCCGGCGGGCAATATTGCAAGAGCTCGGGCGATACGATCGAACCGGCGTAGAGGCAGACGGGGCAGCGGCCGATCAGGTCCCTGCCCCTGATCGTGATGAGATCTGCCGCGCCCGGGCCTGCGCCGATGAAATGAACCGTCATGATCTGTCCTCTCGAAAAAGCATGGCTCGTAGATCGGCTCACGCCTTGATCCACGACCATTGCGTGACCGGCATCGCCGGCCGCCAGCCCGTCATGGCGCCGACGGGCGAGGCCCGGGCGATGTCGATCCGCATCAGCGAGCCGCCGAACCGCGCGTGTCGGTCGAGCAGCACCGCTTCCATCTCCGTCGTCACGGCATTGGCGACGAGACGTCCGCCGGGCGCGAGCGCCGCAATCGCCGCCTCCATCACCCCGGGCTGGCTGCCGCCGCCGCCGATGAAGATCGCGTCCGGCTGCGGAAGGCCGCGCAGCGCCTCCGGCGCCTGCCCTTCGGCGACCACAAGCCCCGGAACGCCGAAGCGGGCGGCATTGCGGCCGATCCGCGCAGCCCGTTCGGACGACGCCTCTATGGCGACGGCGCGCATCGCCGGATCGGCAAGCATCCATTCGATCGCGATCGAGCCTGAGCCGGCGCCGATGTCCCAGAGGAGTTCGCCCTTGCGCGGCGCGAGTGCCGAGAGCGTCAGCGCCCGCACCTCCCGCTTGGTGATCTGGCCGTCATGCTCGAAAAACCGGTCGTCCAGGCCGCTGGCAAGCGTCAGAACGCGTGCATCGGCATCGGCCACCACCTCAAGTGCGCAGACGTTCAGAGCGTCGAGTTCCTCCATCGCGAAGCCGGAAGCGAGGTGGCGGGAGACACGCTCGCTTGCGCCGCCGAGCGCTTCGAGAACCGTAAGCCGTGACTGACCGAATCCGCTTCCTGCAAGCAGCCCGGCAAGCGCTTTCGGCCCGTTCTCGTCCGAGGTCAGCGCCAGAACGCGCGCGCCCGGCTGAAAATGCGGCCGTATGAGATCGAGCGGACGGCCGTGCAGCGAAACGGTCGCGACCTCCTGCAGCGGCCAGCCCAGCCGGGAAGCGGCGAGGCTGAAGGCGGACGGCGCGGGGATGGTGCGCATTTCCGCGGCATCGACGCGGCGCGCCAGCGTGGCGCCGACGCCGTAAAGAAACGGATCGCCGGAGGCGAGCACAACGACAGGGCTGCCGCGGCGGGCGACGATCGCCTCCACCGCCTTTTCAAACGGGCTCTGCCAGCTATGGCGTTCGCCGCCGATCAGCGGCGCGGCGAGTTCCAAATGGCGGGCCCCGCCGAAGACCACGGGAGCTGCCTTTATCAGGCGCTTGGCCTCGTCGCCGAGACCGGCTACACCGTCTTCTCCGATACCGATCACGATGAGCCAGGGAGCGACGATGGCCGAGCCACTGTTCGACATGTCAGCCACGGGCAGACCTCGCATTCTGATCCTGGGTGGAACGACCGAGGCGCGGCAGCTCGCAGAGCGCCTGGTCTGCGAACCGCATTACGATACGGCGATCTCGCTTGCCGGCCGTACCGCCGATCCCCGCCCGCAGCCGCTTCCGACGCGCATCGGCGGCTTCGGCGGCGCCGAAGGGCTTGCCGCCTTTCTGCGCGAACGAAATATCGCCCTGCTGATCGATGCGACGCACCCCTTCGCCGCCCGCATCTCGCTCAACGCCGCCGCAGCGGCCAAGATGACCGGAACGCCGCTCATTGCGCTCCGCCGCCCCGCCTGGGCGGCAGAGCCCGGCGATCGATGGACCTGCGTCGGAAGCGTCGCGGAAGCGGTGTCCGCATTGGGCGAGGAACCGCGCCGCGTCTTGCTGGCAATCGGCCGGCAGGAGGCTTACCATTTCGAGAAGGCGCCGCAGCACAGCTACGTCGTGCGCAGCGTCGATCCGGTGATGCCGCCGCTCGATCTGCCGGATGTCACCGCCATCCTCGCCTCCGGCCCCTTTGCGCAGACCGACGAAACAGAACTGCTCGAACGCCACGGGATCGACGTCATCGTCGCCAAGAACAGCGGCGGTGCGGCCACCTACGGCAAGATAGCGGCGGCGCGTCACCTCAGGATCGAGGTGGTGATGGTCGAGCGCCACAAGCCTGCCGACGTTCAATCGGTCGGCGACTGCGACGAGGCGCTCGAACGCATCCATCAATGGCTTTCTCCGGTGAAGGACCGCGGCGTGTAGACGAGGTCGTGCTTACCCTCGCGGGCGATAGTGCGCGTCTCCGGCGAACCGATGATCACGCAGGTCGCCATGTCGGCGCGGTCGGGGTCGGCCTCACCGAGCGGCATGACCGCGATGCGCTCGTCCGCCCGGCCGGCGGCGCGGCCGAAGATAACCGGAACGCGGGCCGGCAGCACCTGCCGAAGAACCTCGAAGGCCTCGCCGAGCTGCCAGGGACGCGCCTTGCTGATCGGATTGTAGAGCGCGATGACGAGCCCCGCTTCGGCGGCAAGCCTCAGTCGTCTGGTGATGACATCCCACGGCTTCAGGTTGTCGGAAAGCGACATGGCGCAGAAATCGTGTCCGAGCGGTGCCCCGATCCGGGCTGCGACTGCGAGCATCGCGGTGACGCCGGGCGTGATCGTGAGATCGACCTCACGCCATTCCTGCGGTCCCTTGTCGATCGCCTCGCAGACGGCGGCCGCCATCGCGAAGATGCCGGGATCGCCGCCGGAGACGACGCAGACATCTGCCCCGGCTGCGGCGCGCGCGAGTGCTGCCCGGGCACGGTCCAGTTCCTCGCGGTTGTCCGAAGCGATGCGCCGTTGATCCGCCCGAAGATGCAGGCGATCGAGATAGGGGCCGTAGCCGAAGAACTCGGTCGCGACCGCAATCGCATCCTCGGCCTCGGGCGTCATTTGCGCCGGATTGCCGGGGCCGGTGCCGACGATGAAGAGCTTTCCGGTCATGCGCTGCCCTCCGATCCGGGCCTTTCCTTCCGGCCGGGCCTGTCCTTCCAGCCAGGGACGAGCACCAGCGAGAAATAGGGCGCCTCGTCGTCGGGCTTCTCGCCGAGCGGAACCATCGCCGCATTCCTCATGGTGCCGCGCTCGACATAGACGGCCGCCTCGAGCCGGCCTGCCGCCGCCAGCGCCCGGCGGATCTTCGGCAAGTTGCGACCGACCTTCATGATGACCGCGGCTTGCGTGTCGGCGAGGCGGCGCTGAAGCTCGCCCTCGCCCATCGTGCCGGGGAGAACCGAAAGCACGTCGTCGCCCTGCACCAGCGGCAGACCTGCGAGCGACCAGCAGCCCGACATTGCGGTGATGCCCGGAATGACCTCGGCCGGGAAGCGGCCGGCAAGCCGCACATGAAGGTGCATGTAGGAACCGTAGAAAAGCGGATCGCCCTCGCTCAGCACCGCGACCGTCCGTCCGGCGAGGAGATGCGCCGCGACGACCTCGGCCGAGGCGTCGTAGAAATCGGTGATCTGGCGCTTATAGGCGTCGTGATCCTTGTCGATCTCGGTCGTCACCGGGTAGTAGAGCGGCAATTCGGTCATGTCCGGCTTCAAAAGACCTTCCACCACCGCGCGGCCGTTGCCGTTGCGTCCGGCCTTGGCGAAATAGGCGACGACATCCGCTTCGCCGAGTGCCCGGACGGCCTTTACGGTCAGGAGTTCAGGATCGCCGGGACCCGTTCCGACGCCGATAAGCCGGCCTGATTCCACGCCGCTCACAGACCCGGCCTCGCGAGAGAATTCAGCGCGGCGGCGGTCATCGCACTGCCGCCCAGACGGCCGCGAACGATCGCAAAGGGAACGCCATAGGAATTTTCGGCAAGCGCGTCCTTCGATTCGGCCGCACCGACGAAACCGACGGGCATTCCGAGGATCGCCGCCGGCTTCGGCGCGCCGTCGCGCAGCATTTCGAGCAGATAGAAGAGCGCGGTCGGCGCATTGCCGATCGCTACCACGGAGCCAGCCATCCGCTCGCCCCAGAGCTTCAGCGCCGCTGCGGAACGCGTATTGCCGATCTCGGTGGCGATCTCCGCGGTACGCGCATCGCGAAGCGTGCAGATCACCTCGTTGCCGGCGGGCAGCCGGGCGCGCGTCACGCCATGGGCGACCATTTCGGCGTCGCAGAAGATCGGCGCGCCGTCTTTCAGCGCCGCGCGCGCGGCGGAGACGAAGCCGGGCGAGAACACGAATTGTCGCACCGCCTCGACCGATCCGCAGGCATGCACCATGCGTATGGCGAGATCGGCTTCTTCCTCCGAAAATCCGGAAAGATCGGCTTCCGCGCGGATGATCGCGAAGGAACGCTCATAGATGGCGTTGCCATCGCGGATGTAATCGTAATCAGGCATTTCTATCCCTGTTCAAACGCGGCGGCGATGCGCGCGGTCCCGAGCCGTGTAAGACAGGACAGCGCCGATTCGCCAGCGTCTTTGTTTTCCCGCACGAGCGCGTTCAGCGCGCCGAACGCAGATCCTATTCCGTTTTCATCCCTGTAGGCACTCGACGCGACGGAAGCAGTGCCATTTACGACAAGCGCATATCCTGATGGCGCACCGACGAGCGTCAGCGGCGACACCGTGGGTCTGGCGCAACCCTTGGGACAGCCGGAGAGATGCACCGTCACCGAACCGTCGAGGAGATCCGGCGCGGATTCGACCAACAGCCTCGCCGTCGCCTTTGTGTCCATTCGCGCCGAGGCGCAGGCGAGGCCTGCGCAGGCGGCTATGTGATTGCGCGGATCGTCGGAGGCGACCAGAAAGCCGTGCGAGCAGGCAAGGCGTTGCACGACGGCCGCCGTTTCGCCCGAGAGACCGAGGACGAACAGACCGCGCGGGGGTGCCAAGCGTATCTCGTTTGCGCCGAGTTCCTCCGCCTGTCTGAGGAATGCGACGAGACTGCCCGCATCGGTTTGCGCGAAGGCCAGGCCGACGCCGAGCACGGTGCCGGCGCCGCCGAAGTGGTGAATGCCCGCCGGTGGCGGCGAAAAAGCGGGACCGTCCGCGCGCGGCAGGGCATCGCCGGCCGCCGCGCGCCGCCGAAGAAGATCGGCATCAAGGTCGCGGGCGCGGGTAGCGGGGCCGAGTGCAGCGAGATCTCCCAGGATTTCGAGAACGATAGGGACGATTTCGTTCGATTCCAAGAGCGCGACGGGCTTTGCCGAGCGCGCCGTCCCGCCGAGCGAAAGCAGCCATCGCACGCCGTCCTCATGCTCGAACGCAGAGACACGCAGGTCGGCGGTCAGGCTTCCCAGGTGGAAGCGGCCGCCTCCATCCACGACGATCGAAAGTTTCGGCGCGAGCCTGAGCGCCTCACCCGCGCCGGAGATCGCTATGCGCAGCGCGCGGGCGAGCGGGCGAGGATCGGCGACTTCGTCCGGGTCGAATCCGGCAAGCGGCGGCGTCTCGATCGCCACCCCTTCGGCAATGGCTATCTCCGCCGCCCCGATCGCTTCGGCGAGCGCCGGAACGCTTTCCGGCGTCAGGCCGCGGATCTGCAGGTTGCCGCGCGCCGTGACCTCAATGATCCCGCTGCCGCATGTCGCAGCCGCACCGGCAATCGCCCTCATCTCGGCCGGCGTCAGGCCGTCGCCTGCCGGTCGCAGCCGCACGAGCAGGCCGTCCCCGGTCTGCATCGGCGCCGCCAGCGAAGGACAGCTCCCGCGGCGCATCGATGCGCCGGTCGCAGATCGGTCGGCTCGTGGGGCGGCGCAGCTTTTCATTCGTCTCGGTAATCCTTCGGTATCTGCGAGCCAACCCGGCACGCCTGATCGATCGAGCCTATATCACAGGGGGAGCGTCGAGAGAGATCAAAGATCTGCCGCCGAGAGCAGGGCAACGCCCGATTACTCTTCGAAATCGGCGCCCTTGCGGAGCAGATAAATATCCATGATCCAGCCCATCCGCTCGCGCGCCGCGGCCCGCGCTTCGAGAATCCGCTCTTTCACCTCGGCGAGGCGCCCTGAAATGACGATCTCGTCGGGCGTGCCGAGATAGGCCCCCCAATAGATCTCGGCGTCCGGATCCTCGATCTTCCGGAACGCCTGCTCGCCGTCGAGCATGACGACGGCCGTCTCGCTTTTGTGCGGAAAACTTTCGGCGAGCCGCCGGCCAGTGGTGATTTCCACCGGCTTGCCGACGAGGTTCAACGGGATGCGATGGCTGGCACAGAGCGCCTGCAGGCTGGTAATGCCCGGAATGACGTCGTAGCCGAAGGCGACCCGGCCACCCGACTTCACCCGTTCCACGATGCGGATCGTGCTGTCATAGAGCATCGGATCGCCCCAGACGAGGAAGGCGCCGGTCTGGCCTTCCGCGAGCTCGCTCTCCAGCAGCGCCTCGTAGGCGGCGGCGATGCCCGCATGCCACTCGTCCACGCTTTCCACGTAGCTGCGGCCTTCGGTGCGGCGGACGGGCACCGCGAATTCGACGGTGCGGCTGCCGGCCCGCGTCACGTAGCGGGCGCATATCGCGCGGCGCAGCTCGGCCAGCTCGGTCTTTTTCTCCCCTTTGGTCGGGATGAAGAGCACATCGGCCCGATTCAGCGCATTGATCGCCTGAACCGTCATGTGCTCGGGGTTGCCGGCACCGATACCGATGATCAGGACGTGTCGCATGCCGTCTCCCATTGCGCCACCCGCATAGTCGGGCAATCCCACCCGCATAATCGCGTCAGTCACACCCGCATAATCGGGCCAGTCCCGCCCGCATTATCGGGCCAGTCTTTGACGGATCGCCGCGGCAGGTGCAAGGCCCATTCGCGACGGCAAGCGCTACGGCCGCGTCAGCAGTTCGGCGCCAGCTGCCGCTCGACGGCCAAAGGGGGATCTTCCGGCAACCGCCAATCGATCGGATCCAGCCCCTTGGACGTCAAAAACGCATTCGCCTTGGAGAAATGCCGGCAGCCGAAGAACCCCGCATGGGCCGATAAGGGTGACGGATGCGGTGCGGTGAGCACGAGATGACGCGAACGATCGACAAAAGCGGCCTTGCGTTGTGCGTAGGAGCCCCAGAGCATGAAGACGACAGGCTGCGCCTGCTCGTTGACCGCCCGGATTACGGCGTCGGTGAAGCGCTCCCAGCCCTTGCCCTGATGCGAAGCCGCGCGGCCGCGTTCGACGGTCAGCACGCTGTTCAGAAGCAGCACGCCCTGGCGCGCCCAGCTTTCGAGGAAGCCGTGGCGCGCCGGCGGAATGCCGAGGTCTTCCTGCAATTCCTTGTAGATGTTGACGAGAGAGGGCGGCGTGCGCACGCCCGGACGAACGCTGAAGCAGAGCCCATGCGCCTGCCCGTCGCCATGATAGGGGTCCTGGCCGAGGATGACGACGCGTACCCTGTCGAGCGGGGTCAGATCGAGCGCACGGAAATATTCGACGCCCCTCGGAAAAATCTGCCGACCCTGCTGCTTTTCCTCCAGCAGGAACCGCTTGAGCTCGGCCATGTAACCGTGGCGGAATTCCCCGCCCAGAACGGCTTTCCAGCTTTCTTCCAGCCTGATCGTCGCGTCCATGTGGATCGTCCACCTCCTTGGGTCTCGTTCCGGAATTTAGACGCATGAGCGCCTATCGCAAGCGCTCGCGTCGTCTCCGCCCCATCGGTTCACCGATTTTGACTACAGCGCAACGGCCGCATTGTATTTCCACGAATATAGCGGTAACCAAAATACCGGAGCGCTATATCTTGGGAAATATCACGAACCGGGAGACTTGGGTGTGACAACGAGAAGAGATTGGCTCAAGGGCGTGTCACTGGTGCTCGGCGTGGTTCTGGCGGGAACGACCTTTGCACCGGCTCAGGCGGCGGAGAAGGTCACCGTGTTCGCCGCGGCGAGTCTCAAGAATGCACTCGATGCGATCAACGGCGAATGGCTCAAACAGACCGGCAAGGAAGCCACCGTTTCCTATGCGGCGAGTTCGGCACTGGCGAAACAGATCGAACAGGGCGCGCCCGCCGATGTGTTCATCTCGGCCGACCTCGCCTGGATGGATTACCTCGCAGACAAGAAGCTGATCAAGGCCGGCACGCGCTCCAACCTGCTCGGCAATCGTATCGTCCTCGTCTCCGGCAAGTCGGATGCCCGGGCTGTCGAGATCGAGCCGGGTCTCGACCTTGCCGGTCTTCTCGGCGACGGACGATTGGCCATGGGAGCCGTGGAATCCGTCCCTGCCGGCAAGTATGGCAAGGCCGCGCTGGAAAAGCTCGGGCTGTGGCCGAACGTTGCCGGAAAGGTCGCCGGCGCCGAAAGCGCGCGCGCCGCCCTCCTCCTCGTGTCACGTGGCGAGGCGCCCTACGGCATCGTCTACCGAACCGACGCTGCAGCGGACGCCAATGTGAAAGTGGTCGGCACCTTCCCCGAGGACAGCCACCCCCCAATTATCTACCCGATCGCGATCACCGCGGACAGCAGGAACGCCGATGCCGCCGCCTACCTCGAATTCGTCCGCTCGCCGACGGCGGCGGCGCTTTTCCAGGCCGAGGGCTTCACCGTTCTGGAATAGAACTTGCCGAATGATTGCACGACACGGCGCATCAGGAACGGGAGTACGAGCTTGGACTGGATGGCATTGAGCGACGCGGAGTGGACGGCCGTCCGCCTGAGCCTGCGGGTCGCCACCGTTGCGATGCTTGCGAGCTTGCCGCCGGCGCTCCTTGTCTCGATGATACTTGCGCGCGGCCGCTTCTGGGGCAAGTCGCTCCTGAACGGCCTCGTCCATATGCCGCTGATCCTGCCGCCGGTCGTCACGGGCTTCGCTCTGCTGCTCCTTTTCGGCCGGCGCGGCCCGATCGGTGCATTTCTCGCTGAGAATTTCGGGCTGGTCTTTTCGTTTCGCTGGACGGGAGCGGCACTCGCCTGCGCGGTGATGGGCTTTCCATTGATGGTCCGCAGCATCCGGCTGTCTATCGAAGCAGTCGACCGCAAGCTCGAAGAAGCGGCGGGAACCCTTGGCGCTAGCCCCGCCTGGATCTTCCTGACGGTCACATTGCCCCTGATCCTTCCCGGCATTCTCGCCGGCATGGTCCTCTCCTTTGCCAAGGCCATGGGCGAGTTCGGCGCGACCATCACCTTCGTTTCCAATATCCCCGGCGAGACCCAGACGCTTTCCGCCGCGATCTATACCTTCACACAGGTGCCGGGCGGCGACGCCGGCGCGATGCGCCTTGCCGCGATCTCCGTCGTTATTTCGATGGCGGCCCTGATGCTTTCGGAAGCCATGGCTTCAGCCGCGGCGCGGCGGACGGTGGCGGCATGAGGCTCGAGGTCGAAGCGCGCCTTCGTCTCGGCTCCTTCGCGATCGACGCCGCCTTCGGCTCGGAGGGCGGCGTGACCGCCCTTTTCGGCCGCTCCGGCTCCGGCAAGACCTCGCTCGTCAACATCATCGCCGGCCTCCTCCGGCCCGATCAGGGCCGCGTCGTGCTCGACGGCGACACGATCGCCGACAGCGAGCGCCGGCTTTTCACCCCCGTCCACCGCCGCCGCTTTGCCTATGTGTTCCAGGAAGCCCGCCTCTTTCCGCATTTCAGCGTCCGCAGAAATCTCGCCTATGGCCGCTGGTTCGCAGGCGCGGCCCGATCGGGGCCCGAATTCGGCAGGATCGTCGAAATGCTCGGCATCGGACATCTGCTCGATCGGATGCCTTCGACGCTCTCGGGCGGCGAGCGGCAGCGCGTCGCCATCGGCCGGGCGCTGCTCGCTTCCCCCCGCCTGCTCCTGATGGACGAGCCGCTCGCCGCGCTCGACGACGCCAGAAAGGCCGAAATCCTGCCCTATCTGGAGCGGCTGCGCGACGAAACGCGGATTCCGATCGTCTATGTCAGTCATTCGGTGGCTGAAGTGGCGCGGCTGGCGGAGCGCGTCGTCGTCATGGAAAACGGCCGGGTCAAGGCCTTCGGCAAAACGGCGGCCGTTCTGAACGAGCCGTTTCCGACATCCGCCGCCGACCGGCGGCAAGCGGGCACGTTGATCGAGGGCACCGTCGACAGTCATGACGAAGGCCACGAACTGACCGTGGTGCGCGCCGGAGACTGCCTGATCCGCGTGCCGCATCTCTTCGCCGAGGCCGGGCAAAGTCTACGCCTCTACATTGCCGCGCGCGACGTCATGCTGGCGACCCGTCGCCCGGAAGGCATCAGCGCCCTGAACGTGCTTCCGGGAACGATCGTCGGCGTCTCGTCGCCGCGGCAAGGAAGCGTCGACATGCGCGTGGATTGCGGCGGCAACGTCATCGCCGCGCGCGTGACGACCGTCTCCCGCGATGCGCTCGCGCTTGGCCCGGGAAAGCAGGTGCACGCCATCATCAAGACCGTCGCCCTCGATTATTAGAGAAGCAAATGGTTAGAGCGGCTTTCCGGTTGGCTCCTCTTGCGGAGCACCTTTGCAGTCGCGCATGGCGTCGAGCCAATCGAGATCGTCCGCGATCGCGGCCTGCGCCTTGGCCTCCATCGCCCGGAAGCGCTCGATCAGCATCTCGCCGAAAGCGGTGACCACGGCGCCGCCGCCCTGCTTGCCGCCGCGCTGCGAGTCCACCGCCGGCTCCTTGAACATGCGGTTCAAGGCGTCGACCAGCAGCCAGGCACGGCGGTAAGACATATCCATGGCCCGCCCGGCAGCGGAAATGGAGCCGGTCTCGCGGATGTGTTCCAGAAGCATGATCTTGCCGCGCCCGAGACGGCTGTTCGGCGGCAAGTCGATGCGGAGGATCGGGCGGGGGTCGGCTTCGGTATCGTGCATGGAGCGAACATAAAGCCTGGCGCAGGAGACGGGAAGGCGCGACCGCTCAAAGACGATGCGGGAGCTTCGGGCACGGGAACTGTGCATCGCCGCCCGAAACCGGCCAAGCAGGCTTGATCGAAGCCGACATTGGATGCAGCGATAGGCATAACTGAACAAACCCAAGAGATGATCATGCCCGGCCCCGCTCTCGACCCCGTTGAAACCGATGCTTCGCTGCCCGGTAGTGCCGACGTCGTCATCATCGGCGGCGGTATCATCGGAGTAAGCACGGCGCTCTTTCTCGCCGAGCGCGGCGTCAAAGTCGTCCTGTGCGAGAAGGGCGATCTCGGCGGCGAGCAATCGAGCCGCAACTGGGGCTGGGTGCGCGTCATGGGCCGCGATCGGCGCGAGATTCCGCTGGCGATGGAGGCGCTGAAGATCTGGGACACCCTCGATGCGCGCGTCGGCTGCGAGACCGGATTTCGCCGGAGCGGCATTCTCTATATTTCCGAAACGGAGCAGGACGTCGCCAACCGCGATGCCTGGCTCGCGCTTGCGAAACCCCATGGCGTCGACAGCCGCCAGCTCACCGCCGACGAGACCCGGGAGCGCATGGCCGGGACGGCGATCCGCTACAAAGGCGCGCTCTATACGCCGCGCGACGGTCGAGCGGAGCCGCAGAAGGCCGTGCCCGCAATCGCGGCCGGAGCACGCCGAGCCGGCGCACATATCGTCACCGGCTGTGCGGTGCGGGGGGTTGAGAAGAGTGCGGGTCGGGTAAGCGCCGTCGTCACCGAAAAGGGCCGCATCGAAGCCTCGACGGTGGTGCTTGCGGGCGGCGCCTGGTCGCGGCTCTTCTGCAAGGGCCTCGGCATTCGGCTGCCGCAGCTAAAGGTGCGCAACACCGTGCTCAGGACCGCTCCGGTCGAGGGCGGCCCGGCCGGCGCAGGCGCAACGGCGACTTACGCCTATCGCAAACGCCTCGACGGCGGCTACACGATCGCCACCGCGGGTGCCAACCTGCATCCGCTCGTGCCGGACACCTTGGCATTCTTCCGCGATTTTCGCGCGGCGAGAAGGGCCGAGGGCGAGGCCGTGCAGGCAGGCTTGAGCGCCCAGAGCTGGCGCGAGCTTTTCGAAATCGCATCCGTGCCCCTCGATCGGCCCGGCGCCTTCGAGCGCCACCGTATCCTCGATCCTCGGCCCGATCCGAAATCCGTGCTCAAGGCATTCGAGGAAGCAAGAAAGGCTCTTCCGAAGCTGCGTACCGTCGAGCCGGTGCAGATCTGGGCCGGCCTGATCGATGTCACGCCGGACGTCGTCCCGGTCATTTCGCACGCGAAAGAGGTGCCGGGCCTCGTCATCGCCACCGGCTTCTCCGGTCACGGCTTCGGCATCGGCCCCGGGGCCGGACATCTCGTCGCCGATCTCGTCACCGGAGATCCGCCCATCGTCGATCCCTCCGAGTTCCGCCTTTCGCGCTTTTCCGACGGCAGCCCGATAGAGATCGCGCCACCGGTCTGAAGGCCGGGTCGCCCGCCCGCCTCACGAAAGAAAATTGCCCGCCGCCAGCGCCGGCACCGGCCCGGCGTTCGGTGCCGCATGCGTGCCGGCACGAATCTGTCTTTCTTCGCGCAGCAGCCGGGCGCGGCGGCGAAAGCGCTTCATCTGGCCCCTGACTCGTGGCAGTCTGTGCCCATATCCTGTCGGGAGAGCGGGATGCCGTAGCGGTATGGCAGGCGGGGCGGAGGACACCCCAGGCGCCAGCCGGGAACCGCCGGGCGGCGGCGCCGTTCTTCCGGGAATGGAGTTGCGCGACGCGCAATCCGGAAGGGAGGCCGGAATCCGCATGGATGAATTCAGCCGATTGAGCCTGCATGTCCCCGAACCGGCCGTCCGGCCGGGCGATCTGCCCGATTTCTCCAACGTGAAGATACCGAAGGCGGGCTCGGTGCCGCGGCCGGAAGTCGATGTGGACCCCGAGGAGATCCGCGACCTCGCCTATTCGATCATCCGGGTTCTCAACCGCGAGGGCGAGGCAGTCGGCCCCTGGGCCGGTTTTCTTTCCGACGAAGAGCTGCTGAGGGGTCTCAGGCACATGATGCTGCTGCGCGCCTTCGACGCGCGCATGCTGATGGCGCAGCGCCAGGGCAAGACATCCTTCTATATGCAGCATCTCGGCGAGGAGGCGGTGAGCTGCGCCTTCCGCAAGGCGCTTCGCAAGGGCGACATGAATTTTCCGACCTACCGCCAGGCGGGGCTCCTGATTGCCGACGACTACCCGATGGTCGAGATGATGAACCAGATCTTCTCGAACGAGCTCGATCCCTGCCATGGTCGGCAGCTGCCCGTCATGTACACCTCCAAGGAGCACGGCTTCTTCACGATATCGGGCAACCTCGCCACTCAATATGTCCAGGCCGTCGGTTGGGCCATGGCATCCGCCATCAAGAACGATACGCGGATTGCCGCCGGCTGGATCGGCGACGGCTCGACCGCCGAGTCGGATTTTCACTCCGCGCTGGTCTTCGCTTCCACCTACAAGGCGCCCGTCATCCTCAACATCGTCAACAACCAGTGGGCGATCTCCACTTTCCAGGGCATCGCCCGAGGCGGTTCCGGCACCTTCGCCGCAAGGGGCCTGGGCTTCGGCATTCCGGCGCTCAGGGTCGACGGCAACGACTACCTGGCCGTCTATGCGGTGGCGCGCTGGGCGGCCGAGCGGGCGCGGCTCAATCTCGGTCCGACGCTGATCGAATACGTGACCTACCGCGTCGGCGCCCATTCGACTTCCGACGATCCGAGCGCCTATCGCCCGAAAACGGAATCGGAAGCCTGGCCGCTCGGCGACCCGGTCCTGCGCCTGAAGAAGCACCTGATCCTACGCGGCGCCTGGTCGGAGGAGCGGCATGCGCAGGCGGAGGCGGAAATCATGGACGAAGTGATCCAGGCACAGAAGGAAGCGGAACGCCACGGAACGCTGCATGCCGGCGGCAGGCCGTCGGTGCGGGATATCTTCGAAGGCGTCTATGCAGAGATGCCGCCGCACATCCGCCGTCAACGGCAGAAGGCGGGGTACTGACATGGCCAGAATGACGATGATCGAAGCGGTGCGCAGCGCCATGGACGTCTCGATGGCACGCGACGAAAATGTCGTCGTGTTCGGGGAGGATGTCGGTTATTTCGGCGGCGTTTTCCGCTGCACCCAGGGGCTTCAGGCGAAATACGGCAAGACGCGTTGCTTCGATACGCCGATCAGCGAGTCCGGTATCGTCGGCACGGCCATCGGCATGGCCGCCTACGGGCTGAAACCGTGCGTCGAGATTCAGTTTGCCGACTACATGTATCCCGCTTACGACCAGCTCACGCAGGAGGCCGCGCGGATCCGCTACCGCTCGAACGGCGACTTCACCTGCCCGATCGTCGTGCGCATGCCGACGGGCGGCGGCATCTTCGGCGGCCAGACCCACAGCCAGAGCCCGGAGGCGCTCTTCACCCATGTTTGCGGGCTGAAGGTCGTCGTGCCGTCGAATCCCTATGACGCCAAAGGTCTGCTCATCTCGGCGATCGAGGATCCGGATCCCGTGATGTTCCTGGAGCCGAAGCGGCTTTATAACGGCCCCTTCGACGGCCACCACGAACGCCCGGTCACGGCCTGGTCCAAGCACGAGCTCGGCGACGTTCCGGACGGCCACTATGCGATCCCGATCGGCAAGGCCGAGATACGCCGCAAGGGATCAGGCGTGACTGTCATCGCCTATGGTACGATGGTGCATGTGGCGCTCGCGGCAGCCGAGGAGACCGGTATCGACGCGGAAGTGATCGATCTGCGCAGTCTGTTGCCGCTCGATCTCGAGACGATCGTGCAATCCGCGAAGAAGACCGGGCGGTGCGTGGTCGTGCACGAGGCGACGCTGACCTCGGGATTCGGTGCAGAGCTCGCCGCTCTCGTTCAGGAACATTGCTTCTATCACCTCGAGTCTCCGGTCGTCCGGGTAACGGGTTGGGACACGCCCTATCCGCACGCGCAGGAGTGGGATTATTTCCCCGGTCCGGCACGCGTCGGGCGTGCGCTCGCCGAAGCGATGGAGGGCTGACCGGTGGGTGAATTCATCATCAAGATGCCGGATGTCGGCGAGGGTGTCGCGGAGGCCGAGCTCGTCGAGTGGCATGTGAAGCCCGGCGATCCGGTGCGCGAGGATATGGTGCTCGCCGCCGTCATGACCG
The DNA here is from genome assembly GCF_059758575.1 of Sinorhizobium sp. GQ132. Lineage (NCBI taxonomy): Bacteria > Pseudomonadati > Pseudomonadota > Alphaproteobacteria > Hyphomicrobiales > Rhizobiaceae > Sinorhizobium > Sinorhizobium sp. GQ132. Next base: position 40,107 of record NZ_JCAXDX010000005.1, on the reverse strand, counting down.
ACAAAGCCACGGTCGAAATCCCCTCGCCCGTCACCGGCAAGGTCCTGTGGCTCGGAGCGGAGGTCGGCGACACGGTCGCGGTGAAGGCGCCGCTGGTCAGGATCGAGACCGCCGGCGAGGCGGGCGATGCTGTCCCGGACAGCGTCCCGGAGGCGCTGGCCGAAAACGTGCTGGACGAGCCCGTCGCCGTCTCCTCCCGGCCTGCGGCCAAGGCGCCGCCGCAGCCTGAAAAACCTGCGCCGAGAACCGCGCCGGCGCCGCGCGAAACGAGGGATCTTTCGCCAAAGCCACTCGCCTCCCCGGCAGTGCGGCTGCGCGCCAGGGAGAGCGGCATCGATCTCAGGCAGGTGGCCGGCACCGGGCCGGCCGGCCGGATCACCCATGAGGATCTCGATCTCTTTATCAGCCGTGGCGCCGGGCCGCTGCCGGCGCAGGCCGGCCTCGTCCGCAAGACCGCCGTCGAGGAGGTCAGGATGACCGGCCTCAGACGCCGGATCGCCGAAAAGATGTCGCTCTCCACCTCACGCATCCCCCACATCACCTATGTGGAAGAGGTGGACATGACGGCGCTCGAGGATCTGCGCGCGACGATGAACCGCGACCGCAAGCCGGAGCAGGCCAAGCTCACGATCCTGCCTTTCCTGATGCGCGCGCTGGCGAAGACCGTCGCCGAGCAGCCCGGCGTCAACGCCACGTTCGACGACCATGCCGGCGTCATTCACCGCCACGCTGCCGTCCATATCGGCATCGCCACCCAGACGCCCGCCGGGCTGACCGTTCCGGTGGTGCGCCATGCCGAGGCGCGCGGGATATGGGACTGCGCGGCCGAGCTCAACCGGCTGGCGGAGGCGGCCCGCACCGGAACGGCGACGCGCGACGAGCTTACCGGCTCGACCATCACCATCTCCTCGCTCGGCGCCATCGGCGGAATCGCCACGACGCCGGTCATCAACCATCCGGAGGTGGCGATCGTCGGCGTCAACAAGATTGGCGTCCGGCCCGTCTGGGACGGCGCGCAATTCGTCCCGCGCAAAATCATGAATCTCTCGTCGAGCTTCGATCACCGGGTCATCGACGGCTGGGATGCCGCGGTCTTCGTCCAGCGCCTGAAGACGCTGCTCGAAACGCCGGCGCTGATTTTCGTTGAAGGATAGGCATCCATGAAGGAAATCTCCTGCAAGCTCCTGGTTCTCGGCGCCGGACCCGGCGGCTATGTCGCGGCGATCCGCGCCGGCCAGCTCGGCGTCAACACGGTGATCGTCGAGAAAGCGAAGGCTGGCGGCACCTGTCTGAATGTCGGCTGCATTCCGTCGAAGGCGCTGATCCACGCGGCGGACGAATATCACAAGCTCCGCACGGCTGCCTCGGGCAAGAACCCGCTCGGCCTTTCGTTGAGTGCTCCGGCGATCGACCTCCGGCGAACGATCGCCTGGAAGGACGGCATCGTCGGACGGCTGAACGGCGGCGTCACGGGGCTCCTGAAGAAGGCGGGCGTCAAGGCGGTCATCGGCGAGGGACGCTTCGTCGACGGCAAGACGGTGGATGTGGAAACGGAAACCGGGCTTCAGCGCATTCGGGCGGAAGCGATCGTTATCGCGACCGGTTCGGCGCCGGTCGAGCTTCCCGACCTTCCCTTCGGCGGAAGCATTATTTCCTCGACTCAGGCGCTGGCGCTGACGGACGTGCCGCAGACGCTCGCGGTGATCGGCGGCGGCTATATCGGTCTCGAACTCGGAACCGCCTTCGCCAAGCTGGGCTCCAAGGTCACCGTGCTCGAAGCGCTGGACCGGATCCTGCCGCAATACGACGCCGACCTCTCAAAGCCCGTGATGAAGCGGCTCGGCGAACTCGGTGTGGAGGTCTTCACCCGCACCAGGGCCAAACGGCTCTCCGCCGACCGGCGGGGCCTGCTTGCCGAGGAGAACGGCCGCGCCTTCGAGGTCCCGGCGGAGAAGGTTCTCGTCACCGTCGGCCGCCGGCCGGTGACCGACGGCTGGGGGCTTGAAGAGATCGATCTGGACCGGTCGGGCAGGTTCATCCGCATCGACGACCAGTGCCGCACTTCGATGCGCGGCATCTATGCGATCGGCGATGTGACCGGAGAGCCGATGCTTGCGCACCGGGCGATGGCACAGGGCGAAATGGTCGCGGAAATCGTCGCCGGTCATAAGCGGAGCTGGGACAAGCGCTGCATTCCGGCGGTCTGCTTCACCGACCCGGAAATCGTCTCCTCCGGCCTCTCGCCGGAAGAGGCGCGCGCTGCCGGCATCGACGTCAAGATCGGCCAATTTCCCTTCCAGGCGAACGGCCGCGCCATGACGACGCTCTCCGAGGACGGCTTCGTGCGGGTCATCGCCCGCGCCGACAATCACCTGGTCCTCGGCATTCAGGCTGTCGGCCATGGCGTTTCGGAACTGTCGGCGACTTTCGCGCTGGCGATCGAGATGGGCGCGCGGCTGGAGGACATCGCCGGTACCATCCATGCGCATCCGACGCAATCGGAAGCCTTCCAGGAGGCGGCCTTCAAGACGCTCGGGCACGCTCTGCATATGTGAGCGGACCCGGCATCCCAGGCCCCTTGCGGAGCCCGGCGACCAGGCCTCAGCCCATCCGTTCCGACGCGTAGGAACCCGGGCTTGGCGGGAAGACGACGACGCGGTTGCCGTTGATGAAGCAGCGGTGATGGATATGGGCGTGCACGGCGCGGGCCAGCACCTGGCTTTCGACGTCGCGGCCGATCGAGACGTAGTCCTCGGCCGACTGGGCATGGGTGATGCGGGCGATATCCTGCTCGATGATCGGACCCTCGTCGAGATCGGCGGTGACGTAATGCGCCGTCGCGCCGATCAGCTTCACGCCGCGCTCATAGGCCTGCTTATAGGGGTTCGCCCCCTTGAACGACGGCAGGAAGGAGTGGTGGATGTTGATGATCTTCCCCGACATCTTCTTGCAGAGCGCATCGGAAAGCACCTGCATGTAGCGGGCCAGCACGATCAGCTCGGCGCCGGTCTGCTCGACGACGTCCATCAGCTGGGCTTCGGCCTTGGGCTTGTTCTCCTTCGTCACCTTGATGCAGTGGAAGGGGATGTCGTGGTTGACGACCACCTTCTGGTAGTCGAAGTGGTTGGAGACGACCCCGACGATGTCGATCGGCAAGGCGCCGATCTTCCAGCGGTAGAGAAGATCGTTCAGGCAATGGCCGAAGCGCGACACCATGAGCAGCACCTTCATGCGCTCCTCGGAATCACGGATCTCCATCGTCATCTCGAAGCGCTTGATCACCGGTTCGAAGCCTTCGCGCAGATCTTCGAGCTTGGCGCCTTCCTGGCTGATGAAGGTGAGACGCATGAAGAACAGGCCCGTCTGGAAATCGTCGAACTGCGAGCTGTCGCTGATATAGCAGCCCTTTTCGGCGAGATAGCCGGTGATGGCGGCGACGATGCCGCGAGTGGATTTGCAGCTGACGGTCAGCACATAGCTTTTCATCGATGAATCTCTCGTTTGAGGTGTTCCCACGCCCTTACACGGGCAGTCGCGCAAAAACTAGCTTGGCGATCTGCGGCCCGCCGATCCATTCGCGACATCGGCTTGGCGGAACAGGCCACACCGATGTGCGAATGACGAAATCGCATCCGAAACGGGGTCAAGGTTTTGCGCGGTCGGGATGCGCCCTTCGGAAGGCGTCGATGGCGGCGCAGCGGCGATCTATGGCAACGATCCGCGGGCACGCCGAAAGATCGACATCCCAGCGCCGTGCATTGTAGACCTGCGGCACGAGGCAGAGATCCGCCATCGTCGGACGATCGCCATGGCAGAATTCACCGGTCGCGGGGCGGTCCAGCATACGCTCGAAGGCAGAGAGACCCTCGCCGATGAATTTCTGCATCCACTCGCGCCGCGCAACCTCGCCGTCGCCCGCGCCCGCCATCACATGAGCGACGACGCCGAGATTGCAGACGGGATGGATATCCATCGCCACGGCATAGGAAAGCGCGCGGACGCGTTGCCGGTCGACGGGATGGGACGGGAGGAAACCCGTCCCCTCCCGCGTCTCCGCAAGATATTCGATGATGGCGAGCGACTGGGTGAGGCGCTCGCCGTCTATGTCGAGCACCGGTACCAGTCCCTGCGGATTCCGGGCGAGATGCTCCGGCGCGCCATGAGCCTTTGCCAGCAGGTCGACCGGTACGGAGCGATAGGCTTCGCCGATCAGGTTGAGCGCGATCCGCACCCGGTAGCTCGCCGACGAGCGCCAATAGTCATAAAGCACGGTTTCGTTCGCCACACCCGTCTCCACGCTGTCCGACCTCAGCCGCGCTCGTATTTTCCGACCTTCTGTTCGATGGCGCCGAAAATCGAGTGGCCGGTGCGATCCTTCATCTCGATGCGGACGACATCGCCGAATTTCAGGAACTGCGTTTTCGGTGACCCGCCTTCGATCGTCTCGATCATGCGCAATTCGGCGATGCACGAATAGCCGGCCCCGCCTTCGGAAACCGGCCTACCCGGCCCGCCCTCGAGCTTGTTCGAAACGGTGCCCGAGCCGATGATCGTGCCGGCCGAAAGCAGCCTCGTTCGCGCGGCATGCACGATCAGCTGCGGGAAATCGAAGGTCATGTCTATGCCGCCATTGGCCCGCCCGAAGGGCTCGCCATTGAGATCGACGTGGAGCGGCAGATGCAGTTTCCCGCCATCCCAGGCTTCGCCGAGTTCCTCCGGCGTCACGGCGACCGGCGAGAAGGCGGAAGACGGCTTCGATTGATAGAAACCGAATCCCTTGGCGAGTTCTCCAGGAATGAGGCCGCGCAGGGAGACATCGTTGACGAGCATGACGAGTCGGATCGCGGCCCTTGCTTCCTCGAGCGTCGCGCCCGTGGGCACGTCGTCGACGATGACAGCAATTTCGCCTTCCATATCGATGCCCCAGCCATCGTCGGCCATAAGGATCGGATCGCGTGGGCCGAGGAAACTGTCGGAACCGCCCTGATAGATCAGCGGATCGGTCCAGAAACTTGCCGGCATCTCGGCATTGCGCGCCTTTCGGACGAGCTCGACATGATTGACATAGGCCGATCCGTCCGCCCACTGAAAGGCGCGCGGCAGCGGCGAGGCGGCGTCGTGCTCATGGAATCGCATGGTCGGCTGCGCCCCGGTCTCGATCCCCTCGGCGACGCGCTCCAGCCGCGGACCCGCATGCGCCCAGTCGTCAAGCGCCGCCTGCAGCGTGCGGGCGATATGACCCACCTCCGAGCAGCGGGTCAGGTCTTTCGAGACCACGACGAGCTTGCCGTCGCGGGTGGAATCTTTCAGCGTTGCGAGTTTCATGGAGTGGTGTTCCCGATGCGTTGTTGATTCTCGCCGGGGCGGCGCGGATATTGCAGCATGTCACGGTTCGGCGGCGGAAGTCACTTGATTCCCGGCGTGCCGTCGAATTTCCGTTCGAGGCCGGACCAGCAATCCATGTAGTCGTCCTGCAGAGTCTCGAGCTCTGCCGCAAACGTCGTCAGCTGCTGGGGGAAGCGGGTCTCGAACATGAATGCCATGGTGTTGTCGAGCTTCACCGGCTTCAGCTCGCCGTTCGACGCCTTCTCGAAGCCGGAGAAGTCCGGTCCGTGCGCCAGCATCATGTTGTGCAGGCTCATGCCGCCCGGAACGAATCCTTCCTCCTTGGCATCGTAGCGCCCGTAGATCAGGCCCATGAACTCGCTCATGATGTTGCGGTGATACCAGGGCGGGCGGAACGTATGCTCGGCGACCAGCCAGCGGGGCGGGAATAGGACGAAGTCTACATTGGCCGTCCCCTCCTCTCCGGAAGGGGCCGTCAACACCGTGAAGATGGACGGATCGGGATGGTCGAACAGGATCGCGCCGACCGGCGAGAACGTCTTGAGGTCGTATTTGTAGGGCGCGTAATTGCCGTGCCAGGCGACGACGTCGAGCGGCGAATGGCCGATCTCGACCATATGGAATGAGCCGCACCACTTCACCTGGACCCGGCAGGGCGTTTCCTTGTCCTCGTAAGCGGCGACCGGCGTCTTGAAGTCGCGCGGATTGGCGAGGCAATTGGCGCCGATCGGGCCGCGATCCGGGAGCGTGAACTTCGCGCCGTAATTCTCGCAGATGTACCCGCGCCAGACCTTCTCCTCTCCGAGGCGCGTGACCTTGAACATCATGCCGCGCGGTACGAGGCAGATTTCAGACGGCTCCACCTCCATCCTGCCGAGCTCGGTGAAAACCTGGATCGCGCCCGTTTCCGGAACGATCAGCAGCTCGCCGTCGGCGTTGAAAAAGTAGTCATCCACCATGTCGGCATTGAAGGCATAGGCATGCGCAGCCATGCCGGCTTGCGTCAGCGCGTCGCCCGCCGTCGTCATGGTGCGGATGCCTTGAAGAAAGGTCAGGCTCTCCGGGGGCGCCGGCAAAGGACTCCAGCGCAACTGCCCGAGCGCCAGGGAATGCTCGCCCACATGCGGCGCCGTCTTCCAATGCGGATAGTCGATCTTGCGGAAACGCCCGGTGTGGCGGACGCTCGGTCGGATACGGTAGAGCCAGGAGCGCTCGTTGGTGCCGCGCGGTGCCGTAAAGGGTGAGCCGGACAGCTGTTCGGCATAAAGGCCGTAATTGCATTTCTGCGGGCTGTTCTGCCCCTGCGGCAGCGCCCCGGGCAGGCTTTCCGTCTCGAAGTCGTTGCCGAATCCAGGCATATAGCCGGCTGTGCGCTGCTGACCCGAACCTACCCGCCGCTGTTTTTCCGCCTTCTCCAACATGGCTTGAGCCTCCTCTTCTCTTCGCTATATTAGTTACAATCGTAACTATCGATTTTGTAACTATCAAGGAAGGAAGGCCATGGCCGAAGAGCGGTTCGAACTGGAGAACTTCCTGCCCTATCGGCTGAACCGGGCGGCGGAATTCGTCGCCTTGCGCTTTGCCGCACAATACAAAGCGCGTTACCAGCTGACGCGGCCGGAATGGCGAACGCTTGCGGCACTCGGCAGCTCCCGCCGCAGCATGACGGCAACCGAAATCGGCGCGCACTCCGCCATGCACAAGACGAAAGTAAGCCGCGCGGTCTTCAGCCTCGAGCAGCGCCGCTGGTTGAAGCGCGAGCAGGACGGACGAGACCGCCGTTTCGAGCATCTGGCGCTGACGCCGGCGGGCCGGCAGGCCTTCAGGGAGCTGACGGAGCTTGCGAGCGACTATCAAACGGAGCTGCATTCCGTGCTTGGGGCAGAGAATATGGAGGCGCTTTCGCAGGGCCTGGGCGCCGTGGAACGGGCGATAAACAATCTCTAGCGAGGCCCTTCCCTAGCTCTGCCGCCTACCCCTTCATCCGCGCCGGTATCGGCAGACCCTCGAAACTCTTGAGCGTCTCCAGCACGATCGATGTCTTGACGTGCTGCACGCTGTCATGCGGCAGCAGGACCTCGTTGACGAAACGGGAGAGCCCGGCAAGATCCGGCGTCACGACGCGCAGGTGGTAGTCCATTTCACCGGTCAGCGCATAGGCCTCCAGCACCTCCGGCAGAGCCGAGACGAGATTGCCGAAACGCTTGGCATTGTCGCGATTATGCGTGGCCAGCGTGACCGAAATCACCACCATCAGATCAAGCCCCAGCTTCTGACGGTCGATCTGCGCCTGATAGCCGGTGATGAACCCTTCCGCCTCCAGGCGCGTACGCCGGCGCGAACATTGCGAAGGAGACAGCGCGACGCGCTCGGACAATTCATTGTTGGTCAGATGACCGTCGCGCTGCAGTTCACTCAGGATCTTGAGGTCGAATCCGTCAAGCAGCTCCATTCATGCACCCTCAAACGCTTTTCTGCACAATTCATGCGCCGATCATCGCGAATCGCGCAAGAATACAAGCACCATGCATCGGAACTGCGCCATAATCCAGCAGAGTTTGGAGGATAAGAGGAGACTGACGATGGGCCCGTTCCCCCATGACGCACCGCCGCCGGCGATTTCGGCGGAAAACCCCGCCGGGACGGACGGTTTCGAGTTTGTGGAGTTCGCCCACCCGGAGCCTGAGAAGCTTGCGGAGCTCTTCGGCCGCATGGGCTATTCGCCGGTCGCCAGGCACAAGACCAAGGACATCACCGTCTGGCGGCAGGGCGATATCAACTATGTCCTGAACGCGGAGGCCGGATCGCATGCCATGCGCTTCGTTGGCGAGCACGGGCCCTGCGCCCCCTCGATGGCCTGGCGCGTCGTCGACGCGAAGCACGCCTTCGAACATGCCGTTGCCAAAGGCGCCGAAGCCTATACCGGCAGCGACAAGTGCCTGGACGTGCCGGCGATCGTCGGCATCGGCGGCTCGCTTCTCTATTTCGTGGAAACCTACGGCGAAAAGGGATCAGCCTACGACGCCGAGTTCGATTGGCTGAGCGAGCGTGATCCGAAGCCGGCCGGAGTCGGCTTCTACTATCTCGACCACCTGACCCACAACGTCTATCGCGGCAACATGGACAAGTGGTGGGCCTTCTACCGCGAACTGTTCAATTTCAAGCAGATCCATTTCTTCGACATCGATGGCCGCATCACCGGCCTCGTCAGCCGGGCGATTACCTCGCCCTGCGGCAAGATCCGCATTCCCCTGAACGAATCGAAGGACGACACGAGCCAGATCGAAGAATATCTGAAGAAGTACAAAGGCGAAGGCATCCAGCACATCGCCGTCGGTACCGAGGCGATCTACGATGCGACCGACAAGCTCGCCGCAAACGGTCTGAAGTTCATGCCGGGGCCGCCGGAAACCTATTATGAAATGTCCCATCAGCGTGTTCACGGACACGACGAGCCGATCGACCGGATGAAGACACACGGCATCCTGATCGATGGCGAGGGCGTGGTGAACGGCGGCATGACGAAGATCCTGCTGCAGATCTTCTCGCGAACGGTGATCGGTCCGATCTTCTTCGAATTCATCCAGCGCAAGGGCGACGAGGGCTTCGGCGAGGGCAATTTCCGCGCATTGTTCGAATCGATCGAAGCCGACCAGATCCGGCGCGGCGCCCTTGGCCACGAGGCCGCGGAATAGCGGCTGCGCCGCAGACACGCCGCGCGGCAGCCCGCGCGTCAAGGCCTGTTGAGATTCCGGCCACCCGCCGCCGCTTGCCTGATTTCCGGATTCCTGTGCTCGTCACAGGAATCCAGCCAGGCCAAGTCCTTGGGCTGAAAGAACGCTTTCCGCGCCGCAGACGTGGCGCTGCTCTCATCCCTATGACAAGCACGAGAGAGATCGCAGTCCTCCGAAAACTTTCTACGGCGCCGCGCGTCTTATCAGACGCGCAAAGGGCGCTGTTAGCACCTTGGACTGCTCAAGGCTCTGACGGTCAGTTGCGCCAGCGCGTCGGCGACGGCGTGCGGGAAGGGCCCAAGCCTCCGTCGTTTCTGAAATAGCGGGAGGCCGCCTCGGTGCGATTGCGCACGTTCATCTTCTTGTAGATGTTGCGCACATGCACCTTGACGGTGTTTTCGGACAGTCCGAGGCGATCTGCGATGATCTTGTTCTGCGTGCCCATGCAGATGAGATCGAGGATCTGGATTTCGCGTGTCGTGAGGACGACCTGGCCAAATCCTTTCCCGCGCTCCGGATCGACGCCTTCAGAGGCCGTCTCGTCCTGGGTGGCGAGGTCCCGCTCTCCAGGATTCTTCGGCGCAAGGCGCCTGAGCAGTGCGGCGGGAAAATGTTCGCCGCCCTTCATCAGGAGGTCGATGGCGGTAAGGCAAACGTCGAGGTGGAGATTCAAGGGCAACACGCCGTGGATCATCCCCTCCTCGACCAGATGCGAAACCGATGCGTCGATCCCTTCCGCGTTTTCGACCAGCAGACCGACGGCCGCTTTCGGGTGGAACTCATGAATCATCCTGATGATCGATAGAAAGTTCGCCATCGGCACGCGGTAGAGCATGACCAGCGTCACACCTACGAGGTTGCCGTCCAGAAGGCTGTCGGCGTCCGAAAGCCGCACCACTTCCTGGTCCTGAAAACGTGCGCCGATCGCCTGGGTCAGACACTCGGCGAAGAGGTCCGTCCTGGCTAGCATGACTATTTTGCTTTTTTTGGGTGTTACACTTTTGCTGTCTTCGAACCCGCCCAACCCCGAACTCGCACGATACATTATCCCCTCCTCGGACTTCCCCTTGGTTTTTACGGGTTTTTTACCCATGTGGAGAAAGGCCCGCGTTGTGAAAATTGCTTGGATTAAAAAAATTTCTGGAAAAAAAGAATTTATGTTGGCTAATGTATCGTAAATATGGGGGATGTAAAACCGCCCAAAAGGATTAGGTGGCGGCCACAATCCTGTCTAAATCGTTCAAGAACGAACCAATTTTGGGCGAATCCGCGAAATTCGTGCGGGATCGGCAACGGTGCTCTTGCCTTTCGCCGGACCCTCGCTTTTGAGGGGTGAACCGCACCCGGCGCCTCGTCAAACCCGATATGGTCGTCGTAGTAACTCGGACAAGAATTCGCCACTCCGTCCGACGAGGTCGATACTCACATCGGGTTATCGCGAAGGTAATGCGGGCGCGGTCAGTTCGGTCGATCGCGTGCTGAGGCAGACGCCCGACGCACTTTCCGCCAACGAACCCTGCAGCCGGCCTTCGCTCCGCAATTCAAGCGTGCCCGGGCAAACGAACTGCACGACCGAGATTACGATTGTCAAGTATTTTCAGTGCGTTAGCTGACCGCATCGATCGAGGTACATGCACAGGCATGGCGAGGCGATCGCGAGCTGCACTCGAAACGAGTGCGTCGGTTGCCGCGCATCGAACATCGAGCGAAAAATCCGAGACGGGCCGGCGCCGAGTCTCATAACCACAATAGGTAACTTTCACTCGACTGCGTTCCAGATCAAACTCCAATGGTCGCACCAACATTCTGTGCGTCTTCGGTCGTTGTTTCGCGTAGAAGATCGGAAATATAGATATTTACGTTTATATGACAAATATTATGACTATGCGTTACCATACGTATGAATTTAGGCGCTTAGTATCGCGCTGAAATGACATTGCAAGCAGAGACGGAAGATTCATTTCCGCTAAACCGCCAAAAGAGCCAGCGCCTCAAGAATCCTATAAAAGATGAAGGGTTTCGGTGCTGGCTCCCCCTCTTATGAGGAAGTGCTTATGCCCGATTCCTCACAGAAGAATCTTGGGCTCCACGACAACTTCAGTGCCGATGACGAGCTGAAGACGGGTGCGCTTGCCGATGGCGTAGCGATGAACACGTCCAGCAGGTCGGTTGCCGGTGGCAGCACCAGTCTCACCGAGACCGCCGGGGGTGACTTTGCCTTCTCCCTCGGCGACGGCTTTTCCTTTTCCCTGAATGTCGACAATGTTCTGGGCAACGGCGCCAGCATCTACGAAGCCGGGTTCAGCCTCGCCCAGGCCAATAGCCTGGCCGATCAGGACCGCGCCTATGACGCCGGCAAGAGCGGCAATACCGATCCCGGCACAGGCAGCGGAGAACCTGGTGGCGACGGCCTCACCACGGACGGTTGGGATCTCAAGGGCGACGAGGGTGCATCCCACTCCTCGACGGAGACGCCGCACGGCCCGGCAAGTCCGGACTTCCACCACGAAATCGTCCAGGGCGCGAACCTTCTCAGCAACGCCGACGTCAGCACCACCGTTGGCGATCCGGGCGTGACCCCGGCGGGGTCGGATAGCGACGTCGAATGAACGACCGGATGCACCGGCCGTGCTGGATACCGATCGCGGGCGAACGCCAGCACGTTTCCTTCACTCGTATCCGATTGAAGAAAAAAAGAGGTTAGAGGCACCCTTTGCTGCGGAAAGGGGAAGGATCGGACGATGCATTCGGAGAAGATCAACGAGATCGTTGCGCATTTCATAGGGCTGTTCAACACGGCGATCGATGACGCGCGTATGAGATTTGAATACCTGCAGGGATATGAAACCCCGAAGACTGCGCAAAAGGAGGACTCCGACGACGTACAGTCGGCTGATTTCCGGTCTGACTTCGCGTTGAAAAGCTACGATCCCGAGATCTCCTACGAACTCCGGGCTTACGACATTGCCCGGCTCGACTCCGCCGATCATGCCGCCCCGTCACGGCATCACCTCGACCAACCGGCCGCCGCGGCGCAAGCCGGACAGGTGGATGCCCGGTCCAGGGAGGACCACGGCATTTCCGGCAACGGCCCCGAGGCCACGGATACGATGACTCCTGCGGGTCCCGACGCGGGCTTCAGCCATATCTATCAGGCAAGCACCCTCCATGACGACGATGTCGTGAACCTGACCGGAATGCTTGGGGAGCCGCGCAACCTGACGCATGTGGACCAGACGCTCGAAGGCTTTCTCGCGGAAGCCCTTGAAGCCTCGCCCTTCGCGCAGATCGGCGCCGCCGAAGCACCCGCCTCTTTCGCCGCTGTGGCTGCGAAACTTGAAGCACTTGCCTCCCTGGCGGGCGCCAGCCAACAGGCCGTTCCGCCCGCGCCCGCGACAGGCGGACCGGAAAACCTTCCGCAGGCCGCCTCTCCGGACGAATTGGTGAAGAACGAGGCGGGCGATGCCGTTCTCATCGCAGAACGCATCGAGGGCACCTATGTCAACGGCACCCGCGCCGACGCCGCGCCGGAACTGCGCGACAACCTTCCGGGGCGAGAGCACACTGCTCACCCCGCCGGGACGCCTCTAGCCAAGCCGCTCCAGAACGGCGACCTCGACATTCATGCGGGAGCCAATGTCGTCGCCAATGTTGCCAGCGTCGTCGGCGCTGTGGAGGCCCCACCCGTGACCGCCGTGATGGGTGACTACCATCAAATCGATGTCATCTCGCAATCCTACGTCTATGCCGACAGGGACACGCTCGACGGCGCGATCTCCGGTACATGCGCGACGATGACCACGACCGTCGCACTGAACATAGCAAGCTTCGGTGGCGGAGAAACCGGGGCATGCCTGCCCCAGGAAGCGGAGATTCCGGCCGAATCTTCGACATTCCCGACAAGCTGGCGCGTGAACGTCGTCGAAGGCGATCTTTCCATCGTCCATTGGGTCGAGCAGTACAACTTCGCCAGCGACAATGACAGCCTGACCGTTACCAGGACGGGTGCGGAGACGACCGTGCTCAGCGGCGGCAACACGGCAGTGAACGTCGCGTCGTTTCTCGGCATTGCCGAGCACTACGATCTGATCCTCGTCGGCGGCCGCCTGGTCGATCTCGACATCATCAGCCAGATCTCCATCCTCTACGACAATGACGAGATCGCAGGCGTATCCGCCGGCAAAGGCATCGCGCTGGACACCGGCGGCAATCTCGTCTGGAACATGGCCTCGATCGGAAACGTGAGCTCCGGCGTCCGCTTCGAGGCGATGCCGGACTACTTTCATGAAGCCGCCGACCAGATGCACGAGGGCGACGGCACATTGCCGGACGAACTCCTGCGCGACAATGCTTTCGAAGGCTATGCCGACCTGCACATCCTGTTCATCACCGGTAATCTCTATGACGTCACGATCGTCCAACAGGTCAGCATTCTCGGCGACGCCGATGCCGTCTCGTTTGCCGCGGGCAAGTTGCTCGAAGACGGACCGGAGGCCTCGGTCGCGGTGCATACGGGAAACAATGGCGTCTTCAACGTCGCGGAGATCATCGACTCCGGCGGGACGACCTATGTCGGCGGCGAGATCTATTCCGACGCAGTGCTCATCCAATCGGGAATAGTCGACGGAATGCCGGACCTTCAGCGGGACAGTGGCGGTCTGACGACCGAACTCATCGCCTTTATCGGCGAGGATACGGCGCCGCAGGGCGGAGACATGGACGGCGATCACGGCACCGACCTGTCCGGCAGCCAGTGGAGCGACGTCATGCATACGATACTGGCTTGAAGCCGATCCGCTTCGAGCTCTCAGGGTTGCACAGCTTCGAACGGAGATCCGTTGGACGGTCCTGACCGCAACGACTTCAAGAGCCAAGCGCAGGGGAGCGAGCATGAACGACATGTCGAAGTGGTATGCCGGGCGAGGCAAGCCGCAGCGCCGGGATGTCGCACGGCTGGAGCTGCCCGAGATAGCCGAAGCCGAGGCTGTGGCACCCTTCGAAAGGCCGCCAGGGCCGAACGGAAAGGCAGACGCGGCAAGGTTCTCGGAGCAAAAGCAAGCATCGGCATCGGCCGATGCGTGCCGCGACGAGGGCGACGTTCCCAAGGTGGAAAGACGACAGGCCCCGGGGCTGCCGCGAACGATCGAAAATCACCCGGGCCCGATGAAGCAAGACGACCTTCGCCCGGTTGAACGCAGCGCAACAGGTGAAGGGAAAGCGAGCGAAGACGGCGGCGGCAGGAGCACGCTTCACAAGCGCATGGGACCGGCGAACTTCGCCGCCAGCCTGCACAACGGCATGGCCGCTGTCCGGCGCAACATGCTGATCGTCATCGCTTTCACCCTGGCCATCAACGTCCTCGTCCTGGCCATCCCGATCTATTTGTTCCAGATCTCCGACCGGGTCCTGACGAGCCGCTCGCAGGACACGCTGGTCATGCTGACGGTCGCCGTGCTCGGCGCCGTGGCGCTTCAGGTCATTCTCGACGCGATCCGCCGCTTCATCCTGATGCGCACCGCCGTCGAAATCGAGGTCCAGCTCGGCACACCGATCCTCAGTGCGGCAGCCCGGGCCTCGCTGCACGGAAGCGGTCGGGACTACCAGATATTGGGCGACCTGCAGCAGCTTCGCGCCTTCATCACCTCCGGCACGCTTACGGCTTTCCTCGACGCTCCGCTGACACCGCTCTTCGTGATCGTGGTCTACCTCATACAGCCACAACTTGGCATGATCGTCATCCTGTGCTGTACGGTTCTGATCGTCATCGCCTATCTCAATCAGAAGGCGACGACAAAACCATTCAGCGAAGCCAATGCCTCGCTCGGCCGGGCCAATTTCCATCTCGATTCGATGGCGCGCAACGCCCAGATCATCAATGCGCTGGCGATGATTCCGGAAGCGGTGAGAATGTGGGGCCAGGAGACGGCGGCCTCGCTCAAGGCGCAGGTCTACGCTCAGGACCGCAACATAATCTTCACCGGCGCATCCAGGGCCGTGCGGATGTTCACCCAGGTGGCGCTTCTCGGCTGGGGAGCGCATCTGGCGATGGAAGGGCAACTGACCGGCGGCATGGTGATCGCCGCTTCGATCATTGCCGGGCGTGCGCTCGCGCCCGTCGAAGGAGCCATCGAGGGCTGGAACCAGCTCAACCACTCCCGCGCCGCCTATCAGCGAATCAGGCAGCTCTTGCTCACCTCGCCCTTGAACTTCCCGCGGCTGCGTCTGCCGAAGCCGGAAGGCCGGCTCGACGTCGAGCGCATCCTCTTCGTACCGCCGCCGCAGAAGCGCGTGATCCTGAACGGCATCTCCTTTTCGCTGGCAAAGGGGGAATCGCTTGCGGTCATCGGCAATTCCGGCTCCGGCAAGACCACCCTCGGCAAGATGCTGGTCGGCTCGATTCTGCCCACATCCGGCAGTGTTCGTCTCGATCTCATGGATCTGCGCAACTGGGATCAGCGCCAATTCGGCGAAAGCATCGGCTACCTTCCCCAGGACGTTCAGCTCTTTCCGGGAACGATCAAGGCAAATATCTGCCGCATGCGTGAGGATGTGGACGACAGCATGGTTTATGAGGCGGCGGTGCTCGCCGACGTGCACGAACTGATCGCAACCTTTCCGCAAGGCTACG
The DNA here is from genome assembly GCF_059758575.1 of Sinorhizobium sp. GQ132. Taxonomy (NCBI): domain Bacteria; kingdom Pseudomonadati; phylum Pseudomonadota; class Alphaproteobacteria; order Hyphomicrobiales; family Rhizobiaceae; genus Sinorhizobium; species Sinorhizobium sp. GQ132. The sequence continues at coordinate 24,399 of NZ_JCAXDX010000005.1, read as the reverse complement.
AGACCGTGGTCGCCGCTGACGGCGCCCCGCTGTCGGGCGGTCAGAAACAGCGCATAGCTCTGGCGCGCGCCTTCTTCGGCAATCCGAAATTCGTCGTCCTCGACGAGCCGAATTCGAACCTCGACAGCAATGGCGAGGCCGCACTTGCCCGCGCGCTGGCGCATGCGAGGAAGGAGGGCATCACCACCGTCACCATCACGCAGCGCCCTGCTCTCCTGCAATGTGTCGACAAGATCATGGTGCTGCACGAAGGAACGGTGGCGATGTTCGGCGCCCGAAACGAGGTGCTCGCCGCGCTTGGCGCAAAGGCCGAAGGCGACCGCGGGCAATCCCGCATTCACGGAGATTGACGATGCAAAGCGACAGGCGGAGCACCGAACCTCGAAATCCGGCGGAGTGGTATGCCGAGGTCCCCCGTTCGATCCGGCTCCACAGTCTGGTTGGCCTGGCGCTGATCGCGATCTCCTTCGGCGGCTTCGGCTACTGGGCTTTCGCGGCACCGCTTGCCGCGGCAATCATCGCCCAGGGAAGCTTCGTCGCCAACGGCAACAACAAGATCGTCCAGCATCTGGAGGGCGGCATCATCGAGGAACTGCTGGTCGCCGAGGGCGACAAGGTCAAGGCCGGCGACATTCTCGTGAAGCTCGATCAGACGGTCGCCCGGGCCAACGCCCGTATGCTCAACCTCAAGCGCCTCCGCCTGGAGGCAGTCGTCGGGCGGTTGAGGGCGGAGGCGGTGGGCGAAGATGCCTTCAGCGTACCCGAAATCGTCGCCCGGCAGGCCGACGATCCCGACATTCGCGCCATCATGGAAAGCCAGAACGTCAATTTCCAGAGCAAGAAGATCAAGCTGCGCGACCAACTGAACCTGATCGACCAGAACATTCGTTCGCTTGAATTCCGGGCCAGGGGATACGCTCTGCAGCAGGCATCGTTCAATCGGCAGTTGGAGATTCTCAACGAGGAGCGGGAGGCCAAGAGCAAGCTCGCCGACAAGGGCCTGATCCGGCGCCCGGAACTCATGGCGTTGGACCGCGCGATCGCCGACGCGATCGGCGAGATCGGCCGGCTCGAATCGGAGGTCAAGGAGAGCTACACGCAGATCGACCGCTACCGCCAGGAGGCGGTCATCGCCGTCAATACCAACAAGCAGGCGGCGCTCGACGGCCTCGAAGCGGCCGAGGCCGATCTCGACAGCGTACGCGAGCAGGTTCGCGAGGCGTCCGAAGTGCTCGGCCGCGCCACCATCCGTTCGCCTGTCGATGGCACCGTCGTACGCAGCTATTTCCATACGGCCGGCGGCGTCATCGCAAGCGGAAAGCCGATCATGGAGATCCTGCCGGCCAACGTCCCGCTGATCATCGAGGCGCAGCTGCTGCGCACCGCCATCGATCAGCTCAAGGTCGGCGAAGACGCCACGATCCGGCTTTCGGCGCTCAACCGCCGCACGACGCCGGTGCTGAAAGGCAAGGTCTTCTACGTCTCGGCGGATTCGATCGAGGAGGAAGTAGCCGGCGGCCAGCAGCGCGACGTCTATATCGTGCGCGTCGAAGTGCCTGCGAGCGAGATCGGACGCGTCCACGGCTTTCACCCCGTGCCCGGAATGCCGGCCGAAGTGTTGATCACCACATCGGAGCGCACCTTCTTCGAGTATCTGACGAAGCCCATCACAGACAGCATGTCGCGCGCGTTCAAGGAGACCTGAATGCAGGACGTCTATGGAAGCCGGTTTCGATCGGCGGAATATGCAAGTGCGCAAATCCGGTTCCGGCGCATCATTCTCGGGACCGCTTGGAGATCGCCATGGCGGCTGCACAGGATGTGCTTTTGCTCGTTGGTCGCCTGAACTACGTGTGGACCAACACCGAAAGCCTGCTCATCTACGTGATCGCCCACCTTCTGGGGGTGGAAAAGGACGCGGCCATCGTCGTTTTCCTGACTCTGAATACGACGCGCGCCCGAATCGATCTGACAGAGCGCCTGGCGAAGCTGCCGCGGATCCCGGCGGCGACTCGCGACGAGGTGCTCGCCATTACCGTGCGGCTGAAGCAGCAATCGAAGATGCGCAACAAGTACAATCATTGCATCTACTCCGTCGACGAGCAGGGCGAGATTTCGAGCACGCAGTTGATGCGACTCGTCGAAGGCGAGAAGGACGTGCGCTACGGCAAGGTCGAACAGCTCGATGCCCGCGAGTTGGCGCGTCTCGACAATGCGGTTCGCGAGATCACCGATATCAGCAGACGTCTGTGGACGTTCATTCGATCGAGACCGAACTTCGACGAGCGCTCGATATAGGGGAGCAGCCGAATACCGGCACTCGGTAGTTGTCCTGCGCAGTTGGACGGTGTATACTGAACAGAAGCATTATTGTATTCAATTATTCACTAACGTAACGATTTTGGCGTGTATCGAGTATATTGCCGCAAAGAGACGACAATGACAGTCCACGTTATCGACTGCATCGAAGAATTTAAAAAAAATCATAGAAACTGGAACAAGATATATCGTTCAGATCCGGAAGCGCACGCTTTTCTCTCCTGGCCCTGGCTGCAGGAATACCTTCCGCACCGCGAGAGGTGGCTCATTCTGGCCTGGAAAAACCGCGCCGCCGGAAAACGGTACGACGCGTTCCTGCCGCTCGAGCTGGCGACCTCTCAGGACGAGGACACGGGTCTCTTCGTCGACGAAATCCTGATGATCGGCAATCACGGAACCGGACGCACCGGTTTTCTCTGCGCACCTGGCCTTGAAAGCGAGGCGGCGGACGCATTCGCCGGCATCCTCGCGTCCGAAAACTGGACAAGCATCCGATTCGACCGCTGCGGCGCGGCCTCGGCGCGGCTCGAACGGTTGCTCGATGCCTTTCCCGAAGGGGAGTTTGCGCGCGTTGACACCGTCGACGAGGGAGAGAGGATCGACGCCTGCGGGCGTCGCCTCCGCAGTATGCTTCTTAGAACCCTCACGGGCAGGAACCTGCGCGACTGCCTCAATCGCCGCAGCCTGGGCATCGTCTTGGAGCGGGCGGTGGCGCTGCACGCCTTCGGCGACTTCGACGGAGCCGAAGCGGGCTATCGGCAGCTGATCCGCACCGTTCCGGGACATATCGAGGCGCGCTGTCGCCTTGCGCATCTCTTGAGCGACGTGGGCGAATATGGAGAGGCGGAGCATCTTTATCGCACCTTGCTGCCGGCAGTGCCGAACGCGGACGACGTTCTCCACTGGCTCGGCGACACGCAAATGGCGCAGGCATTCTACCGCAAGGCGGGCAAGACGTTTCAAGAGCTGCTTGCCCGCTACCCGCATCGAGGCATCCTGCGCTACAAACTCGCGGTCGCGCGCTTGGCTTCGGGCCAAAGGGATGCCGCTATCGCCACCTTCCAGAGCTTCCACGACATCGTATCCGACGACGCGAACCACGTCCTCTGCAAGACGAGGGCAGAGGAGATCCTGATCCGCCTGAGGGGTGTCGCCGGCATGGAGGAGCAGGATGAGGAGCAGGAGCCCGAGCCGGAGCAGGAGATGCAGGCGCACGAGGATGCGATTCGGTTGACGGCAGCTGCGCAGCCGCTCCTGACACCTCTGCTGCCCGCCGGCTCATCCGCCCATCTGCATGCGAGACCGTCGCCATATGGCTGGAAGGCCTCGAAATTGAAGCACTGAAACCGGTTCCTGTCCGCACCCCGCCACAGCGGCGCGTGCTGCCGGGGCGCGCGCAGTCGCTGCGGGATCTCGATCATGTTGATCGAATCCAACAGGTTGGAGCGGGATGCGGGCGGAAACGGCACACGCTTTTCCGCATCCCGCTCAGCTTTAGGAACGCTTCTGAATGATCCCGTAGACGACGTTGCGGTTCGCACCGAACTGCACGCGCGCTTCGATGGCTTCCCTGTCGGCGCTGGCATGAATGATCTGCCACATGTCGAACTCCGATCGAAGCAGCAGCGCCCAGTTCATGAAGGTTTCCATGTAGCCGTCGACATGGATGTCGCGCGCGAAATTGGCAAAGAGGAAGACCCCGTTCGGCTTCAGCATTTCCAGGCATCTCCGCGTGAGCTTCACCGCCACCTTTTCGGTGAGGTAGTCGTAAAGCCCGGCGGCATAGATGAAATCGAACTGGCCGAGCTCCTGTGACCTGGTCAGAAGACTTTTGACCGACCCGTCGACTGCCTCGATGCGAGTTCCCGTGAAGTCGCGCGCGATCGAACCGACGCTCAGCGGATCCTGATCGAGGGCGACCCACCGTTTCAGGCTACCCTCCCGCAAGGCTGCCGAGCGGTTGGCCTCACGCAGGTGCCCGGCGGCGATCGTCAGGATCTCGGCCTCCCCTCCCCGCGTCGCCGCAATCTCGTCGACATGGCGCGTCAGCAGGTCGCGCCGCTCCCGCACGGCCACCGAAGATGAGGCGTCCTTGGTGTAATCGTAGAGTGCTCGCCCGAGCGGCGTGGCCCTTGCGACATTCCCGGCAATGCTCGGATGTCCATAGATGAAGTCGAGCAACTGGGCGTCGCCGGAATAACCCCGGGGCTTTTCGAACGACCAGCGCGTAAACGGGTCCTGGAGGAAGAATTCCGACACCGTGTGATTCTGGATCAGTGGTATCAGCTCCTGCCAGACGCTCGGCTGATATTTATTGCGCACATCATGAAGAGACCCGGCAATCCGATGTATTATCTCCGCAGGGTCTCGCTGCTGCCCGAACTGTTGCTGCGCGATGTTCAGAATCAGCGCAATCTCGGCCTTTGCTGTCGCCAGCTGTTCTTCGTAAAACTCGATTCTCTGGGAATTGAATTCGGTTGCGATGGCGGCGGGCGTAATAAGGCTCTCGCCGTCTAGTACGATCTGAAATTGGCTCACGCGTGACTCATCCGTTAACTGTTTGTTAACATTATGCCCAGGACCCGGCACCGCGCCAGCCGGGTTTCAAGTTTTCGAATAATATGGTTAATAAAAACAGGTATTGGATTGTTTCAATACACTATTGAGCGCTCTTCTGATCTTTGACAATTCAGCAAAACTTAATTTGCCTCGACTATTGTGCCGGACGTTCCTGACTGTCTTCGTAGGGTGCTTGTTGGGATTGGATGGGGCGTGAAGCGACAAGAGCCGGAAAAGGAAAAGTGTGTGCGGTTTTCCGCCCGCACCCCGCGTCTCAACTTTTTGGAATCGATTACGCTCATGGTTTCAGGTCGAACCGATCTAAATCATCGTGATCCAGGACGCGTCGACCGCCGCAAGGAGTTTCAGCCTCGCGGCGGGCGGCGCAAAGCGATTGGGATCGGTGCATGAGGCACACGTTGGCCGAGGGAATTGAGATCGATCTGCAGGCGCAGCCGCCCAGACTGCAATCTGTAGAGCTGCAAACGCTCTATCGGAGAGAAGGCGAAGTCGCGCGCCGGACGGCAAGCCGCCAGGGCCTCTGGGTGGCCGTGGCCGTCTATCTGCTGTTCGCGGCCACGGATATCCTGCTCGTTCCCGACGTCGCGTTTTATGCAATCCTGGCGCGCCTTGCGGTGGGCGCTACGGCGATTGCCGCCATCGAGGTGTTGTTTCGGCTGGATGCCGAGACGAAGTGGTTCGATCTCACCTGCGCAGGCGCACTGGTGGCGGGTTATTGGGGTTGGCTGTTTCCGTCGCTGATGACCAGCCAGACCGAGAGTATTTCCTATTATATGATCTTTGGCGCGATATTCATGATGGGCGCCAATCTATTCTTCAGTTTCCACTTTCGCCTGTCGGTCGTAACCTCGGGAATCGTCCTCGCCACGTTCTTTCTTGCCTTGGTATTCTATATACCGAAAAGCGTATCCTATCAGGTCGCCTTCGGAACCTTCTACGTCTCGTGCTTCGTCTTCACGTCCTATGTGAACTGGAAACTCAACCGGGAGCGCTACAAGGTCTTTCTCAATGCCTTCGAGGCGAAGATCCAGCAGAAGGAAGCCTCGGACCGCGGAAAAGCGCTGCTGCGGCTGTCGCATACCGATTCGCTCACGGGCCTCGACAACCGCCGCGCGGTCGATCAGAAGCTCCGGGACTATTGGAGCGACTGGCAGAGAGGCGGGAAGAGCTTTGCGGCAATCCTTATCGACGTCGATTTCTTCAAGAGGTACAACGACTTTTATGGCCATCAAGAAGGCGATCGCTGCCTCGTTCTCGTTGCCAATGCGCTGAAGGAGTCGATCGCGCCCTACGATGGGTCGATCGGCCGTTATGGCGGCGAGGAATTCATCGTGCTGGCACGGCTGAAGACGCGGGAGCAGGCGGCGGATCTGGCGGAAGCCGTACGGCACAGCGTCGAGACCCTCGCTCTGCCGCACGAACAGCGGCGCGACGGCATGTCGATCGTGACGGTGAGCGTCGGCGCGGGTTTCACCCGCAACCAGATCGGTTCGAAGCTCGAGAGACTGATCCATGAGGCGGATCGCGCTCTCTACGGGGCAAAGGCGAACGGCCGCAACTGTGCGCGCCTCTTCGATCCGAACGACCCGCAAAGCAGCGACGAGAGCGAGAACATCGCCGCGCTCCTGAAAATTGCGATCGACCAGAATCTCGTCTCACTGGTCTATCAGCCCATACGTGACGTCGCCACCGGCCGCGTTGACGCGGTCGAGGCCCTGATGCGGCTGAAGATGCTGGACGGCACGTCCGTCCCTCCGAGCCTCTTCGTGCCGATTGCCGAGCGGACCGGGGCCATCCTCGATCTCGGCCGCTGGGTGATAGGCGTGGTGTGCCAGGAACTCCTGGCAAGCGAGCATGTGCCCGTTGTCAGCGTGAACGTCTCGCCGATCCAGCTGAGATCGCCAGGCTTCGCGGCTTCGGTCGCTGCCATTCTCGGCGAGACCGGGGTGGCCGGCAGCAGGCTCGCCTTCGAAATCACCGAGGGGCTCGAGATGGAGATGCATTCCGATATCCTGCGTTGCATCGCCGATTTGAAGACGCTGGGCATCAGGATATGGCTCGACGATTTCGGAACCGGCTTCGCCGGCCTGTCATGGCTGCGCCTGATCGACTTCGATACGGTGAAGATCGACCGATCGTTCCTTCACGACTGCGACACGCCCAAGGGCAAGGCGATGCTCAGGGACATTATCGGCCTGGTGCGAAACCGCGGGCACAAGATCCTGGTCGAGGGTGTCGAGACGGAGGAACAGCTCGCGCTCATGCGGCAATTCCGGATCGACCACGTCCAGGGTTTCCATGTGGGGCGACCCGCGCCTGCGCGAAATTTCCAGCCGCCCCCACCGACAGACAAGCGCCGGACCCGCGCGGGTCCGCATTGATCGGACCGACGGGCAAGGGCGGAGGGGACGCTCCCCCCATCCTCTTCGCAACCGCTGTACGAGCGCGGATCGCTACTTCCGCGCGAGGCTGAAGGAAAAATGACTGCCGCGGTGATAGTCGACGGAATAAACGACCGGCACGCCGCTTGCATTGAAACAGGTCTCGCGGATCAGCAGCGCCGGCCCGAAATCCCGCAGATCGTTGCGCTCGACCACGTCCTCAGGAAGCATCACTGCCGTGACCGTAGCAGCGGACATGCGCGGCCGGTGTCTGTACTGCTCGAGCAGATCGAGCAGCGAGCCGCCCCATTCGATGTCATAAAGGCGGTTCGGAATGATGCTGCGCGGGATGTAGTCGAGACAATAGAGTATCGGCTCGTCCTTGTGCAGACGCAGCCGCTCGAGACGGATGACGCGCTCGCCATTTGCAAGCTGCAACTGCCCCGCCGTGACCGCGTCGGGCATTTCCTCGGCGATCGAGAGTACCTTGTTGACGGTCGCATAGCCATAATGGCGCGTCATGTCGGTGACGCTCTCGAAGACGGTGATCGGCCTTTCGACATGGACCGCAGACATCGCCGACACGAACCGGCCGCGGCCGTGCTCGACATAGATGACGCCATCCTGTTCCAGTAGTTTCAATGCCTCCCGCAGCGCCGGGCGGGAGATCCTGAAACGCTCCGTGAGCTGCGCCTCCGTCGGAAGCTTGTCGCCCGGAGCGAGCCCCTGCTCCCGGATCAGATCGGCGATGCGGTCGCGAAGCTGTATGACCAGGGTGCGCGTGTCGCGAAGCGGCTCGGGCAATTCCTCTCTCCAAATGACGGCAAAATATGATCCTTCTTGTCTGACAAATCCAGGAAGGTCAAGGGACAGTTCTGCTACCCTATATCCTTACGGGAGCTCGCTGGCAGAAGGTGTATCCGGCCGATTATCTCCCTTGACATTCTCAGACAATGTTGTCAGTTGTCTTACAACATTGCCGATGCCAGCCGGCGATCGCCACCAACTGTCGAGAGAGAACCATGCTGAATTTTGACGAACAGAGATTTCTACGCATTCAGTCGGGCGCCGTTGCCCTGCGTCAACGCCTGGACGACGTCGTCGTCTCCTGCCTTGAAAAGGGTGCGGAAAACGTCTTCTTCCTCGGGACCGGCGGTGCCGCCATTCTCATGCAGCCGGCCGCCCAGTTGCTCCAGCGCAGGTCGCGCTTTCCGGCCTTTATCGACCTGCCGGCCGAGCTCTTCATTACCGGTTCGGTCAACCTGACGGAAAAGTCGATCGTCGTCATACCGTCGCTCTCCGGCACGACCAAGGAGAGCGTGGCTCTGCTGGCAAAGGCGAAGGAGGCCGGCGCGACAGTCCTGTCGCTGGTGGGTCACGAGGAAACGCCCCTCGGCAAGGGTGGCACCCATGCCTTCGTCAACTTCGCCGAAGACGACACGTCCTGCGAGTCCTTCTACCTGCAGTCCCTGTTCATCGCCCTGTCTATCATGCGTCACCGCGGCGAGATCGAGAACTACGACCAGATCGCCGCTGAACTGGAACGACTTCCTGAGCTTCTCCTCGAAGTGAAGCGCGGCTACGAGGACAAGGCCGAGGCCTTCGCCCGTGTTCTGGCAGGCTCCGATTACCACATCATCACAGGCGCCGGAAACGCCTGGCCCGAGGCATTCTACTACGGCATGTGCATCCTCGAAGAGATGCAGTGGATCCGGACACGCCCGGTCCATGCCTCGGACTTCTTCCATGGAACGCTCGAGCTCGTGGAAAAGGGCGTCAGCGTCATCCTCTTCAAGGGCGAAGACGCTCTGCGGCCGCTTGCCGACCGGGTGCAGAATTTCGCGCCCAACTACACGGACAGGCTGACGGTCCTCGACACGGCGGACTTTGCGCTGCCAGGCATTTCGCAAGAGGTGCGCGGCCTCGTTTCGCCCATCGTTCTCGCAACCGTGCTCGAGCGCATCAGCGCGCATCTCGAAGTGATGCGCAACCACCCGCTGACGACGCGGCGTTACTACAAGCGCGTAGCCTATTGAGCATAGACGCCCAATGAACTAGCACGGTCGCGACTGCTCCGGCATTCGCGGCCCTGCTGGCGAAACAAGAGAATTCCATGACCAGATTCCGATTTGCGGCCGTCGGCGACAATTGCATCGACCGCTATCGCGCGCCGCTTAGCCAATCCTATGTCGGCGGCAACGCTATCAATGTCGCCGTTCAACTTGCAAGGCTCGGCCACGGATCCTTCTATTTCGGCGCCGTCGGCCGCGATTCCGACGGCGCCCAGGTTCGCCGACTGCTGCTCGCGAACGGCGTCAATGTCGACCACTTGCTCGCGCGCGACACCAACACGGCCTACACGGATATCGACGTGACACCTGCCGGCGACCGCATCTTCGTTCATGAAGACTTCGGCGCCTGTGCCGGATACCGCCCCGATGCCGGCGAGATCGAGCTGCTGAAGACCATGGACCATGTGCATATCGGCTGGCTGGACGACGGCGGCGTGTTGCGCCGTGCGTTATCTGCCGCAGGCGTCAGCATCTCCCAGGACGTCTCGGTCAATGCGGCAGCCGCAGATCTCGACGTCGACGACCTTTCGATCGCCTTCGGTTCGGCCGGCGAGGACGAAAGCAGTGCAGAGAGGCTGGCCGGCGAATTTCTCGCGCGCGGAGCCCGCCTTGCGGTGGTCACGCGTGGTGCGCTCGGCTCGCTCGCGAGCGACGGCACCAATATCGCATCTGCCGGCATTCGTCCGGTCGAAGTCGTGGACACGACCGGCGCCGGCGACAGCTTTATCGCCGGCTTCATCGCCGCCCGCCTGGAAGGGCGCACCCTTGCCGCATGCCTCGCAGCCGGCAGGGACCTGGCCGCGAATACCTGCACGCATGTCGGCGGCTTCCCGCAGGAACCGCAATCGATCTGACGTCGGCTTGCCTGCGTTGCCGGTGCCATCGCCGGGAACGGCGGATCAATGGGGTCGCATCGTCGCCCTCGCCGACTCCGATGGAAGACCCATCGGGGTGATGGACGCCTTCATCGCCGCCATCGCCGCGCACCGACTTACCCTGGTCACCCGCAACACCAAAGACTTTGAAACGACCGGAGTGCGTTTGTTCAACCCCATGGTCTGAGGGAGCCGATACATGACCCCGTATCTGTGCCTTCACCGACAACCGGCACCGCCAGCGGCGACGGCAGCGCACAGTCCTGCGATATGCATCAGTGCAGGAGCTGGCTGAGGAACAGGCTCGCCCGATCCGTCTTCGGATGCGCGAAGAATTCGTCCGGTTCGCCCTCTTCGACGATGCGGCCCTGATCCATGAAGATCACCCGATCCGCGACTTGGCGCGCGAAGCCCATTTCGTGGGTGACGCAGACCATCGTCATGCCCTCGTTTGCGAGCGCCACCATGGTGTCCAGCACTTCCTTGACCATTTCAGGGTCGAGTGCAGAGGTCGGCTCGTCGAAGAGCATGACCTTCGGATTCATGCAGAGCGCCCGCGCGATCGCGACGCGCTGCTGCTGTCCGCCCGAAAGCTGGCCCGGATATTTGTTCGCCTGCTCCGGAATGCGCACGCGGTTGAGATAGTCCATCGCGATCTCCGTCGCCTGGGCGCGCGGCAAGCGCTTGACCCACATCGGCGCCAGAATACAGTTTTCGAGGATCGTCAGGTGCGGGAAGAGATTGAACTGCTGAAACACCATTCCCACTTCGCGCCTGATGGCATCCACCTTGCGCTCATCTTCGCCGACTTCGACGCCACCGACGACGATGCGGCCCTGCTGATGCGCCTCGAGCCGGTTGACGCAGCGGATCAGCGTCGACTTGCCGGAACCGGAGGGTCCGCAGATGACGACCTTCTCCCGCGGCGCGATGGACAGGTTGATATCGTCAAGGGCATGATACTGGCCGTACCATTTATGTACGCCGCTGAGCGTGATCTCCGGCGAAGCGATGTCGATCGATGTGGGCATTGTTGTCTCCAGGATTATTTCAGGACGAGCCAGCCGGAAAGCACGATGACGAGGGCGCCCGCGACCGTGTGCAGTTCGATGGGGGCGGCAAAGAACAGCACCCCGTAGAGGCAGCCCCAGACGATCTGGCTGTATTGGAAAGGCGCAACCACCGAGGCGTCGCCCATGCGGAAGGCGCGCACCAGCAGCAGATGACCGCCGAGCATGAAGAGGCCGGCGAAGAAGGCGATCAGCAGATCGCCCGGCCCGACCGGCGCCAATCCGCCGCCGATCGACGCAACCGCCAGCGCGACCGCCGCGAGCACGACGAGCAGCGTCGAGACGAGGGCAAGGTCGCTCTCCGTCGCCCTGGCGCGCCGCAGCAGCACGAGCGAGAGCGCAAAGACGAGAGCCGACCCAGCCGCCGCGGCGTGGCCCGGATTAAGCGGCGCGATCCCCGGCCTGAGCGCAACCGCAACACCGAGGAAGCCGACGACCACGCCACACCAGGCAACGATGGACAGGCGTTCCGCCAGCAGGGCGAAGGCCAGCACCGCCACAAGAACCGGAGTGAGGAAGGCGAGCAGATAGGCTTCCGACAGCGGCAGCACCGAAAATGCGTAGTGGATCAGGAGCGTATCGACGGCGAGCAGGAACGCCCTCAGGAGCGCAAGCCCCGGATGACGCGGTCTGAGCGACGCCGTGGTGCCGGTGACGCCGGCGTAGACGGCAAGCATCGCGAGCGCCGCGAGCGTCACCATGAAGGTCACCTGCGGCACGACGAAGCGCTCTGCGAGAAGCTTCACCAGCACATCCGTGCCCGAAAAAACGGCGAACGCCAGGAGGCCCAGGGCGGCAGCGCGCAGGTTGCGCGGCATGCCGGCCGCGGCCGGCGCGACAGTCGCGTCAACGGACATTGAAGCGCCCAAACCGTGCTTCGATGCGCGATTGCATATATTCGAGGCCGATCGAAAGGATCCAGTAGATCATCGAGGCCGTGATCAGCATTTCGATGTGGCGGAACTCGGTCTGTCCCTGGGTGCGGGCGAGATACATCAGCTCCCAGACGCCGACGACGGAGATCAGCGAGGAGTCCTTCAGCATCGCGATGAACTGGTTTCCGGTCGGCGGGATGATCACGCGCATCGCCTGCGGCAGGATCACCAGGCCCATCGTCTGGCTCGGGTTCAAGCCGAGCGCGGTCGCGCCTTCCGTCTGCCCCCGCGGGATGCTCTCGATCCCGGCCCGGAAGATTTCGGTCATATAGGCGCCGTAGCACAGCGAGAGCGCGAGGATGCCGGCCGGCACGGCGCTGATGACGTAGCCCACCTGCGGCAAACCGAGATAGATGATATAGATCTGCATCAGGAGCGGCAGGCCGCGAAACAGCGACGTGTAGAAGGTGGCGAGGCCGTAGATCACACCGTTCTTCGACAGTTTTGCAATCGCGCCCACAAGCGCGATGACGGTCGCGACGGCGATCGAGATCACCGAGATGTAGAGCGTGGTGACGACGCCCTGCGAAATCAGGAAGCTGATCTTCTTTGCGATGAAGGCAAAGGAAAGATTGAAGGAATAGAAGAAGAGCATCAGCAGCGCGAAGAGCTCCAGCCAGACGCCGACCACCTGCCAGGGGCGAGGCAGCTGCCGCAGGGCCTTCCAGTTCAGCGCCGCTATCACGGCGATCATCACCGCGCTGACCAGCCGCCCGAGCGCGGGATTGGCGGCCAGCCACTCCGAGCTTGTCGGCAGCACGAGGCCGATCCAGGCCGGGCTTACACCCAGGCTGTAGATCGTCAGGGTTATCAGCGCGAGCAGGAGAAACGTCCCGGTGCGCCGCGCTGCATCCGGATACGTCAGAATCATACGACCGATCATTTGGTTCTCTCCGGCATTCAGGCCGCGCGCTCGCGCCACCAGTCTTGAGCTTGCAGTTTCCAATAGGTGAGCTGGGCCACCGCCAGCCCGGCATAGCCGCCGGCCCAGACGAGCCCGAAGGGCTTGAACAGCTTGTAGCGGTCGGACTGACCCAGAATGCCTTCGGCCACCAGCTTTCCGCCGATGGCGGTTGTGTTCAGCCCGTGACCGCCAAAGGCCGTGCAATGCCATACTCCGGCTTGCATCTCTCCGATCTGTGGCATGAGGTGGCGCGCATAGGACATCAGTCCCGACCAGGCGAGCTCGGTCTTCAGATCCTTGAGCTGCGGATAGGTCCCAACCATTTCGCGCCGCAGTTCCCCGGCCAAGGCTGCCGGCGAGGCCGCGCGGGTGGTGATGCGCCCGCCCCAAAGTAGGCGTTTCCCGCCTTCGACCAGGCGGTAGTAGTCGCCGGCGCGGCGGTTGTCGCCGATCGCGTCCGTGGTGGCGATGGCGGTACGGATGAGTTCCGGCGCTTCCTCGCTCAGCATGACATAGGTCGCGATCGGCAGGAACGAACGTTTCAGCCGTCCGTTCAAAGGACCTGTGTAACCGCCGGTGGTGAACACGACATGACGCGCTCTGACACTTCCACCCGACGTGGACACCGTCTTCTCGGCACTGTCGAGCACGCTCCCGGTCGCGGCCGACCCCTCATAGATCCGGCCGCCAAGGCGTTCGATCTCGCGCGCCAGTCCGCGAAGATAGTTGAGCGGGTGCATGTGGAAGGCTTTGCGGTCGCGCAAGGCGTGGAAATACCGGTTCGACTTCAACACCGAACGGACCTCGTCGGTGGAGAGATAGTCGAGTTCATAGCCGTAGATGCGTCTCATCTCGTCGGCATGCGCCTTCAGGCTGCCGCCCTCGTCGTAGCGCAATACGCTCGTGATGCCGGGCTGCGGCCTCGCCTCCTCGATCTTCAGCGTCTCGATCGTTTCGCGAACGAATTCGACGCCTTCGATCGAAAGCCGGTGTATCTGTCGCGCCGCTTCGGTCCCGGCCATCCGGGCGATGTTGTCGCTGCCGGTGGCAAAACCCGGGCTGACGAAACCGCCATTGCGGCCGGAGGCCCCGAAACCGACGCTTTCGGCTTCGAGAACGATGACCGACTGTCCGGCGCGCACCAGCTGCAACGCCGTCGTCAGACCGGCGAGCCCGCCGCCGATGATTACGCTATCGCATTCGACCATCCCGGAGAGGGCCGGCCTGACATTCGTTTCGGCTATTGTCTGTTTGTAATAGGTATTGGGATAGGACATTTTCTCTCGCCCGTCGACCGCGGTGGCAAGGCGAAGGGGCAGCAAGCCGCCCCCCGCAGGTATCGGTTCAGTCGGCGCTATAGTCCTTGCCGTACCACTTGGTGGTCAGCGTCGCGAGCGTGCCGTCCTTCTTCATCTCGTCGATGATGGCGCCAACCTTCTTCGTCCACTCCGGATCGACCTTTTCGGCGATGACCACCAATGGCTCCCTGAAGGCATACTCGCCCTCGAGGACGCGCAGCGGATAACCGTTTTTCATCGCGTTGAGCGCTGTCTGCTCCGGCGCGATGACGGCATCGAGGCGAACACCGTCGCCAAGACGCAGATCGTCGAAGGGCAGCATGGAATCGGCAAAGGTGCGGACCTCGCCCGGCTCGATCTTGTATTCGATCGGCGGCAGGCCAGGCGCATCGATCTCCAGCCGGCGGCGAATGAAATCTTCCGACGTGGTCGCCGTTTCGACGCCGATGACCTTGCCGTTCAGGTCTGCGACGGATTTCGCCTGGCTGTCCTTGTGCAGCACGTAAACATAGGGGCTGAAGTAATAGATGCCGACGAAATCGATGACCTGAGCACGCGCCTTGGTCGGGGTGACGGAGCCAACACCCAAATCGTAGCGCCCTTGCCAGCGGCCGCCGGTCAAGGTCGCCCAGTCGGGCGTTTCGAAGCTCACTTCGACACCAAGGCGCTTTGCGATCTCCTTGGAGACGTCGATATCGAAACCGACCAGTTCGTTGCTGTCGTCGAGATAGCTCTGGGGCGGCCAGCCGCTGTTGGTGGCGACCACCATGGCCTTCTTGCCCATGACGCGGTCGAGCGTCTCACCCGCCTGAGCGGCGGTTACGAACGCCAGTGCGGCAACGCCGATAGCGACCTTTGCAATTAGTCCTTTCACGCAATCCTCCTCTTCGATCGGTCAGCCCTACAGCGTCGCTTGCCTCGCAAAATTCGCTGTAGCACTTCGACTTTGCTGCATGATCTGCGGAACATGCAGCGTGCTCCCAGTTATAAGATGTCTGACAACTGAATTAGTAAATCCTGCTGACGCGGTGTCAAGGCCGCATGGCGCACGGGTCCATGAAACGAAATGATGAGACGATGCGAATCGGTGATGGACTCGGCCGGAGCGCGAAGGATAAGGCGGTGTTGAGAGCGACGGGGAGCCAGGCTCCACACACTGGCCCCAAAGCGCGCCAAGGAGTGGACGCGGAGAGGCGGGGCCGGCTTCCGCCTGAGCCCCGCCTCGCATGTGACGAGCACTTCACATAGGGATCACTCGGCAGCCGTTGCGGTACGGCCGCCATTGGACTGCATCAGCCCTTGCGCACGCTTCAGGCATTCGGCCTGCTCGTTGCGATAACGCGGCCCGATCTCCATCATCAACACGGTCTCCGGGAGGAAAGTCAGTTCACGGAAGATATCCTCCCAGTCGATGTCGCCCCAGCCGAGCGGCATGTGCAGGTCGCCGATGCCGAGTGCCGTCGCCTCCTGCGGATAGAACGCCTGGTAAAAGGCCTGCGGGCGGCCGAAGGAATCGTGGACGTGGAGATGACCGGCAACGGGCGCCATGGCGCGGATCTGATCGCGAAAATTCAAGCCGCGATAGCTGGACTCGATGTAGGCATGACTGAAGTCGATCAGCGCCACCAGATTGGAATGGTCGACGGCCCTCACCGTCTCGGCGATCTCGGCCGGTGTCTGGCGATACTGTCCCGGTGCCGTCGAAAAGATATTTTCGAGCGCTATGCGCACGCCGTAGGGCCGTGCGAATTCCGCGAGCTCGAACAAAGCGTCACGCTCGCGCCGGTCTGCCTCCGCCCGCTCGAAAAGCTGCTCGGCACGCAGGTGACCGCCGTGCTGCACGATGATGCCGGCGCCGATGCGATCGCAGATCTCGACCAGGGCCTTTGCCGCCTCCAGCTGATAACCCGCCGTTGCCGGATCCATGAAGTTCGAGGAAACGAGACCGTGAACAGTGTAGCGAAAGGGAAACCGGCGGGTCAGCGCCACAAGCCGCTCCACGCGCTCCTTGATCAATCTTCCGCCGGCGATGAGGTCTATGCTGGTCAGGCCAAGCTCGACCGTGTCGACGCCGAGTTCCCCCAGTCGGCGCAGGTCGGACTCGAGGCTCTCCAGTTCGCCGTCGACGGAACCCGAACTGAAGCCGGTTGCGATGATATTGCTCATTGACTGTCCCCATTGAGATGACCGGCTGCGACCGGACTGGAAAATACACGCTGTCGGAAACCGCTACACCTTTTCCTCTAAGCGCATCGATACGACTTCGGCGTCACGTAGAGCGAGCGCCAGGTCGGGACTGTCCGAGGTCAGATGCCCGATTCCCCTTTCGAGCCAGCGGCGGACGCCCGCTTCCTCGTTGACGGTCCATACGCAAAGCCGCTCCACAGGCACCGAGCCACGGATGAGTTCCCACTCGTCCGCCATCAATTCGTGGTGGATCGCTACTAAGTCCACGAGGTCGTCGGCGGCCGCGAGAAAGGCGGCGAGACCGCCTTGCCGCGCCGCCCAGTCGGCATTGACGGAGACGAGACGCGCGACATGCGGCGCACGGAGGCGGCAATCCTCGAGGACCGATCTATCGAAAGACGTGAGATGGGAGCGGTGGTCGACGCCGAAGCGCCGCAGCTCCTCAGCTACTCGGGCGGCGATGCCAGGGTAAGGCGTTCCCGTTTCGTCGGACTTGATCTCGACATGCAAGTGAAGTCCGTCCCTGGCTGCAAATATGCCCAGCACGTCACTCAAGGTCGGGATACTCTCGTCCGTATCGCGCAACGGCGTCGCGAGCCGCACCGCCGGTGTCATCCGGCGCACCGGCCCGGTCGCGTGTACCGTCCTGTCCAGCGTGGCGTCGTGGATGACGACCAGCTCTTCTGAATCGGTCAGGTGCACGTCGAACTCGATGGCATCGACGCCGAGCCGCAGCGCATTGCGGAAACCCGTCAGCGAGTTTTCCGGCCAGAGATTGCGGGCGCCGCGGTGACCGATGATTTTGGTCATGGGATTGGTCCTTAACGCACGGTGGGATCGAGCTTGTCGCGAAGCCAGTCGCCGACAAGCGAGATGGAAAGGGTCGTGAGCATGATGACGGCAGCCGGAGCGAGCATGATCCAGGGAGCGCGGGTCAGATATTCGCGCCCGAAGCCGACCATGTTGCCGAGGCTCGTTTCCGGCGGCTGCACGCCGAGACCGAGGAATGACAACCCGCTTTCCATCAGGATGATCTCCGGAAACGTCAGCGTCATCGACACGATCAGCGTCGATGCGACATTGGGCAGGATATGGCGGAGATAGACCCGCGCCGGGGTGGCGCCGAGTTGGACCACCGCGGCAGCATAGCCCTGCGCCCCGGCCGAGATCGCAAGGCCGCGGGCGATGCGCGCGTAGCGTTCCCAGCCGTAGAAGCCCATGAGACAGACGAGCAGCACCATGGAGGAGCCGAAGAAGGCCAGCACCGCCAGCGACATGATGAGAAATGGCAGGGCCGCCTGGAAATCGGCAAGCGCGAGGACCAGATGCTCGGTCAGGCCCCGGAACCGCGCTGCCGCGAAGCCGAGCGCCGTGCCGAAGACCGCCGAAAGCAGCGTCGCACCGAAGGCGATGATCAGCGAGACGCGGATCGACTGGATCAGCCGCGACAGCACGTCCCGGCCGAGCTCGTCGGTGCCGAGCCAGTGCTTGAGCGTTCCGGGCGCCGACAGCCGGCTCGTCAGATCCATCGCCGTGATGTCATAGGGGCGCAGATACCCGGCAAAAAGCGCGATGACGATCATCGCTGCGAGCCAGAGGAAGCCGAAGGCCACCGAAAGCGGCACCTTGCGGCGAAGGAAGGAAAGGGAGCCTCGTAGCCATCCCGCAAGAGGCGATCTCTCTGCCAGATCAACGGAAGCCATAGCGCATCTCCTTGGATCTAATGCCCGGCATGCGAACGCAGCCGCGGGTCGAGCCAGCCATAGAGCAGGTCGACGACGAGGTTCGACATCACCATTGCTGCAGCGATGATCAGCAGGATGCACTGAACGACGGCGAGGTCGCGGTTGCTGACCGAGACGATCAGCAGCCGCCCGATACCGGGCCAGGAGAAGATCGACTCCACCACCACCGCGCCGGCGATCAGCGAGCCGACCATGAAGCCGACGATGGTGACGATCGGGACTGCGGCGTTGGGAAGCGCATGGCTCCAGATGACGTCGCGCCATTTCAGCCCCTTCGCCGAGGCCGTGCGGATATAGGGCTGCCCAAGCACCTCGATCATGGCGCTGCGCGAGAAACGGGCAAGAATGCCGATCCCGCCGATGCTCAGCGTGATCGTCGGCAGAATTCCATGCATCCAGGTATCCTGGCCCCCGGAGGGCAGCATGCCGAGAAGAACCGAAAAGATCAGTACGAGCACGAGGCCCATGACGAAGGACGGAACGGTAAAGCCGATGATCGCCAGCGTGATCACGCCGCGATCGGCGAAGCTCTGGCGGTGGAGCGCGGCATAGACGCCGGCGGGGATACCGATCATCAGCTTCAGGATCAGCGCCGGAAGCGTCAATTGCAGCGTCGCGGGCACCCGCTCCAGGACGAGGTGGAGCGCCGAGGCCTTGTCGCGCATGGACACGCCGAAATCTCCGGTGAAGATCGACTTGATATAGGCGAGGTATTGTATCCAGATCGGCTGGTCGAGGCCCCAGGCTTTGCGGAACGCATCGACGGCGTCCTGAGGCACATCGGGACCGAGCATCACCTGGGCCGGATCGCCCGACATGCGCAACACGACGAAAGCGAAGGTCACCACGGCCAGGATGGTAATCACGGCGCGCATCAGACGCACGAGAACGAAGCGGATCATGCCCGTCTCCTCATGGTCTCGACCGAGGCGGTTTCGCCCGCCACGGCATGACAGGCGGCCGTCCGGCCGTTGCCGGTCCGGAGAAGCGCAGGCACGCTCGTGCGGCAAATGTCGCGCGCAACGGGACAGCGGGGATGGAAGGCGCAGCCCGACGGACGATCGGCCGGGTTCGGCGGCTCGCCCTGCAGGATCACCCGGCCTTCGAGCGGCTTGCCCGGGACCGGGACGCTCGAAACCAGCGCCTTCGTATAGGGATGCTGCGGCGACCGGAAGATCACGTCGGAAGAAGCCTCCTCCACGATCCGGCCGAGATACATGACCGCGACGCGATCGGCGACGTTGCGTACGACCTTCAGATCGTGGCTGATGAAGATCATGGCGATGCCGTTCTTTTCCTGGAGGTCGCGCAGCATATTGACGACCTGCGCCTGGATCGAAACGTCGAGGGCGGAGACGGGTTCGTCGCAGACCAGGAGCTTCGGCCGCGAAGCAAGGGCGCGGGCGATGACGGCTCGCTGCCGCTGGCCGCCGGAAAGCTCGTGCGGGAAGCGCCCGGCCTGGTCGGGGCGAAGCCCGACAGCCGCCATCAGCTCGGCAATGCGGGCGGCCTGGTGTTCTTTCGGGACGAGCCCGTGAATATCGAGCGGCTCGCCGATTTGCGCCGCAATCGTCAGGCGCCGGTCGAGTGCCGCAAGCGGATCCTGGTAGACGAGTTGCATCTTGGCACGCAGCGCCCGCCACCCGGCGGTGCCGTATTTCGGCATAGGGCTTCCCGCGAAGCGCACCTCGCCGGCCTGCGCCGGGTCGAGCCCCAGAAGCATCCGCCCCAATGTCGATTTGCCGGACCCCGATTCGCCGACGATTCCGAGCGTCTCGCCGGGCATGACCGCGAGCGAAATCCCGTCGACGGCGCGCACGGGGCTTGGGCGGCCGAAGAGCCCGCGCCGGACCTCGTAGTTGCGCACGAGTTCGTCCGCTTCGATGAGCGCAGTCACGACATCAGCCCTTCGGGAATTCTTCTCTCCGCGTCGCCGCGCGTGACCGTCGGTACGGGGCGCATGCAGGCAAGGCGGCGCCCGTCGCCTTGGGGCTCGAGATGCGGGTAATCGCTCCCGCAGGCGTCGACGGCGCGGGGGCAGCGGGGCGAGAAGGAACAGCCCGCAGGCAGATGTTTCGGATTCGGTACGGTCCCCCGGATAGGGATCAGCCGGTCGCGCGGCCCGTCGATGCGCGGAATGGCATCGAACAGTCCCCGCGTATAGGGATGCCGCGGCTCCGAGAAGAGTTGCGCCACGCTTCCCTCTTCCACGATCCGGCCGGCATACATGACGCATACGCGATCGCAGACCTGCGAGACCGCGCCCAGATCATGGCTGATGAAGACCAGCGCCATGCCGGTCTCGGCCCGAATCGTGTTCAGAAGATCGAGGATCTGCGCCTGGATGGTCGCGTCGAGCGCCGTGGTCGGCTCGTCGGCAATCAGCAGGTCCGGCTGGCCCGCGAGCGCCATCGCGATCATCAGGCGCTGGCACTGCCCACCGGAAAATTCGTGCGGATAGAGATCGAAGCGCCGCGCCGCATCGGGAATGCCGACCATGTCCATCAGCCGCAGGGCCTCGAGGCGCGCCGCATCCCCGCGAAGACCGCGGTGAATGTAAAGCGCCTCGGCGACCTGGCGGCCGATGCGCAATACGGGATTGAGAGAGCTCGAAGGGTCCTGGAAAATCATTGCTATCCGCCCGCCGCGGACCTTCTCGAGAGCCGCGCGGCGTGCCCCGCACAGTTCCCGGCCGTCGATCCGGACAGAACCCGTGACCGCCGCCTTGCCCGGAAGCAGCCCGAGAGCCGCGAGCCAGGTCACGGACTTGCCGCATCCCGACTCGCCGACGAGGCCGACAGCCTCTCCTTTGGCAACATTGAGATCGATGCCATGCAGAACCTGAACGCCATCGAAAGCGACCTTCAGGTCCCGCAACGCTACGAGATGCGGTTTGGCAGCGCCCATTTCTCATTCCCGGTGTTTCGACCGCGGCATCGCCGCTCGGTCCTCAAGGAATTCCGGCAGCCGCCGGGCTGCCGGAACACGGCTGGATCGAATTCAGCTCGCCCAGTTGGCGGCGCGGAAGTCCATGGCGAAGGCGGGCGCCGCCTTCCACTTCAACGAAGACTTCATGCCGGTGAAGACCGCGTTCTGGTGAAGCACCTGATAGACCGGGTCCTCGCGCTCGCAGATCTCGAGCATGCGGGCGAATGCCTTCTTGCGCTTCGCATGATCGGTTTCCGTTTCGAGGATCTGGGCCATCTGGTTGGCCTCGGCATTTGCCCAGTCCTTCTTCTGCTGAACCTCGCCGTTAGGCCCGAACTGGGCGACGATCGAGGAGACCGGATCGCTGAAGGAGGCGCCGGCCGACCAGTCGCGCACGCCTTTCGTGCCGGACGGGTCGTGGATCTGGCCCCAATTTTCCTTCATCTGGATTTCGACATTGAGGCCGACCTGCTTCCACATCTCGACCATGATCTGGCCGTTCGCAGTCTGGTTCGTGTAGTAATTGTTGAGAAGGCGGAACGGGATCGCATCGCCCTTGTAATTGGCCTGCTTCAGGAGGTCCTTGGCGAGTTGCGGATTATATTCCGGAACCGTCCAGCCCTCGACGAACATGTCACCGTAGAAGGGGAACTGCAGGCCGGCCGGCACGGTCGTCTGACCGGACCAGAGCGCATCGACGATCGCCTGGCGGTCGATCGAATGGGTCATCGCCCGGCGGACGAGCGGGTCCTGAAGGGTCGGGTTCTGGACATTGAAGACGGAAATGCGGTGGTTGTGGATCGTCGAGCCCTGGACCTCATATCCGGGTGCGGCCTGAACCGCGGCGATCTGGTCCGGCGGCAGGTCGCAGGCGAAGTCGTATTCGCCGGAGAGCAGGCCGTTGACGCGGGATGAAACCTCCGGAACCTCGACGAAACGGATCTGCTCCAGCGGGGGGCGGCCGCCCCAGTAGTCGTCGAAGGCGACGAGCGTCAAGGAAACGTCCGGCTTATGTTCGCCGACCATATAGGGGCCGGTGGTGATCGGCTTGCGTGCCCAGTCCATATAGGTCGCCGCCTCGTCCCAGGCGCGACGGTTGGCAATCTGGCTGCCGAAGGCATAAAGGCGGCCCTCGATGGTGACGTCCGGCGTCGCGTTGTGGAAGCGAACGGTATATTTGTCGACGGCCTCCACGCCGGCAAGCGCCGGCCACAGGCGCCGCCCGGTGCCCGGCACGACTGCCGGCAGCTCCTTGGCGGTTGCGGGCTTGTGCTCATCTTCGAAAACGGTCTTGCCGCCTGCGGGCTGAGTGTCCCCGAACACGCGCTGCGCGGAGAAGCTGAACACGACGTCGTCGGCCGTGAGTTCGTCGCCATTGTGGAACTTCACACCCTGGCGCAGCTTCAGCTCGAGAGTCTTGTCGTCGATACGCTTCCATTCCGTCGCAAGGCCGGGGACCGGACCCTGATTGCCCATCCAGTCGCGCAGGATCAGCCCCTCCCAAAGGTTTGGGAAGAACACGCGCTCACCGACATTCGACTGCTCGTTCCAGACGTCGAGCGTATTGTTGATGGTGATCTTCTGCACCGCGATGGTAACGGACGGGCGCTTGCCTTGGCTGAACGCGAAGCGCGGCAAGATCAAGCTGCCCGCAGTCGCGCCCATGAGGCCGAGCGCGGCTCGCCGATTGATTGAAAGCATGAGACTCTCCTTTTGGATGGAATCGAGCACCCGCCCGGATGCCGTTCAGCGTCGGGTCTAGTTCCGTCAGACGTCGTCTTCCTGATGTTTGGGTGAAACTTTCGTGACAGGGGCTCGACGGCGAGCCGTTAGGCGCCTCAGCTCCTTCGGAGGGATCGTCTGCGCATCCGCGCCGCCGGTCGACGCGCAGTGCAAAGCGACAATGAATGAAGCTGCAGTCATGGGGAGTAAGGCGTCCAACTGAAAATCGTCAGAAGCCAATTAGTTCACATGTGTAACACTGATGTGACGTATGTAACTCTTCTCCATGTCGCCTTGCCCGATTATGGATGACATGCGGTCTGAGCAGACGCGCAACGTTGCAGGGGGGGTGCATGGGGCAGCAGAAACTGATGGCCAAGGCCGCTTGGCTCTACCATGTGGAAGGACTGACGCAGGCCCAGATCGGCGAGCGCATGAATCTCACACGCCGGAGGGTGAACGAGCTTCTTGCCGCGGCGCTGGAGCAGGGCGTCGTCCGGGTCAGCTTCAGTTCGCCCCTTGTCGAGAGTGTCGAACTGGAATCGCGGCTGCGTGACCGTTTCGGCTTGGATGATGCCGTGGTCATGCCCACCCCTGCCGATCCGCGCTTTGTTCATGCCGTTATCGGGCGCGGAGCCGCCGCCTATCTCGATCGCCTGATCCAGGCGCGGAAACCACATTCCATTGGCGTTGGCTGGGGAGCGACCTTGCGCGAGACGATGCAGCATATGACGCCCGCCAACGAGCCCAGGATCGATGTCCGATCGATGATGGGCGGGCTGACGCATGGTTCGGAGATCAACACCTTCGAGATCGTCCGCGGCTTCGCGGAGGTGCTGAAGGCGCAATGCCACTATTTCGTCGCGCCGATCTATGCCGAAACGCCGCAATCGCGCGAGGCCGTGATTGCCCAGTCGGTGTTCCGCAGGACCTTCCGCCAGATCTGCGACGTCGACATATCCTATCTCAGCGCCGGCGACATGTCGCAGCACTCCCTGCAGGTGCGCTATGGCCTTCCGGAGGGGACGAAGGTCAGCGACCTCATAGCCCTCGGTGCGGTCGGCGATCTCCTCGGCCGGTACATCGACGCCGAAGGAAATCCCGTCGATCACCCGCTCAACCGTCAGGTGCTCTCGCCCGAGTTCGACGAATACCGCCGCATCCCCTGCCGCATCGTCGCCTCGGGCGGTTCGCACAAGCACGACATTCTCCTGGCCCTGGCACGGGCGAGGCTGCCGACGATCATGATCACCGACGCCGACAGCGCCATGGCGATGCTGCAGAGGTGATGGACCGGAATCCGCATTGGACGACGGCCGCATCGGCGCTGGGAGGGCCCCAAACGCAAAAAGGCCCGCTGATGCGGGCCTTTTTGCGTGTATA
>NZ_JCAXDX010000049.1:0-706 GCF_059758575.1 Sinorhizobium sp. GQ132 | reverse complement strand
TGCGTTTGGGGGGGAGGTCGAGCACGATCTCCTCTCACTGGATTAGAACTGCCAACTGACCGGAACCCACGCATAGCCGGCGTCCGTCTTGAGCATTCGGCCAAGGCCCGGGAACGGATAGTGGAAGCCGAGCACGAGGAGCCGGTCTGCCGCCGCCATGTCGAAGATGCGGCGGCGGGATGCGAGTGCGGCGTCCTTGTCGCGATCTGGCCCGGGCAACCAGGGCCGGTCGACATTGACGATCGGGTGGTAGGCGAGATCGGCCGTCAGCAGCAGCTGATCGTTCCCGGATTGAACGAGGAAGTTCGCCATGCCCGGCGTGTGGCCGGATGCCGGAAGCGTGGTCAGCCCGGTAACGATCTCCGCGCCGGCTTCGTACAACTCGATTCCCTTGCTGACGGGTTCAACGCTCCGCTTGATAGCCGCGGCGAAGTTGCGGCGAAAGTCTTCGGGCACCGGCATGTAGGAAAGATCCGGAACGTTACGGACGAAGAAGTCCCAATCGGCACGAGGCGCAAAGACGGCAGCCCGCGGAAATGCCTTGCCGCCCTCCGCTGTTCCAAGGTTGCCGACATGGTCCGGGTGCGTGTGCGAGACCACCACAACGTCTATGTCCTCGGGCCGTAAACCAACGGCGGCCAGGTTCTCGAAGATGCGACCGCCTTGCGGACCCATGGTTTGCCCGGCTCCGGCTTCGAGAAGGATC
>NZ_JCAXDX010000048.1:0-744 GCF_059758575.1 Sinorhizobium sp. GQ132 | reverse complement strand
CTTGCAAAGGCACAGAACATTCCGGTGGACCAGGCACGTACGCAGGTTCAACAATACGAAGAGAGCTACAAGGCCTCGATCGAACGCGCCAAACAACAGGCGACCGAAGCCGCGGATGCGGCCGCCACCGCAGTTTCTAGCGGGGCCATCTTGGGCTTCTTCTCCCTCGTTGTTGGCGCGGTCGCGGCTTGGTTCGGTGGTGCGTATGGAACGCCGCGTGCTCTGGTCACGACTGATGCCACGCGTCGTGCCGGCTAGTAAGTAGCCCCGATGTCCCCCAGCTGCGGGAGATCGGGGGTCGGAAACGCGTTTGGCTCCCCGCGCTGGAACGGGGAGGGACGCCCGAGTGCTCACCATCAGGTGCCGGCGGCTATCAATGTTCCGTAAGAATTGGCGTAGTCGACTGGAAGAACTTCCGACCGGGAAAAGTCGCGGGTTCGTGATCGCTCCAGCCGACTCGAAAACGAGCGATGGAGCGATGCTCATCTCTTGTTTGGAAGGCATTCTGGTCTCTGCCGTGCCTAACTGGCAGCGGTTAAAGGATAGCCGGATAGCCGGCTGGTAGCTCCACTTCTCCTGATTGGTCGGCCTAATTTAGCCCGCAAGTGCCGCTTCAGAGGTTGGGATTCCCGCCCGCTTCCAAAAGATAGTGAAGTCCTCTGTAGCAGATCTCTTGATCAGAATCTGTCGGGCGCTCTTGCAGCATGGGCGCTCACATACGCGGATGTCAGCTTTTTCGAAGGT
>NZ_JCAXDX010000047.1:0-797 GCF_059758575.1 Sinorhizobium sp. GQ132 | reverse complement strand
CTTGACGACTTCGATCGCCGATTCCATACCGGAATAGGCGGTGTCGACCTTGGCGGCGCCGAGGCCGAGGGCGTCCTGAACGGCCGAAAGAGCCATGTTGTCCGAGCGCATGGTCGTTGCGATCGACCAGTAGGCGGCGTTGTCGGAAGCTTCGCCGACGCGGAGGCCGGACGAGACATGTGCCTGCGTCTCTTCCATGTTGGAACCGATGGTGCGCAGAGTCTGCAGCGCGGCCATGGCCGCGATGTTGGTCAAAATGCTAGTCATAAGATGGTGCCCCTTGATGGCTGGTTAAGAAAGGGACATTCCGGTCGCACCGGGAACGGCGGTCAGCATCATGCCTGCTAACCCATTGAAATTCGGGTCAACCCGCCGCTTCGATGAGGTCATCTAAGCCCAACATGGTTAACGAATACTGAAACACTATCGAGAAAACGAAAGGCCGCACCCATCGCTGAGCGCGGCCTTCTGAAGTCGGTCTACGCGGCTCAGCCTTCCGCGTGTAGCGACGCTTAGCGGAACAGCGAGAGCACGTTCTGCGAGTCGGAGTTGGCGATCGAGAGCGCCTGGATGGCGAGCTGCTGCTGCGTCTGCAGCGCCTTCAGGCGGGTCGATTCCTCGTTCATGTCGGCATCGACGAGTCGGCCAACGCCGGCGTCGATCGAGTCCGTCAGGTTGGATACAAACTCTTTCTGCATGTCGATGCGAGAGGAAATCGAGCCGAGCGACGAAGCAGCGCTGGCCATCGATTCGAGGGCTGAATCAACCATCGAGAGCATGCCGGCAAGCTGAGTAGA
>NZ_JCAXDX010000046.1:0-823 GCF_059758575.1 Sinorhizobium sp. GQ132 | reverse complement strand
GAGACGAGCGCCCTGACACGTATACACGAACGAGCCGCTGCCGGATCGCTCGCGGCCAGGACGTCGTACGTGCCGCCATGCCCTCGTGACGTGAAGAAGCCGCCACTGGCGTGATCCCACTCGGCAAGCGCACGCTCCGATAGGAAGACACCGACTTCACTTAGCAGCCGGCTGGGATCCATCAGAAAAAGGCGGCCACCGTTTGGCCGCGCGGCGATGCGGCCGAGTATCTCTTTTTCATGGGTGATCACGTCCTCATATGTCTCGACTCGAATTTCATGCTGCCGTTCCATAATGTCTGCCCCTGTTTCTCAAATCCTCAGGTGGTCTGTGACAAGCCTGGTCGGCCTGGACGCGCTTTCAAAAGAGCCTGAGTGGCTTAGGCGGGCTTGGTCCGAAAGATCACGGAGCGGTCTTTTTGGAATCGCAATGAAGCTACTGCGATGCCGATAACCTCTTTGGCCCTACCACCCTCATTGTAATACTTGCCGTCCAAAAGGCGTAGTTAGCAAAAAGAAGTACCAGCAAAAGCTCATAAAGTCGAAATACAGACGGCGATGAATCAAGGCGAACATTGGCCCGCAGGCGACTCGTCACCGCGGGTATGCGAAGCATAACGCAGTGTCCGGTCTTGGTCGTGAATTGGTCATGGAACAGATCGTCCGGTTCCGCAGTCTGACGATGCTGGCGTAGCTGCTGCAGTCGCAGCTCATCTCGCGCAGGCGTAAGAATTAATGTAACCTGGACTCCGATGTAGCTCTAATTTTCTCGGTTAGCCACGTGATCTGACCTCAGAGGTCAGCATCTGGCCTGCGCTCCTGGA
>NZ_JCAXDX010000045.1:0-843 GCF_059758575.1 Sinorhizobium sp. GQ132 | reverse complement strand
CGCTGGGTCCGACAGCAAGGGCTGCTAACGGAAAATTCGCACCTTTAATTGGATCTTCTCTCAACAATCTTCCAGATGCCACCGAACGCCGAGAAGCCGCATGAGTAAATTGGATGAAGCAATTGCTTTCCTGAACGAAGCGATTTTTGAGCCTGTTTTGACAAAGGGAGCACCACAGGAACTAGTTTCAACCATTAACCACACCCGGATGTGGATTAACCATTTCAAGTCACTCGGAGATCTAGAGGCATACCTCCTCCGTTTCAGTAGAAATAGCCTTCACTCAAAGACAGCATACCGGTTGAAAGAAGCCGGATTTAAAACATTCGAAGATATAACGCCGGCGTTTCTTAAGCAATTTGGACAGGAAAATGACAGGATATTTGTCGATCGCCTTGTAATTGGTGGTGAATACTCATCGTTTGACATAAGCATCATTGCGCAAACTTATGACAACCGGTCAGGAGGCATACTTGCTGTAAAAACCAGCGGAGGGCAGGACGCCATCTTATTAAAGACAACCATCGGTGGAAAAAAATATAAGAACGAATGGCTGAAAACTAATGAACTGCTAAAGTCATATCTCCAATCAAAATTAGGAACAATTTCCACTAAGTCGAGTTCAAACCAACTAATTATCGCAAATCCAGAGCGACCGATTTTTTGCTTCGTAAGATCGAGAGAAGGGGTGCCGTTCACTTTCCGGGGAATCTTCAAGAATCTCGAGGTCTGCGACGATACTGACGGCGAGGGAAAATGGTTTAAGCTGCAACGACAGCCTTTGTTAGAAGCTCCCGCGCTCACGACCTTCGATGCTTTGCAAGAGGAGTTTGCCCAGAAGAT
>NZ_JCAXDX010000044.1:0-856 GCF_059758575.1 Sinorhizobium sp. GQ132 | reverse complement strand
GCTAGGGCGTCGACTCATAAACTTTGACACCATATCCTCGCGGCGACGAGCTTTACGGCGGCGAGGTAGTTTTCCGGGTGCTTATCGTATCGGGTTGCGATGCCTCGGAACTGTTTGATCCTATTGAAGAACCGCTCCACGAGGTTCCGCTGCCGATAGACCCAGCGCGAGAAAACGAATGACCCCTTCCGGTTGGTCTTCGGCGGAATGTTGGCCCAGGCCTTTCGCTCGGCGGCCTTGGCCCGGATGGCATTACTGTCGTAGCCCTTGTCAGCCAGCAGGATATCTCCTTCGCCGAGCTCGTCCGTCAGCGCGTCGGCCTCGGTGCAGTCGGCGATCTGCCCGCCGGTCAGACGGAGGTTGACGGGGCGACCTTCGGCGTCGACGAGCGCGTGGATTTTGCTCGTGAGCCCGCCACGGGAACGTCCCATGCCGCCATCGTCTCCATCCCCCTTTTTCCTGTGGCCGCGTGCTGGTGAACGCGGACACAGGTTGAGTCGATCATGACGATGTCGCCATCGTAAGCCTCGGAAACGGCTTCAAGAAGCCGATCCCAGACACCGGCCTTCCGCCAGCGGACGAAGCGGTTGTAGCAGGTGGTCGGCGGACCATAGCGCTCCGGGATTTCCGCCCAGGGCGAGCCCGTCCGAAACCGCCAGAGGATGCCATTCAGCACCCGCCGATCATCGACGCGGGGAACACCACGCGGTTTGTTGGGCAACAGCGGCGACAGGATTGACCATTCGTGGTCGGTGAGTTCGTAGCGGCGGCGCGTCATTCCAAGGCTCCCTCATTCGGAAGCCTTGAATCATCGGCGCGACTAAACAACAAGTGGTTTTATGAGTTTACGACCTAG
>NZ_JCAXDX010000043.1:0-1319 GCF_059758575.1 Sinorhizobium sp. GQ132 | reverse complement strand
TGGAGTTGCCCCCAAAAGACCGGACATGCTCAGGTTTGAGATTGCGAGCTGATGAACTCGCGCGGCGATTGATATCCTAAAGCACTGTGCGGGTGAAGATTGTTGTAATGCTCGAACCAGAACGGCAGTTGGGCCATGACGGTTTCAGCGTCGGGGGTTGGGTTCACCGAGACGTAATCGCGCTTGAATGTTTTGACGAACGCCTCGGCCATGCCGTTCGACTGTGGGCTTCGCACCGGTGTCGTGCAAGGTTCCATGCCGATGTCGCGGAGCAAGGATGCGGTGTCCCTGGCAACAAAGCAGGAGCCGTTGTCGGTGAGCCATTCGATGGGCTCGGACAGCATGTTGATGCGGCCGAAGCGGTTCTCCACTGCTGTGATCACGAGGTCCTGCACGTCCTGGCTCTTGATGCCCTCGGTGGTGGCGACATGGGCGATTGCTTCACGGTCGCAGCAGTCTAGGGCGAAGGCGACCCGGACCTTCTCCTTGTTGTCGCAGCCGATCTCGAACCCGTCGGAGCACCATCTGATGTTCGAACGTTCGACAGCGACCTGACCGTCGTGGAGACGATCATCGACCGCTCCGGTGTGGCGCACCAATAGCAGATTGTGCAGCTTCATCACCCGGTAGACGCGCTTGGCATTGGGCCACGAACGGCCCAGTTTCCGGGCATTCCGACGCAGGATGGCATGGACACGCCGATAGCCGTAGGTGGGCATATCGGCGATGACGGCCTTGATGTCCTCCACCAGCTCGCTATCAGGTAGTGGCGGGCGTCCTCTGGCTCTGGAAGGGGAGCCTGCGGCACGCGCGGCGATATTCGAGCGAGCGACACCCAAAGTTTCGCAAACGGTCTTCATCCCAAAATCCCCCTCGGAAGAGAGAGCGAGCGCAACAGATGTTTTTTTGAGCTACCGGCGATTTCGAGGGCTTCCTTCAGGATTTCGCTCTCCATCGTCTTCTTGCCCAACAGTCGTTGCAACTCCTTCACCTGCGCCTGAAGCGCCCGGTATTCGGATGCCGGAACAACCTCCTCTTCGGCGGCCGTCGCCGTCAATGCACCTTGGGACGCCAGCTTGCGCCAGGTGAACAACTGGTTCGGCTGAATGCCGTGCCGACGCGCGACGATGCTCACCGTCGCGTCCGCCTCATAGGTCTCGTGGATGATCGCCAGCTTCTCTGCCGTGCTCCAGCGCCGCCGACGTTCCGGCCCGGAGAGAACTTCCATCTTAAAATTGCTGCTAGTCATATTACCAACATTACTCCTACCCACTTAGCTAAGTGGGGGAGCATGTCCGGACCTTTCGGGGGCTAATTCA
>NZ_JCAXDX010000042.1:0-1454 GCF_059758575.1 Sinorhizobium sp. GQ132 | reverse complement strand
GCGGGCAAGGCCCGGCGGTTTTAGGTACACTTTAGCATCAAGCCACTGATTCTAAAGACAAACCCGCAACCGCCGGAGCCGACAATGCGCCAAGAACGCACCGTCCAGGGCAGCATATTCGATCTTTTCGCCGAGCACGAGATCGGTCGTGAGTTGGAGGCGATGTCGCAGTGGCTGGACGCCCATCGCGATCTTTTGAATTTGGTGACGTCCGATCTGCGCCGACAGGGGGTCACGGAAACTGGCCGGCAGGGTTTGCCGTCGGAGGCGGTGCTGCGCTGTGCCCTCCTCAAACAGTACCGCCAGTTGAGCTACGAGGAGTTGGCGTTTCATCTGGAAGATTCCGCCTCGTTCCGGGCCTTTGCCCGGCTGCCATGGGGATGGAGCCCGAAAAAGTCGGTCTTGCACAAGACGATCAGCGCGATCCGGGCGGACACCTGGGAAGCGGTCAACAAAATGCTGCTGGCCAGCGCCCGGCAAGAAAGGTTGGAAAGCGGCAGGGTCGTGCGTGTGGACAGCACCGTCACGGCGGCGCTGATCCACGAACCAAGCGACAGCAGTCTTTTGTGGGACTGCGTGCGGGTGATGGTTCGTCTTCTGCAGCAGGCGGATTCGCTGGGCAGCACCATTCCCTGGCACGATCACTGCCGCGCGGCGAAGAAGCGGGCTCGGGTGATCGAGTATACCCGCGGTCGCCCGAAACGGGTTCAGCACTACCGCGCTCTGCTCAGGATCGCCCGGAACACCCTGGATTATCTGCAGCAGGCGGCGGCACAGTTGCCGCTGGCGGCGGGCCCGGCGGGCAAACTCTGGCAGGCCCAGGTTCGCCACTATCAGCCACTGATCACGCAGATCATCGCCCAGACCGAGCGGCGGGTGCTAGCCGGCGAAGCAGTGCCGGCCGGCGAGAAGCTTGTCAGCCTGTTCGAACCGCATGCCGACATCATCGTCAAGGGCAGCCGCGACGTCGATTACGGACATAAGCTCAATCTGACCACCGGCAGGAGCGGACTGATCCTCGATCTCGTCATCGAAGCCGGCAATCCAGCCGACAGCGAGCGGCTCTTGCCCCTACTGGAGCGCCACATCGCCTTCTATGGCGAGGCGCCGCGGCAGGCGGCCGCCGACGGCGGCTATGCAAGCCGTGAAAACCTGCGCCAGGCCAAGGCCTGGGGTGTACGCGACATGGCCTTCCATAAGAAGAGCGGCCTCAGGATCGAAGACATGGTCAGGAGCCGCTGGGTGTATCGAAAGCTCAGAAACTTCCGGGCCGGCATCGAGGCCGGCATCTCCTGCCTGAAGCGGACCTATGGCCTGGCCCGCTGCACCTGGCGCGGGCTTGACCACTTCAAGACCTACGTCTGGTCCTCGGTGGTCGCCTACAATCTCGCCCTCTTCGCCCGTCTCAGGCCGACCTAACGCCGGTCATCGCGCCGCGTTCCGGAACACGCCGC
>NZ_JCAXDX010000041.1:0-1797 GCF_059758575.1 Sinorhizobium sp. GQ132 | reverse complement strand
GTCCCGCGTGCAGCTCAACCACGCCCAACTGATGGCGCTGGTGGACGGGATGGACTGGAAGCGCGTGCGCACGGTTGCAGTAAAGCGGCCGGAATTTGCTGGGTAAAGCCCTGCGGCAGAGTGAATCAGGCGGCTGAAACTGAGGGAAAATCTCGCCGAAATGTGCTCTACATTAGGGCATGACACCAGCCGATCTCGAGCTTCCTGATGACGTTGATGCGCTGAAAGCCATGGTCATGGCGATGGCCGCAAAGGCTGCGCGCGCCGATGTTCTGGAAGACGAAGTCGCTGATCTGAAGGCCCGCAATGCGGACGCTGACGAACAGATCGCCAAGTTGAAGCTGATCCTCAAAGCCTTCAATCGATACAGGTATGGCCGCCGCTCGGAAAAGCAGGGAAAGACCATCGAGGCAGACCTGGACGAACAGGGCGCGTTTGTCTTCGAAGAAATCGACACTGGCATTGCCGCGATCGAGGCGCTGGTTTCCAAGGGTCGCAATCCAGCCGCTGCAAAGCATGCGCCGCGTCCACGCAGGGGCTTTCCTCCGCACCTGGAGCGGGTGCATGTAGTCATTGAACCGGACGAACTGCCCGAACATGCTGGCAAACAGAAGGTCCTGATCGGGGAAGATATCTCCGAGCGGCTTGATGTTATCCCGCCAAAGTTCCGGGTGATTGTCACCCATCGCCCGAAGTATGCCTTCAAGAACGAAGACGGTGTCATCCAGGCATCGGCCCCGGCGCATATCGTCGAAAGCGGCATTCCGACAGAAGCGCTGCTCGCCTATATCGCGGTTTCTAAATATGGCGACGGGTTGCCGCTTTATCGACAGGAGGCGATCTTCCTGCGCGATCATGTCGAAGTCGACCGCGGGATCATGGCACGGTGGATGGGCAAGCTCGGATTCGAACTCGAGATCCTCGCGGACTACATCTTCAGCCAGATCAAGAGAGGCGAACGAATATTCGCCGACGAGACGACATTGCCGACCCTTGTTCCCGGATCGGGGTCGGCAAAGACAGCGTATTTATGGGCGTACGCGCGGGACGACCGACCGTTCGGCGGCAGTGGACCGCCGATAGTGGCCTATCGCTTTGAAGACAGTCGATCCGGTGATTGTGTTGCTCGCCATCTCGAAGGCTATCGGCATTCTGCAGATCGATGGATACACTGCCTATAACCGTGTTGCCCGCCCTGACCGCAGAAACGACGGCGCTCTTTTGGCGGGGTGCTGGGCGCATAGTCGACGTCGGTTTTACGAGCTGCACGCAAACGACAGCTCAAAGGTCGCAACGGCGACGATCGAAAAGATGGGCGCACTTTGGTCGATCGAGGAAAAGGTGCGCGGACAAGGCCCCGATGTTCGCGTTGCCGCCCGTCAGGATGCCTCCGCTGCAGTCGTTGCCGATCTCTACAAACTCTGGCAGGACACGCTGTCCCGCATCTCTGGAAAATCAAAGCTCGCCGAGGCCATTCGCTATGCCCTTAATCGGCGGGAAGCCTTCGAACAGTTCCTCCATGACGGGCGCATCGAGATAGACTCCAACATTGTTGAGCGTGCCATCCGGCCTCAGGCAATTGTTCGGAAAAATAGCCTATTCGCCGGAAATGCCGGCGGTGGAAGGACTTGGGCGACGCTCTCTACGCTCATCCAGTCCGCCAAGATGAACGAAGTCGATCCGCTGGCCTGGCTGACGCAGACGCTTGAGCGTATCGCCGCAGGTTGGCCATCAAGCGATCTCGACGCTCTGATGCCCTGGAACTTCAAGAAGTAACGGCCTCACGTCACCGCTTAC
>NZ_JCAXDX010000040.1:0-1825 GCF_059758575.1 Sinorhizobium sp. GQ132 | reverse complement strand
ATTTCAGCCATCGATGATCTCCCTCAGCCTAGCACGAGACGGTGAACTGGATAGTGAGCGTCGGCACCGGGCCGGTGCAGCCAGTTGCCTCGGATAGGAAGCGCCAGCTGCTGTTATGAAGTGGCGGCCGATCGGCGACGGGCAGCGGTGAAGTCGCGCTGGTAAGCACCATGTCGGGCTTGCCGGAACGCCTCAGTCGCCAGCTCCCGCCGGTCGATGAAATGACTTTCAGAGCCTCGACCTGAATGTCCGGCGAATAGCTAAGGCCGCCCATATTGATGTCGACCCACCAGCGATTCACGTTAGAAAACGACCCGCAGGTCGCCTCCAGAATAAAGGTCACGAGATCGCCCGCGGTCACGGCGCGGACGCGCAGCGCCCGCCGGTCTCTCAACGTGCGGCCATTAAGCCCGTATTCCACTACCAACGCGAGCTCGTGCTGGCCAGGTGGTATCGGAACCTGCATGGCCCCCTTCAAACCCACGGAAGCAATCGTCACCTCGGCCGTGACAGGCGTCACGCCCTTCAGCTGAAGGCGGGCAACCGTGCCCTTCGGATTATCTTCCGCCTCCCAGCTGACATCCACCGTTGAGTGCGCGCAGACGGTGTCGGGGCTTGCGGCGAAACTTCCCACGAGCGGCTGAACCACTTCGAGGCCTGCCTGGCGAGTAAACGCGGTGCTGAAGACTGCGTCACGTCCGTTGCGGGTGAGAAGCGACAGCTGCTGGCGCCAGAGTGCGAGGTCGCCGCCGGGCACCCATGCATCATAAGCAGCCTCGACATGGCGCATTGGTACCGTGTTCTTCTGCCCCCAGTGGATCCGTGCCAGAGGGACGCCGGCACCAATCGCCTCGAGTGCGTCCTGGTGAACGCGTGCCAACAGCGGCGCTGTTCCCTTGCAGGCATTAATGCTCGCGATTTCGATCGAAACGGTGGAATTCCATCGTTGCATTCCGATCAGGGCTCCGGTCTTCCCTGTGAATCTGATCGCGACATAACCCGGAAATGCCATTCGCTCGCCGTTGGTCTCCGGAAGCATACCCGCCTCCAGCTGCCGAACACGGGCGAACAGCAGGTTGAGGAAATTGATCGCGTCGAGCGACCAGGCCGAAAAGAACACCTCGATTGAATCGCCGTTCTTTGAGCAGACCCAGTCGCGATAATTGTGGATGTCCATGACCGCGTAGCTGATCGCCGTCATGGCCCTTGGCTTCTGGTCCGAGCCCATGAGCATGTCCGACAGCAGCCGAAGGATCCAGAGCTGATCGACTTCCGCAAGAAAGTTGGAGATGTCGCCGAGCGCTTCATTGACGTGCACTGTCCCCGGCGCGAACCCCCTAACCACAGCCAGAAGAGCGAGGGTCGCCTGAGCCGCGATCGCAACTCCCAGCGCCGTGTCGCGAATGTAAACCAAGAACGGAGGAGGCGGCAATCCAACCAATCCCGCCGCGGCGATACTGGCTTGTGCCAGCCCCGCCGTGATGAGCGCCTTGTCGCGCGCGCCTTCGATCGGGGCACTGATTTTGTCGATCAGAATTTCGAGTATGCCAGCGCCTTCGCACAGTCGGTTGAGGAAGCTGTCGCGCGCATCCGGATCGTTCGGATCGAAAGGCACTTCCCGCGCCGCATTGGCTCCCGATCTCTCGGCGCGGCCCGCCGGCGGATTCCCGGCAGCCGACAGGGGAAGCCTCCAGCGCCTGCTGACCCAGGCGCTGTGTTCCATGATATCGCCGTGCCGTCCGATAGGGTTGACCACGATCTGCGTGAACCGAGACGCACCTACGACCCCAGGGTTGTTGAGCCATCCCTGCACTGCAGACCAGGT